>DCGX01000080.1 GCA_002315505.1 Ruminococcaceae bacterium UBA1767
TACCCCCTCAGTCTGCTTCGCAGACAGCTCCCCCATGGGGCGCCTGAATGGACGATGTGGGCATCGTCCACTACGAAAGACTACACAGAAGTTGTAGGGCAAGGATCATAGAAATCTGTATAGCAGAGCATAATTGTGCAAAAAAAGACCCCAGTTATTACCGGGATCAATTTATTACAATATTAAATTATTCGCCGAAGACTCTCTTCATCATTTCCTGATAAGCGCCTTCAACTCCGCCGAGGTCTCTTCTGAAGCGGTCCTTATCGAGCTTCTCATTTGTGTTGATATCCCAGAAACGGCAGGTATCAGGTGAGATTTCGTCAGCGAGAACGATTGTGCCGTCTGCTGTCTTACCGAACTCGAGCTTGAAGTCAATAAGACGAACACCGAGATTCTTGAAATACTCCTTGAGGATTTCGTCAATCTTGAAAGCCATTGTCTTGATTGTATTAATCTCTTCCTTAGTAGCAAGGCCGAGAGCGAATGCGTGATATTCATTGATAAGCGGATCGCCGAGAGCATCATTCTTATATGAGAACTCGATTGTCGGCTCCGGGAATGTGATACCCTCTTCAACACCGTAGTTCTTAGCGAATGAACCGGCTGATACATTACGGATGATAACCTCAAGAGGAACAATTGAAACCTTCTTAACTATTGTTTCACGGTCATTGATTTCCTCAACAAAATGTGTAGGAACGCCATTCTTCTCAAGAATCTGCATAAGGTAGTTTGACATCTTATTGTTAACAATACCCTTACCTGTGATTGTACCCTTCTTAAGTCCGTTGAATGCAGTTGCATCGTCCTTATAAGATACGATAAAGAGATTCTCGTCCTCGGTTGAGAAAACCTTCTTTGCTTTTCCTTCGTAAACCTGGTTAACTTTTTCCATAACTATACCTCCGAATTAATTTTACAAAACAAAAAGGACAGTTCTGTTCTCATAAGAAAACAAAACTGCCCAGACGGTCGACATTATGTAATTCCCTGCTCCCATGTGGTACTCCACAAATCCGTCAGTTACAAGGAACAAAACTATTATAGCATCATTTTTTACATTGTCAATATGTTGTAAAAATATTTATTTTTTAGTGAAAAATGTTGAAACATATTGTAATGCGTGATATAATGAGTTGTTATATTTAGAAAGGAGTTTTTTCAATGGAAAAACAAAGAGAACGATTGGGTAGCCGTCTTGGATTTATCCTTCTGAGTGCCGGCTGTGCAATCGGATGCGGAAACGTATGGAAGTTTCCATGGATGACAGGTCAGAATGGTGGCGGCAGTTTTGTTCTTATTTATATTCTCTGTCTTATTATCCTCGGTCTTCCTGTTATGATTATGGAGTTCAGCCTCGGCAGAGCTTCTCAGGCGAGCCCTGTTCGTATGTATCAGAAGCTCGAAAAGCCAAAGCAGAAATGGCATCTTCACGGTTATGCCGCTCTTGCAGGTAATGTATGCCTTATGGCATTCTATTCAGTTGTTACAGGCTGGATGATTAACTATTTCATCAAGTTCCTCACCGGAAACAATCAGGAAATCGGTTTCGTTCCGATGATAACAGACCCGAAGGTTAATGTTATCTTCCTTGCCGTCACAGTTGTTCTCGGCTTTGGAATTCTCTGCTTCAATCTTCAGGGTGGTCTTGAAAGAGTTACCAAGTATATGATGGTTATTCTTCTTCTTCTCATGATTGTGCTTGCTGTTCGTTCAGCTACACTCAGCGGTGCAAAGGAAGGACTTTCATTCTACCTCCTTCCCGATTTCGGCAAAATCAATGGTAAAGTTATTGTTGCGGCTATGAACCAGGCATTCTTTACACTCAGCCTCGGTATCGGTTCAATGGCTATTTTCGGCAGCTATATCAACAAAGAGCGCTCACTTATGGGTGAATCAATCAATGTTATTGCTATTGACACCTTCGTTGCTCTCGTTGCAGGATTTATTATATTCCCTGCTTGTTACACTTACAAGGTTGAGGTTAACGCAGGTCCTTCACTTCTTTTCGATACAATGGCTACTGTTTTCAACAACATGCAAGGCGGTCGCTGGTGGGGTGCATTGTTCTTCCTCTTCATGGTATTTGCCGCACTTTCAACTGCACTTGCAGTTTTCGAAAATATTCTTGCCTGCGTTCGTGAGCTTACAGGCTGGTCAAGACCAAAGGGCTGTATCATTTGCGGAATCGGTATGTTCCTCATTTCGCTCACAACAGCTCTCGGCTACAGCACACTCGGTAATATTCACCCTTTGGGCGGAGAAACTGCATTCCTTGATTTCTGGGATTTCATTGTTTCAACAAATCTTCTTCCTATCGGTTCGCTTTGCTTCGCAATTTTCTGCTGCAGTAAGCGCTACGGCTGGGGCTGGGATAACTTCATCGCAGAGGCTAACGCAGGTAAAGGTCTTAAGGTTAAGAATTGGATGAAGCCTATCTTCATGATTGTAGTTCCTATCATCATTATCTTCCTTTATGTTTACGGACTTTTAGATTATTTCAGTCTGTTTGACAAAATCAAAGAATTGTTTTAAAATAGCTTAAAGAATAAGACTCGACTTATCTCGAGTCTTATTTGCATACTTAAGGAGTGAAAATATGAGTAAAAATGAAGCTGTCACTACTGAAGAAAATAAAGAATTAGGACTTAATGTTGACAAGAAAACGATTATTCTTATTTCGATTTTGCTCGTTGCAATTCTTGCATTTGCGGGTATTTTAACCCAGGTTATGCAGCCGGGACTTTACGACACCGATTCAACAGGTGCAATCGTTGACGGAACATACCACACTATTGAAGGCAGAATGCCGATATGGAAGATATTTCTTTCCCCTGCTCTGTGCTTCACAAACAGTAATTCACTTGCCGGTATCGGAATTATCGCCGTAATTATTCTCGTAGGCGGTTCGTTCCTTCTTCTTGACAAGAGCGGTGTTCTCAAGTATATAATGGCTACTCTTATCAGAAAATTCAAGGACAGAAAATATGCTCTTATGGCTATTGTAAGTGTTGCTTTGATGGGACTCAGCTCTGCCGCAGGTGTACTTGAGGAAAGCGTCACACTCGTTCCGCTTGCAGTTGCGATTTCGCTTGCTATGGGATGGGATTCGCTCGTCGGTCTTGGTATAAGTCTTGTTTCGGTTGCGTGGGGATTCACCGCCGCAACATTTAATCCATTCAACGTAGTGACCTGTCAGAAGCTGTGCGAGCTGAAGGTATATTCAGGTCTGTGGCTCAGATTTGTTATATTTGTGGCTGTTTTCGCCGTTCTCTTTCTTTTCCTTTTCATATATGCAAAAAAAATAGAAAAAAATCCGACAAAATCACTTGTTTATGAAAGTGACAAGGCTTTAAGGGACAAATATTCCATAAAGGATATTGATGCCGTTCTTCACGATAAACAGGCTAAAAAGAGTGCAAAAGCATTTTTGACCTGTATGCTCATCGACCTCGTCTGCATTGTTATTGACCTCGTTGCCGACTTAGGCGGCTATCTTTCACTCGGTGCAATGGCAATACTCTTCACGGTTGGCGGTCTTATGGCAGGCTACAACATGGGACTTCGGGAAAAAAAGCTCGCAGGCAATTTCTTTGCAGGTGCAAAAACACTTGCTCCCGTTATTCCGCTGATTTTGTTCATTCTTGCAATTTCATACGTACTCAACGAGGGCAATATAATGCACACCATTCTTTACAAGGTGTACACTCTGATGGAGAATATGCCGCCAATCGGTGCAATCTTCCTTTTGTTCTTCCTTATCGCTATAATGGAATTCTTCATCGGCTCAGGCACGGCAAAGGCTTTTCTAATTATGCCGATTGTAGCTCCGCTCTCAGACCTTGTGGGAATCACAAGACAGAGTGTTGTTACAACCTTCTGCCTTGCTGACGGCTTTACAAATCTTCTTTATCCGACAAGCGGTATTATGATTATCGCAATCGGACTCGTAGGCGTATCCTACGGAAAGTGGCTGAGATGGTCATGGAAATTATTTGTGGGAGAATTCATTCTTTCAGCAGGCTTTATGGCATTAATGGTATTTACACAGTATAGTTAAGAGGTAATAATATGTACGAAAATAATTGGGAATCACTTAATTCACGTCCCGTTCCTGAATGGTTCGGTGATGCAAAATTCGGTATTTTTATTCATTGGGGCTTATATTCCGTTCCTGCATACACTCGCAAGGGCGACTATTCTGAATGGTACAGAATGCAGCTCGACAATCCCGAATTTCCTAACCGTGAATTCCACGAAAGAGTTTACGGCAAAAACGCAAAATATGAGGATTTCGTAAAAGGCTTTACAGCTGAATTGTTTGATGCAGACAAATGGGCGGAGCTTTTCAAAAAGAGTGGTGCAAAATATATCAACATCGTTTCAAAGCATCACGACGGCTACTGCCTTTATCCGACGGAATATCAGTGGAACTGGAACACATATGATGTCGGACCGCACAGAGATTTCCTTATGGAGCTTAAAAATGCTCTTGAGGGCACAGGTGTGCGCTTCGGAGTTTATCATTCGGTATATGAATGGTTCCATCCGCTCTACTTAAAAGACCCCGAGCAGTATGCTTTACAGCATCTTATTCCGATGCTCAAAGAGCTGGTTGAAAAATATCAGCCCTCTACCCTTTTCACAGACGGTGAATGGGAGCATGAGTCAAGCGTATGGCATTCAACGGAATTTTTACAGTGGCTCTACAACGAGTCTTCCGTCAAGGATTTTATCGTACCGAATGACCGCTGGGGCAATGAAACCCGTGGCAAATTAGGCGGTAACTTCACAACGGAATACGGCTACATTGACACAGAGAGAACAGTTCGAATTGAGGATGTCATGCTTGACAGACCGTTTGAAGAATGCCGTGGAATCGGCAAGAGCTTCGGCTTTAACAGGCTTGAGGGCACCGAGGATTATATGACGGCAAAGGAATTGCTTGAAACCCTCTGTTCACTCGTTTGCAAGGGTGGAAACTTCCTTTTGAACATCGGTCCTGCAGCTGACGGAACAATTCCCGTAATTATGGAGGAGCGACTTCTTCAGATGGGTAAATGGCTTGAGGTTAACGGAGAAGCCATTTATTCCTCGAAAATATACACGAAGAAAAACACAGACAGCACAGGTATTTACTACACAAGAAACGGTGAAAATGTTTACGCAATTTCAAACAAATTCCCGTTTAAGGAATTGCTGTTGGAAGAAATTCCGTACAAAGACGGCATGACGGCAGAGCTTCTCGGAAGCGACGAAACATTCGAGGTTGTCGAGAAAGACGGAAAGGCACTTATTGTAATTCCTCCACTCAATCCCGACGAGCTGAAAACAGAATACCTTTACACATTTAAGATTAAATAAAATTAAACCGAGCCTTGAAAATAAGGTTCGGTTTTTTTCAATGATGCAGGTACGTTCCCCTGCACCACAAAATATTTGTTCGAAAACTTTAATTGAGATTCTTCGTCATTTTGCTCCTCAGAATGACATACTTTAACCTGTCGCCCTAATATCATCAGAAATTACAATTCTTCCGTAGTGGACGATGCCAAGAATTACCCCCCCAGTCACTTCGTGACAGCCCCCACGGGGAGCCTTAAATCATGTCATACTGAGCGAAGCGAAGTATCTCGACTACATAAAAGAAATTTCTTCAAACCTCGGACGACAGATTGTCGCCCATATGGGATGAATTTACTTGGGCTTCGTCAATTAATCACCTTTATAAGAAGATTGTAAATGAATTTCATAGCCTCTTTAATAATACTCAAAAGCATATTGAATGTTGTATTTTCTGCTGTTTCATCCGATTGTTCATCAGTCGGATTCTGGTCGATAAGCGATAGATATTCATTGTAGCTTTCAAGTTCTAAAAGCTCATCCTCAGACAATGTCTGGTCAATGCCCTGCAAGAGTAAGCCTGCCTGATTGAGAAGTTCAATATCAAGCTCGTCCACGTTACCGTCATGGTTGCAATCTGCCGCCTCGTAAACAGCCTCTCCGACCTGTTCACGGGTAAGCATTCCGTTTACAATGCACGAAACAAGTGTTGCATCCGTTCCGTCATAAATTCCGTCACAGTTAACATCACCGTAAATTACGAGCGTTGCAGTTTCATATGTGCAGATATTATCGTCAAGCAAAAATACAGTTGTGCCTGTGGCAAGAACATCGTTATAGAACGAGAAATACACATTTGTGTTTTCGAATCGACTTTTGAAATTATCAATATTATCCGTGCCTACATTTACACCGTAAATAAATTTGTTTTCTTTGTCAAAAACAAGATTTGTGTCACTCGTGAATTTAAACGAATCGTTCTCCCAATGTGCATAGAGAATATGCTCGCTTGTACTGATGAGTGATGAGCTTGCGGTGATTTTTTCGCCGCCGGTTTCAGAAGTGTACCAGCCGAGGAAAACATAATAATTCGGGCAGACAGGTGTCGGGAGTGTGCCGTAGCAGGCATCCGCTTCAACCGACTTTTCGTAGAAATCGAGTGAGCCGTATTTCGTGTTGAAATTAACCTTGACCATCTGCTTTTCGATATGAGCATAAAGTGTGTGGCTCTCTTTATTCGTAACCGGAGTGTCTGCAGTAATCTTTGTACCGCCCGATTTTTGCGTATACCATCCGAGGAAGGTATAGTAATCCGGTACTGTAGGAGTCGGCAATGTGCCGTAGGTTGAATTGTAATTTACATCCTTTTGTGAAAAATCAAGCGTTCCGACATCAGTTTCAAAATTGACACTAACCGAAGCGCCAATCCAATGAGAATAGATTGTGTGATTTTCTTCGTTCTCAACTATTGTATCAGCAGTGATTTTAGTTCCGCCGACGGGTTCTGTATACCATCCGTCAAAAACATAATCCTCTCTTGTCGGCTCGCAGAGTTCTCCGTATGGAAGTCCTACGGTTACAAACTTGCTGTTTTCGGAATATACTATTCCCGAAGTATCAACCGTTGAAAGATTAATTTTTGAATATGTAACCGAACCTGCACCGCCGTTATCAACAGGCATTGCAAAGCGAATTACTACAGTTGTATCTGTGCTGACAATAAACCACGCATTTATATCGTCACGCACATATTTTCCCTTACCGATACGTCCGTTGTCAGTATTTGTGATTTCATTCATATTGTACGAATCCGTAATACTGCCCTCTGACGGGAACACAACAAAGGAGCCGAACGTATCACTGCCCGAGACTACAACATCCGCATTAAAGCTCAGATAATACCTCACCCCTGCCTTGACGGGAATTGTATAGAAACCGCTTATGTTATTAGCGTCTGTCATACAGGTTTTAACAAATTTTATGCTTCCGTTATCCTTGTCAATTACACGGAATTGTGTAAGGTCACTTGTGCTTGAAGAATAAATTGTGCTTTGATAATTAATCTGATTTACGGTTCTGCTGTCTGCATAATTCGTAAAGGAGAAGAGATTTCCGTCATAGGAAACGGAGCAGACCTTTTCCTTAGGAGTGTCAGCCTTCGATGAATAAACAACGATTGAATCGGCCGGAATCGTATCAGTAAGGCTTGTATCAACCGAAATTTCCTTATCAGAAGAGATAATATCCGCATTTGAATCGGGAGCAACTGTTTCAGGGTCGTAAAGATATCTTGAGAGTGTTTCACCCGAAAGTGACGAAGTAAGGCTGATATTTATATTTTCCTGCGTGCTGTTTGTATTTACAACAGCAATACTGTGACTGCCGTCGGGATTAGCAACCATTGTAGTATATACCCCGTCAGCACCTGTGCCTGCATAAACAGTTGCGCCGCAATCACCAAGATATTTTGTAAGAAGTGAGTAGGCATAATAGGACTGATACGGCACATCGGATTCCGTAAGGCTCGGGGCAAGACCGATTTTGTGAATTCCGTTTTCGAATTCGCCCTCAGTCTTTGTTCTGTTAGGCCATTTTATTTCAAACAGCTGCCATAAAAGTGTATTCTGCACACCCTCATTCATAGCGCTGATAACCGTCTGCGCAAGCTGAGATTCGTCAACCTTATACACGTTTCTGTCTGAAAGATTGCCGAAATTGAATTCATCAAGCCAGTATTCCTTGCCTGTCTGAGAAATTGTATTCTGCATCAAATCGAAGAAAATCGAATAGATTTCGTAGTTGTCGTAATCATAATCGTTGCCGTCATCGGTGACATAAACACCGCCCTGGTCAGGCCAGTTAGGTGCATACCAGTGGAAGGAATAAATGTCAATAACATCGTCAATTTCTCTTATCCACCATTTCACGTCATCAACTACACTGCCCCTGTTTGCCTTATGATTAAATGCATTATTCGGACCGACCATCTGCACAAGGTCACGCACATTGCTCTGCTTCATATACTTGTCGGCAGAGTGCACGAGCTTTACATATGCTTCCCAGTTTGTATCATTGGAATAATTATTTTCGCCCTCGTTAGGCTCTGTGAACATAATAAGATACTCGACGTTTGTAAAGCCCTTCTGATTCACAAGATAATCAACAGATGCGGCAATCCATTTGCCGTATTCTTCAATTCGCTGACCATATTCAAGTGTTGCAAACGGATTTGTTCCGTCATAGGCGGTTGTGGAATTATTTGAAATCACACTGTCAAGTCCCCATCCCATATTAAGTGCGACCTTAATATTTCTGTCCTTGAGAGCGGATATCCACTTGCAGAGATTATTCATCTCGGTTGTATTGAAATTATATGAAATTACTCCGTCTGTGTTTACTGCGGAAAAGCTCTGGTCATAATAGGAACGAACCATATTGAGTCCCATATTGCTCATTCTTGAAAGCTCGGTTGCGATATTCTCATCGGTATAGGTTGTCATTATAAAACCCTGTGCAACGGCATTCGCTCCGAGCCAGTTATCCTGTACGGAAGTGGTGTTATTGATTGAAAGATTTGCAGTTCCCGTACCTGTTGTACCTGCAGTTACCGTCTTTGTTACCGTCAGATTATCAATGGCAACAGTACCGCCCTGGTAAAGATGGAAACCAAACCAATCAGCTGTTGATGTAAAAGTATAAGAAACATCACGCCAGCCTGTGGATGCTCCGTTATCGTAGAACTGTTGACCGCCACCGTTATACATAAGTGCAAGCAACGGATTTGAAATCGAAGAAGAAAGCTCCTTATACGAGAACGAGAGAGTATATTTTTCTCCGCTTTCAAGATCAAAGCCGATATTGTCCTTGTTGAATTTATACTCTATTGCCGAATCAGGTGCATCAAGCATAAGTACACCATTAGTCTGATTATCCCACTCGAGTGTTCCTGTATAATCCTGACGGATATTAAAATTTGAATTTGTCGAATTAAATGTGTATCCGTTACCGTCAAAGGTTATTGTCGAATGCACCTTTGTTTTGTAATAATTGTTTACTACAATCTTAGTGAATATTATTTCAACACCCTGGTAAACATAAAGCTGAATTAAATTTCCGGCAGTGCTGAGATATTTTGCATCTACTGTAACTGTCTGCTCAGAGCCGACCGTCAAGCTGTTTCCGCTGTAATAAGCCTTGTCCTCGTCACCATTTTCCTTAAGTGCAAAAACCTGGTCGGAATCTGATTTAGCAAGGAGCTTAAAGGTAACATCAATCTTATATCTTGTGAGCTTTTCAAAAGAAAAATCACTCATTGCAATTTCGATGCCGCTTGCCGCATTCTTCTCTGTGCTTGCGGGAATATTTACATAAAGATAGCTTGAAGAATATTCGCCCTGCAAAAGTGTATCAAAATATGTCATTGCAGACTCTGTTGAAGAAACGGATTTATCCATTGTGCCTTCAAGCTGACTTAAATCAACAGAAGCTCCGTCAATCTGAACATTTTTGAGCATAACCCTTGCACCTGCATATAAATATGCACGGAAATGAACGAGCGTATTATCCGCAGAAACCGTTGCTGTCTTTGAAAAGCTGTACCATTTGCCGATTTCAAAATCAACATTGTCATGGTAATTTTCGCAGATTGCCTTGCTTGTGGTTGTATCAATGAGCTTGATTGCCGAATATGTATGGAAATCTGAATCACCAACGAGCATAATATCATAAGTCAGAGTGTGTGAGCCCGAGTTGAGAGTTAAACCGATTTTCTGATTTTTCACTGCGCTTGCCTGGAAGCTGTGCTGAGTATTTTCAAGGTATCTGCCGCCCTCGTCAAGTGGCTCAGTATCACAAATCCATCGAAAATAAGAGCTGTTTGCATTGAAATATGATTCAAAATCCTCAGAATAAATTATATTTCCGTCTTCGTCGACGAGCTTAATATTATCAAAAAGCACCTTTGCACTGTCATAAACATAGAGCTTAAAACCAGCCGAAGTATCTGCGGCAGTAATGGAATATGACTTCTTATTCCACTGATTTACACTTAAATAATTAAGGTTCAGATAGCCGTCCGAAACTGTGGCACCTGATGAATTATTATAGTGGTAGCCGATAACTGTATCCGACTTATGCTGTGACGGCTCAACGATGTAATATTCAAAAGAAAAAGTGTACTTTTTGCCGCTCTGAACAGTAACTGTCGGGAGTGAAAACGATACAGGAGCCTCAGAATTCGAGTCAGCAGCGGTAAGAGTATTTTCACCGTAAAGATATCCCACACTTCCGTTTTTAATTGCAGTATAGGATACACCATTCTGCTGAGAAGCAAACGGTGTTGCATTATCAAAATTTTCCGAAATCAGCTTGATATTCTTATCGCTGTTCGGCTTGGC
>DCGX01000074.1:0-68755 GCA_002315505.1 Ruminococcaceae bacterium UBA1767
TTCAATCTTATTCTTCAATTCATAATTAAATAAAAATAACCCCATGAATTCGATTTCATGGGGTTATTATTTAATATTCAAAAATCATATTTTCTTTGTTACTATCTTTGAAAATGACAGTGATTTTTTTAGCTTTGCATTTTGCCGATGGTATGATTTTTATATCATCTCCGTTGAGAATAAATCTTATGCTCTCGCCGTCATCGTCATACATGGTGTAATCATTTTCACCTTTGTATACGTAAACTATCAGCTCTGTAAAATCAGTGGAATTGTCTGATACCTCGGGAAGCATCGAAATTATCGAGCCTTCCTTTGCAAAAACAGGATAATTTTCAAGCGGACAACAGATTTCGTATTCTCCTTTTCTGTACTTCTTGCCTGTGAAAATATCTGTCCATATTCCGTCGGGAAGATAAAATCTTACATTCGGCTTTCCCAAAATCGTTTTCTGAGTAACGGGGGCAATAATTAATTGCTCACCGAAATAATATTGATTTTTATATTTCTTGTTGAATGCAAGCTCGCTCTTATCATAGTAATACATAGGACTTATGAGCGGAATTCCGTCATTTGACGTATTAATATTTGCAGTGTAAAGAAACGGAAGAAGTCTGTGACGTAACCGAAGATAACGGATTGCGATATTTTCAACATTCGGGAAATTCCACGGCTCTTTAGAAATAGAAGTATTGTTGGAGTGTAATCTGTTTATCGGAGAGAAAACGCCGTACTGAAGCCATCTTAAATAAATTTCGTTATCACCGTTATTGAAAACGTGACCGCCTATATCGTGACTCCACCAGGTGTAGCCGGCATTTGATGCGTTTGCCGTAAACCACGGCTGGAAGTCAAGACTTTTCCAACAGACAATGGTGTCACCCGAAAAACCGACAGGATATCTGTGAGAGCCGATTCCTGCATAACGGGAAAGAATCATACCGTTCTTATTATTGCGGGTTATGTCGAGATAATGATAATGATTCAGTAACCACAAGGGGTCTAAACCGAGCATTTCTTTTGATTTTGTACCCTGTTGCCAATCAATCCACCAAAAGTCAACACCGTCTTTTTCGTATGGATGATGAAGAATGTCAAAGTATGAATCACGGAAAACTGTGTTTGTAAGATTGAATTTCACAGGCTCTTTAGCAGATGGATTTTGGTTATTCGCAATGCACATTTCATTGTATTGCTTTTCGAAATATCGTACTCCGTCGTGCGGGTGAAGATTCATTGTGATTGCAAGACCTCGATTTTTCAGATTATCAAGAAAAGCTCTGTAATCGGGGAAAAGACTTTTTTCAAAGGTATAGCCTGTCCAGCCTGCACCTTGGATTATTGTAGCTTTAACGTCCTTCGGGACATTTTTTACTATATGCCAGTCCATATCAATTGTAGCAACAGTAAACGGAATATTCTTTTTCTCAAAGTTATCCATGAGTGCGAGATATTCCTTATCACTGTACGCATAATATCGACTCCACCAGTTGCCGAGTGCATATTTCGGAAGAATCGGAGTCTTTCCGCAAAGAGAATAAAATTCCTTCAGACCACCGAGGAAATCATCACTGAAAGCAAAAATATATTTATCAACGTAACCGTTTTCACGAATGGAAATACTGCCGTCTTCGTTAAACAGAAATGAGTTACTGTCATCAATTTCAGCCACACCGTTTGATGAAAATATACCCTTTCTCATATGACCTAAGCAGAAGTGGTCGTTTTTTTCTTTTTTCGATTTCCAGCTTCCGAGCATACCGAAGGTTCCGTCTAATGTTCTTGCGGTTCCGCCTAAATTTGTTTCATTTGAAGGCATAACCCATTTTTTGTTGATACCTGCTTCAACCTCAAGCGTTGACAGATTAACTCTGAACGAACCTTTCTCAGTGTGAAATATAACAAAATTACGGTCTTTTTTCATTTTGACATTAACTGTCTGAAAATCACGGCAAACCGCCATTTGAGTTGCTTTGTCGCAAAATGATGCGTTTTTGCTTTTTTCAATTCGGAGTATTCTGTCTGTAATTATACTTATTCTGATATTGTCAAAAATGAAAATCTGATTTTCGTTTGCAGGTGCATTTTTCATCTCAAATCTCATAGTAACAACCTCGCAATTTTTAGAATATTGAGTAACTAACGAAATTATACTATTATTTTTTTGTAATATCAATCATTAATTTCTGTTATCAGCGGATGGAAATTTTATTTGAAATCGTAAAATAAGTCGGAGTAAAGGTGACAGATTATCTTTTTTATGAAAAAATATTGTTTTTTTTAATGTAAAATGATATAATCCACTAATAGAGGATAATTATTATCTTGCGTTAGAGTAAATAACTGTGATTCAGGTACAATATTATGAAAGATAATTTTGTTGAAATGGAGTTTCTTCTTGACGTTATGAGGGACAGCGGAGCAATCAGCTTGCCTGTACAGGGTAAAAGTATGCGACCTTTTCTCAAGGAGGGCAGAGATTCCGTAGTTTTAATTGTCCCCAACGGCGATTATAAAAAGGGCGACATTGTAGTGTATAAAAGGAAAAATTCCTATGTTATGCACCGAATAGTTTCCGTTGGTCAGAATACAGTTTCAATTATGGGAGATAACGAAATTAACCCGGATAACGGTGTTGATAAGAATAATATTGTTGCTGTTGTTAAAGAAATCCGACGTAACGGAAAAGTCATCTCAAACAGAGATTTTGAATGGAAATTTTACTCGGATGTTTATATTAATCCGATAATAAGAAAAATGATTTTGTCATTTCACAAAATCAGAAAGGTTTAACTATGAAGATTAAAGGCCAGTATGTTATCAGAAAAATAGCCGGAGAAACTGTTGCAGTTCCTGTTGACAGCAACAATCTTGATGCAAATATATTGGTTATGCTCAATGAAACAGGTGCAATCCTTTGGAATTTTCTTTATAAAGGTGCTGAGGAAAGCGAGATTGTTTCGTCTTTTTGCGATGAATATGAAATAGACGAAGCTACTGTAAAAAAAGATTTGTATGAGTTTGTTGCTTACATTAAATCTAAGGGTATATTAGTTGAATAACAGAGGTTGTTTTTTATGAATAAAGATTATATTAAGCCGTCCGCAATGATACAGGACCTGAACGTAAACGGATTTACGGCAGGAGCCTGCTCCGAGGCGGGCGGAACAATAGTTGATTCAACAGAAACAAGCTGCACATATACAGACCCGACATCGTATATGACATACTTCTCATCAAACTGTGATGACGGAACAGAGTGGAGCGTAAATATCGTTAACCCGAATCCATCATCACCATTCGCTCAGCTCTGCTACCACAGACCGATGGATACTATCCTTTTCTTCAATTCATAATATGGATTATTGTTATATAATCGGAGGCATAGGCTTCGAATTTGATATAAAAAAATATTTAGTCGAATATTCACCATATGATGTTTTTCACGTTGATTGTAATGCGTTTACAATCGATGAAAAGCATCGTTTCTATTTTTCAAAGGATAACTACACGTTGCCGACGGACAGCAGACTTATTTCGTTAAGTCCGAGTGTTGATGTGTACGAAACTAACAGCGAGTATATTCATGTTAATAAGCGATTTGACGAGATTGAATATACATGTACGGTTGTTTCGCCGAAGAATAAACCCGGTGGAACATTTTACTTCAGCACAGGTGATTTTGATAAGCTGAAGGTTACAACTGAGCTTTTCAGAAGCTGTGATTTTTTAACATCGTTGCTGTTTTATAATGCGATTATTTTGCATTGCTCATTTATAATTTGTGATGGGAAGGCAATACTCTTTTCAGCTCCGTCAGAGGGCGGAAAGTCTACTCAGGCATCACTGTGGGAAAAGTATCAGAATGCTGAAATAATCAACGGTGACCGTGCGGTAATTAAAAAAGAATCGGATGGATGGTATGTATATTCTCTTCCGTTTTGCGGCTCATCTGCGATATGTAAAAATAAAAGTGCAAAGCTGAAAGCTATTGCTTTTGTAAATAAATCTGATATAAATTCAGTTGAAAAGCTGAATAACGGACAAAAGCTGTCTATGATTATGCAACAGATTAATTTTGAAAATAAAAAGCAGGATAATTTTGAAAAGGTAATGAATCTGGTTGATGACTTAATCAGCACACAGAAAATAATAAAATTGAACTGTAAAATTGATAAGGAAGCAACTGAAGTTTTGAGAAAGGAGCTTGATTCGGATGGATAATGCGTTCAATCCCGATTTGTCGAAATATTTGTACGACAGAGCAGGTGCAATGAGCATTCCGCTTGGCGGAACATTTGAGCTAACTCCTGTTTGTAATATGAATTGCAGAATGTGTTATATTCGCATGAGCGAGGAACAGATGAAACAAAAAGGACAGCTCCGCACGATGGAACAGTGGCTGAGTCTTGCAAAGCAAGCCAAGGAAATGGGAATGCTGTTCTTGCTTATCACGGGCGGTGAACCGTTAATTTATCCTCAATTCAGAGAATTGTTCACGGCTCTTAAGAAGCTCGGATTGTTCGTTTCGATTAACACAAATGCAACTATGATTGATGAAGAACTGGTGGAATTTTTTAAGAATAATCCACCATACAGAATTAATATCACACTTTACGGCGGTTCTGACGAAACCTATAAACGGCTTTGTAGATACGAGAACGGTTACAATAAGGTTATTAATGCGATAAGAATGCTTAAGCAGGCTAATCTTTCTGTGAAAATTAACGGTAGTATCACATCCGAAAACGTCACAGACGCAGAGGAAATAATGGGAATGGCCAAGGATTTTTCCACGGCGTGCTCACTTGGATGCTATATGTTCCCTCCGACAAGACGTGACGACAAATCAACCTGCAGATTCACTCCCGAGGAAGCTGGAAAATGTCAGGCTATGGTTGATAAAATGCGACTTGAGCCGAAGGATTTTCAGGACAGTGTCAGCAAAATCAAGGCTGTTGACAGCGGAGAGCTTACGATGGATATTCCGAGCATTTACAGATGCCGTGCGGGAAGAAGCAGTTTCTGGATAACGTGGGACGGAAAAATGAATGCCTGCGGAATGATGGAAGGCTTTAACCTTGATCCGTTTGAAAACGGATTCGAAAAGTGCTGGAAAGAAATTAATGAAGCAATCAAAATTGCGACGGCACTTAAAGAATGTGAGGGCTGTAAGGACAGAGCCATTTGCAAGGTGTGTCCTGCAATAGCTTGTGCAGAAACGGGAAGCGTCAACGGCAGACCCGATTATTTATGCGAAATGGTTAAAACGTGGAAAAAAGAAATGCTGAAGGACGAGTAATAACAGGAGCTGCTTATGACTATTGAAACTAACGGACTATCGTCTGCAAAAATATTGGATTTTTACAAAGGCTGTGACTTCTACAAAATCAGCAATCACGCCTTGATGATTACAAAAGACGGACGGAAGTTGTTTGAACATTACATATATCCGTTCTCTGCAAAAATGCCGCATACTTTGTTTTCGGTTACAAAGTCATTGGTTTCAACGGCGGTGGGATTTGCAATCGACGAAGGTCTGATTTCGCTTGATACGAAAATTTTTCAATACTTTACAGATTATGCTCAAAGTAAGGGAACTGAAAAAATAACCGTCAGAGATTTGCTTACTATGCACAGCGGAAAGAAATTCAGTTTTCTGCAGGATATGACAGGGGACTACGTTGAAATTTTTATGAAATCGGGATTCAGAAAAGAAAACGGATTTCTGTACAGCAACAACGACGTTCATATTTTGTCAGCAATGCTTCAGAGAATTACAAAAATTCCGGTTGTTGACTATCTTATGCCGAGGCTTTTTACTCCGCTCGGAATTGATAAACCCGAATGGGAAACTGATTGCAATGGAGTCTGTGTCGGCGGAACAGGCGCATATCTTACGCTCGGAAGTCTTGTTAAGATAATGCAGTGCTACCTTGACGGCGGAAAATATGAAGGAAAGCAGATAATACCCGAATTCTGGACAAAAGAAGCAACACAAAAGCATATCGAGCTTGATGCAAAGAAGCCATCCGAAAACGGATACGGATATCTCTTCTGGACTTACAGGGATTTCTTCTGTATGAACGGACTTTATGGACAGATAATTGCAGGTTATCCTAAGCTCAATGTTGTTATCGCATATATGGATTGTGCCATTAGCGATGTGCCGTTGTTCAAGCTCACGAGGGAGCATTTGCTTAAGGCCTTTGTTGAGAAGGACAATGAACATGATAATAAACTGCTCGAGGAATATCTGACGGCAAAGGATGAAAAAGTAATCGAGAAATCCGAGCGTGGAATTGTTCCGAATGGCGAATTTAAAATTTCTGCATTTTCAAAAATAACAGCACAATTATTTTTCCCTGCTTTGCTGATACCGAGAAGCATCACATCAAGTATGGCAAAAAGACCGAAGACATCCTTTGACCGTTTTTCATTTTCACAAGCTGACGATGAAATTACTGTAAAATGGTATGAGGAAGAAGATGCGGTTGTTGTAAAATGCGGACTCGACGGTACACCTCGTTTGTCGGAATGTACTATAAAAGGCTACAAATATATTCTTTGGTCTTACGGCTGGTGGGACGGAAAAACATTGAATATTAAATTAAGACCGATTAATACTCTTTCGTCACTTGAAATGGAATTTAATTTTAAAGATAACGGCTTTGGACTGAGAATAGATGAAACTCCGAATTTTGAGGACTTTATTTTGAACAATCTGAATCAGGTTGAAATTCTTGCGAAGAATAATTTCCTGAAATCAGCTGCTGCAGGTATTATGAAATTTTTGCTTAAGACTTTGAAGATGGAAATAAAATTCAAAAAATAAATACTGCTCCTTGTTTTTTAAAAAAATACAAGGAGCATTTTACTTTTATGAAATTGTAATTTGATATTATTTACAAATTACATAAAATATGGTATATTAAAATCGGAAAGAAGTGTATGGAGGTATATATGAATTCTTTTGAAAATGAAAAAGCCTTGCTTACAGACAGTCAGCTTGGAATATATCTTGAATGCATAAATGATTCGAACTGTGCAACATATTTGATTCCGCTTTCATTCAGCTTTTCAAAGGAAAAGATTGAATCGAAAAGACTTGCAGAGTCATTTAATATGGTTGCAGAGAATTTCAGTGCTTTTTCGGTTGTGATTAATGTTGAAAATTCACAGCCGTTTATGACAAATTATAAAAACGAACTACCGAAAATTGAAATCGTAAAAACAACTGATGAAGAAGTTGCTGAGCTTAAAAACGAGCTTTTTAAGCCGTTCGCTTTTGACGGCAGTTTGCTTTGGCGCGGAAAAATATTTGAAACCGAAACACAGGTGATTTTGTCACTTGTGCTTCACCATACAATTTTTGACGGCACATCAATTCACGTTCTGAACAAAGCAATTTCGTTTGCATATGACGGAAAAATTTTGCTTGAAGACAGCACGGTTTTTGATGCCAAGGAAAAAGAATTAAGCGAACAAAAGGAAGAAATATTTGTTGAGGCAACGAAATATTTTGACAAATATCTTGACGGACTTGAGTCCGATTCAAATATAAATCCCGACACTGCAACCGATGATAAAATTGACACACTTGCAACTTCGGAGTATGTTGCCGACGTTAAAATGACGGATGTTGTTGATTTTGCAAAGGATAACGGTGTAACGGAAAATATTATTTTCTTAAGCTCATTTGCATACACACTTTCAAAATTTAACAATCAGAAGGATGTTGTTTTTTCATCTGCTGAGAGCGGAAGATTCGGCGGCGGTTATGAAAATTCAATAGGAATGTTTGTAAAATCTTTTCCGATTAGAATAAAAATAGACGAGCTTGCAAAATCATCCGATTATGTAAAAGAGGTAAAGAAAAATTTCTTTGATACTCTTTCGCATAATCACGTTAATTTTTCCGACCTGTTAAAGGAATATCCGGGATGCGCTGACGTTCGATATATTTATCAAGGCAAAATGTTTGACGGAATAGCAGTAAATGATGAAATTCCGTCTGTTAATGTGCTTGATACCTATGAGCCTGTTTCAAATTTAGATTTTCTTGTTTTTAGGGACAATGGAAAATATAAGCTCTGGATTGGCTACAAGTCAAATAAATATTCAAGGGAACTGATTGACTGCTTTGCTGATTTGTTCTTGAATATTTTACAGGAAATGCTTAAAGAAAAAACTCTTAAAGATATTAATTTATTCACGGAAAAAAGCAAAGAAAAATTTGATGTTTTTAATGATACAAACGTCGGCATTGACGAGTCAAAAACAATCATAGATTATTTTAAAGAAGCTGTAAAAAATAACGGCAATAACGTAGCCGTTTCATATAAAGAAAAAATTATTACATACTCTCAGCTTGATATTCTTACAAAGAAGCTCGCTTTATTTATCAGTAAAAAAGGCTTGGGCAGAGATGATTTTGTGTCCGTACTGATTCCGAGAAATGAGTATATGGCAATTACTTCAATCGGTATCGTCAGAGCAGGTGCGGCATATCAGCCACTTGACCCGACCTATCCCGAAGAACGGCTTAACTTTATGGTCAAGGACAGCAAAGCAAGGCTTCTTATTGCCGACAGAAGTCTTATTCATCTATTGAATGATTACAACGGGGATGTTCTGTTTACTGATGAAATTGACGCTTTGACATACGAGGATGATTTTAATTTTGATGCAAGGCTAAGTGACGCATTGATTTTGATTTATACCTCGGGAACTACAGGAACTCCGAAAGGATGTATTCTTGAAAATAAAAATATAGTTTCGTTTTATTATCAGCAGAGAAAGATGATTAATTTATCCGCAAGCTCTCACGTCGCATCAACTGCGAGCTTTGGCTTTGATGCTGCCTTAATGGATATTTTTACCACGTTGGTTTCAGGAGCGACACTTTATATTATTCCGGAGGAAATCAAGCTCGACCTTGATAAGGTTGAAGCATTTTATGAAAAAAATAAAATAACTAACGGATTTATGACAACACAGCTCGGAAGAATGTTCCTTGAACGCACAAAGTGTAAAAGCCTTAAGCATTTTATTCTGGGCGGAGAAAAGCTCGTTCCGTTCACACCGCCCGAGTGGGTGAACTGTGTAAACTGTTATGGACCGAGCGAAACTACGGCATATGTATGCGGATATAAAATTAAAGACAGCAGTCCGATTCAGCCGATAGGAAAAGCAAATATAAATACAAAATTTTACGTAATTGACAGTGAAAGCAGATTGCTTCCGCTTGGTGCGTGCGGTGAGCTTTGCATTGCCGGATTGCAGGTCGGACGTGGATATTTTGAAAGACCTGAAAAAACCGCAGAAGTATTTGTTTCAAATTCATTTTGCGATGAAAACGGCTATGAAAAAATATATAAGACTGGCGATATTGTCAGAATACTTCCCGATGGAAATGTTGACTTTATCGGCAGGCGTGACGGACAGGTAAAAATTCGTGGCTTCCGTATCGAACTTACCGAGGTTGAACAGGTTATTCGTGAGTATGACAAAATTAAAAATGCAACAGTTCAGGCATACGATGACCCTGTTTCGGGAAAGTACATTGCGGCATTTATTGTGTCGGATGAAAAGATAAATACAGAAGAGCTGAATTCATTTATTGCGCAAAGAAAACCGCCGTACATGGTTCCTGCGGTTACTATGCAGATTGATAAAATTCCCGTTAACGCAAACAGTAAGGTTGACAGAAGAAAGCTCCCTAAGCCCGAAAGAAAAGTCGGAGAAATTATCAGACCGAAAAATGAAATTCAGCAGAAAATTGTTGAAATTGTTTCGCAGATAATCGGTACAGATGAATTCAGCATTGATAATGATTTTTATATGCTCGGTCTTTCCTCAATCGGAAGCATAAGACTTTGTTCATTGCTTGCAGATGAATTCAATGTTTCTGTACAGATGAAGGATTTGAGGAAAAACAGCAGTGTTATCAAACTCGAAAAATTTATCTCTTCAGATTCAAAAGCTGAGATGAAGGATTATGAAAAGCTGCTGGATTATCCGCTTACAAAAACGCAGGAAGGAATTTTTGTAGAATGCGTCTCGAATCCCGACAGCACCTTTTACAACATTCCTTTGTTGCTGAAAATTTCATCGAAAATTGATGTTGAAAAATTAAAATCAGCAACTGTAAATGCTGTTAATGCACATTCATTTTTGATGACAGAATTATTCGCTGATGAGAACGGAAATATTCGTCAGAAGAGGGCAGGTATTTCAGAGTATACTGCTGATGAAATTGATGTTATAAGCGATGTGAAAATAAAAGATTTTTGCAAGTCAGCAGTTATCCCGTTTAATCTGACAAATTCACGTCTGTTCAGATTTAAAATAATCAAATCCGAATGCAATTATTTCTTTGCTGAATTCCATCACATTATTGCTGACGGAACAAGTATTAATATTATTATAAAAGACATTGAAAAAGCATATAACGGCGAGAAAATCGAGAAGGAAAAATTCACGAGCTTTGAGCTGTCACTGATTGAACAGGAAAAACGCAGTACAGATTTATTGAAGGAATCTGAAAATTATTACTATGAGCTTTTGAATGGTCTTGATTTAAGATTTCTTCCGGAGAACGACAGATTACCTTCTTCACCTGTTGACAGTGGCATATTTGAAGCGGAGCAGAAATATGATGATTTTAATGAAATTCAGAAATTCTGCAGCAAGAATGCGGTCAGTGTAAACGGCTTCCTGTGCAGTGCATTTGGCTTTGTGCTTGCAAAATATTCGGGAACAGAGTATTCTGTTTTTAACACGGTTTATAACGGACGAAACGATTCAAGAACAAGCGATACTGTCGGTATGCTTGTCAAGACGTTACCTGTTGTATGCAATATTGAAAAAGAAAATTCAACACAGATTGTAAAGGCAGTTTCAGAACAGCTTATTGACAGTATGTCAAATGACCTGTATTCGTTCGCTGAAATAAGCAAGAATTTAGGCATAAAAAATGATATTATTTTTGTCTACCAGGGTGATGATTTTAAATTCAATTCATTCTGCGCAGAGCCTTCTGAAGAAATTAATGTTGAATTATCCGAATCAAAAGCACCGCTTACTCTTCAGGTTGCGGTTGTAAACAATAAGCTGAAATACATTGTTGAATATGATGCACAAAGATTCACAAAAAATCTCATTTCAACCATCATTTCGGCCTATGATAAGGTTATCAGTTCATTTATCGACGAGCAAAACCCGAATGAAATTTCTTTGCTGACAGACGAGATAACAGCAAAGCTCGACGAATATAATAATACTGAAATTGAATATGATAAATCACAAACTATTGTCAGCAGCTTTATAAATAAAGTTAAAGCATATTCTGACAAGCTTTGCATAGGTTACAATGATAAGAAATACACATTTTCACAGGTGTATAACTATGCGAGTCGAATAGCCTCATATCTCAATTCAAAAGGAATCGGAAAGGGCGACGTTGTTTCAATTCTCATTAATCGTGATGAGAATATGGTTATTTCATCATATGGTGTGATTATGAGTGGCTCGGCATATGTCGGTCTTGACCCGACATATCCGAAAGAACGATTGAAGTTTATGATTGAGGACAGCGGCTCGAAAATCGTAATTGCAGACAGAAAGCTGATTGAGCTTATTGATGGATATGACGGAGAAATTCTGTTCATTGACGAGGTTGAAAAATTGCCTGCACCGAGCGAGGATTTTGAAGAAAAGTCTGGTAATATTTCACCCGATGATAATGCGTTGATTATTTATTCTTCCGGAACAACAGGTGTTCCGAAGGGTGCAATTTTGCGTCACAAGAATATCACTTGCTTTATGAGTAATTATTTACGTGATATGAACCTCTCACCCGACAGCAACATTGCCTCCTATGCGAGCTTTGGCTTTGATGGTGGAGCAATGGATGTTTTTTCACCTGCATTTTCGGGTGCAGCACTCTATGTTATTCCGAACGAAATAAGACTCGATATTGAAAAAATAGAGCAGTTCTTTATAGATAACAAAATTACAAACGGATTTATGACAACCCAGGTTGGTGTAATGTTTGTTAAAAACACTAAATGCAAAACACTCACACATATTATGGTAGGCGGTGAGAAAATCATTCCGGTTATTCCGCCTGAGGGCGTTACTCTGTATAACGGCTATGGTCCGAGCGAAACCTTCTGTTATGTAAACAGGTATTCTGTATGTGATGCAGGCAGTCTTCAGCCTATCGGTAGTGTTAATGCAAATATCAAGGAATATATTATTGATAAGTTTGGCAACAGACTTCCTTTTGGTGCCTGCGGTGAATTGTGCATTGCAGGTGGTCAGACAGGACTCGGCTACCTTAACAGAGCAGAAAAAACAGCTGAAGTTTTCGTGAATAATCCGTTCTGCGATGTTGAACCCTACGACAGAATGTATAAGACGGGAGATATCGTCAGACAAATGCCCGACGGAAATTATGTTTTTGTCGGCAGAAGGGATGGACAGGTTAAAATCCGAGGATTCCGTGTCGAACTTACGGAAATTGAAAGACAGATAAGAAAATATAAAGGAATTGAAAATGTCACAGTACAGGCATTCGACAGTAATGCAGGTGGAAAATATCTTGCGGCATACATTGTTTCAAAGGAAACCATAGATATTACAAAGCTCAATTCGTTTATTGCATCGGAAAAGCCGGATTATATGGTGCCGTCAATTACTTTGCAGATTGACGAAATTCCATTGACCTCCAACGGAAAGGTTGACAGGAAAAAACTGCCGATTTCGAATGCAAGTCAGAACAAAACAGGCTTGTTGCCTGCAAACGAAACGGAAGAGGCAATCTGTGAAGTGTTCAGCGAAGTACTCGGAATTGAGAAGGTTTATGCAGATGATGATTTCTTCCGAATCGGAGGCTCATCTATTTCCGCAATTCAGGTTGTTGTAAAATGCAATCAGCTGGGATATGATATAGTATTTAAAAATCTGTTCGCCAATCCCACTCCGCACGGACTTGCGGAATTTATTCAAAACGGACGCTCCGACGTTACATTTGCTCCGAGTGAAAACGAGGC
The DNA here is from genome assembly GCA_002315505.1 of Ruminococcaceae bacterium UBA1767. Taxonomy (GTDB): domain Bacteria; phylum Bacillota; class Clostridia; order Oscillospirales; family Acutalibacteraceae; genus CAG-488. The sequence goes on from DCGX01000074.1 coordinate 13,059, forward strand.
GAAGGAATACGATTACAGTGCACTTGAATGCAACACTGTTGACAACTTGGGTGATATTTCGTATTCTGATATAGGTGATGTCCTTCTGACGGGTGTTACAGGCTTCCTCGGGTGTCATATATTAAAAGAATTGCTTGACAATACTAATTCAAATGTAATCTGCCTTGTACGTGGAAAGTCGGGAATGAGCGCAGAAACAAGATTTGAAATGATGATGACATATTATTTCGAGGATTGGTTTAATGACACACTTAAAAAGCGTGTAAATATTGTTGAGGGTGAGCTTGACAGCAAAGAGATGCTTGAAAAGGTAAAGAAATATCGTTTTAATACGATTATTAACAGTGCCGCAAACGTTAAGCACTTTGCCGCAGGCGACTCGCTTATCAAGGATAATTATTCAGTTGTACAGAATCTTATCGATCTTGCAAAAGAAACGAATGCAAAGCTCATTCAGATTTCATCAACGAGTGTCAGTGGTGAGATAAAGTCGGGTAATGCTTCGGCAGGGCATTTGTTCAAGGAAAATGAGCTGAACATCGGCCAGATGCTCGAAAACAAATATATTTACTCCAAATATCTTGCAGAGCAAGCGGTAATTGATAGTATTTCAAAGGGGATTATCAATGGCAAGATTATCAGACTGGGAAATCTTATGGCGAGATTCGGTGACAGTGAATTTCAGATAAATGCTCACTCAAACGGATTCCTGCGTCAGTTCTCGGGATATTTCAAGCTCGGAATGTTCCCCGTGGATTTAATGGATAAGGAAATTGAATTTTCACCGATTGATTCGGTTGCAAGGGCGGTTGTGAAGCTGTCGGGTACGCCTGATAAATTTACTGTGTTCCACGCAAAGAATTGTAATGAGATTCATTACGGATATCTCGTGGAAGCGATGATAAAGGAAGGCTTGAACATCAGAATTGTTGACTACGATGTCTTTAAGGTGAAATATCAAAAGGCATTGACCGAGGAAAAGGATTTGTCCGATTTTACTTCGCTGATTGCATATCTGAAAAATAAAAGTGATGCAGATGATAGCGGCGAGATCAGTCATCAGATAGAATCCGATTCAACTTTTACAACAAAAGCACTGTACAGACTCGGATTTGCATGGCCTCTTATCAGCTCAGAATATTTAAGAAAAATGGTCAGGGCTCTTATTGAATTGGGCTTCTTCACCAAATAATGAAGGCAGGTTAAATTATGAATGTTGAAATAAATAAAATCGGAACAGATACGGAAATAATCCTTGAATCAAGACTTGATGCTGTAACTTCATCATCGGTAGATGAGATTATTCAAAAGGAAATTGATGTGTTGGAAGGTTCACTGATTATCAACTTGAAAAATGTTGACTATGTTTCGTCTATGGGACTCAGAACCTTTGTTGCTGCATATAAAAAAATGAACGGCAAAAAGATGATATTAAGCAACGCCAACACTTCAGTTAAGGAAGTTATAAAAATGACGGGACTTTCTTCGTTATTTGTTTTAGAGTAAGATATTTCAAAAGTGAATTGAGAATCAAAAAAGGACTGCAAAATCGCAGTCCTTTTTGATGTTATTTTTTATTTATTATCCTTGAATGAAAGCATAGGCTCAACATTTTTATTTTTGATGTTTCTGTCAACATAGTTCTTTGTGATTTTTGAAACAAGCGGGAACAGACAAACAACACCGATTAAGTTCGGTATCATCATAAGTCCGTTGAAAGTGTCCGAAATATCCCATGCGAGCGATGAGGAAAGAACCGCACCGAGGATAACTGTCAAAACATGAATGATTTTGAAAACAATAACACTCTTTGAACCGAAAAGATATTCCCATGCCTTTGAACCATAGTGGTCCCATCCAAGAACAGTTGTGAATGCAAAAAGGAGCATTGCAAGAGCGATGAATTTCTCGCCGAGTCCTGCGAAAGAGAAAACTGAGTTGAATGCGGTTGCAACAAGTGTTGCATCTGAACAGGCAGCTGTACCGTTTTCAAGATTATATACACCCGAGGTGAGGATAACAAGGGCTGTCATTGTGCAGACTACCATTGTGTCGGCAAACACCTCAAAGATTCCCCACATACCCTGCTTAACAGGCTCTGTTACGTTTGAATTTGAGTGAACCATAACAGATGAACCAAGACCTGCTTCATTTGAGAAAACTCCACGCTTGAAGCCCTGAGTGATTACGGTGCTGACAACAAAACCAATACCACCGCCGAGTGCGGCAACAGGCTTGAATGCGTTAACGAAAATTGCCTTGAGTGCAGGGAGAATGCTTTCATAGTTTACGCCGATAACAACCAATGAACCGAGAACGAACATTACAACCATAAACGGAACTACCTTTTCTGCAAAGGAAGCAATTCTTTTAAGACCGCCCAAAACAATGAGTGCATTTAAAACCATAAGTGCGATACCGAGAATAAGTGCATAAACGGAAACATCACCGAATGCTTTTGCTTCAATAAGGCTCTTTACAGGGAAAGCAGATTCAATGTTGAGCACGATTTTATTAACCTGTCCCATTGAACCGATACCGAATGAAGCGAACATCGTGAAGATTGAGAACACAATAGCAAGAACACGACCGATTGTCTTACAGCCTTTTTTGCCGCCGAGTCCGTCCTGAAGATAGTACATTGCACCGCCGGACCATTCACCGTTTGCGTTACGTCTGCGGAAAAAAATACCGAGAACATTTTCTGAATAGTTTGTCATCATTCCGAAGAAAGCGGCAACCCACATCCAGAAAACTGCGCCTGCACCGCCGATACAGATAGCAGCTGCGACACCTGCAATGTTACCTGTTCCGACAGTAGCGGCAAGTGCGGTACACAAAGCCTGGAATGGTGAAATGGATTTAATATCATTTTTCTCGTGACCGATAACTTCTTTTTTAAACATACTTCCGATTGTGTTTTTCCACCAGTGACCAAGATGTGAAACCTGGAAGAATTTTGTTGCACAGGTCATAAGAATACCTGCACCGATTAAGATGATGATACCTATCTTAACCCACACGAAGGTGTTGACGACATCGTTGATTTCTGCAATTTTCTGCAAAAGCTGTTCCATAAGATTGACCTCACTTTGTAAATAATAAAAGAATAAGTCGGGCAAAATTACGCATTTCACCCGACCAAAAGTCAATCGTAATGTAAACACTCAAAACCCGCAATAATGCGAGAAAAGAATTTACAAGCTTTGTCCTTTTGCCTGAGAGATTTGCATAAAGCATTGCCCCTTCGGCATCCAATTTAATGGAATTCTCCAAAGTGCTATCCGCCGACAGTCCCGTTCCTTATCGGAACACCTGAGAGTGTTACTCCTTCGGTTGCAGAGGCATTTCCAGCCGGTTTCATATAGCATATTCAATTTTGTAAGAGTATATCACCACAAAATATTATTGTCAACAGAAAAGAAGCAAATGCGACAAATTTTGTAGCAATTATCAAAAGAGCGTGATATTATCAGCCTTCAGTTGTAACTTTTTTCTTTCTGCCTGTGTACCATTTAACGAAAAGTGACGCACACAAAGCGAAAACAAGAACAGGTAAAATATACAAAAGTGTTTTCGGGTCATTAAAATTACCCTTATTTCCTGCCAAAACCCAAAGCACGTTGAGAGGAATTACACCGAGGTTACCTGCGATGTAAAAGTTTTTTGCGCTGATACCCATTGCACCGAATACAAGGCTTGTAACATCACCTGGGATAAGACCGCTTGCTTTTGTGAGGAAAACGATAATGAATTCATTTTCACCTGCGAAATCATCAAATTTCTTAACCTTTGGAAATTTGTTCTTAAGTGTATCCGCCATGCCTTTTCCTGTAAATCTGCCGAGATAGTAAGGGATGATTGTGCTCAGAGCGATTGCAATCATATTAACGACTATTGCAATCAGAATTCCGTGAGGTGTGTCTCTGAATAATATTCCCGATAAAACAAAGACGATTGACGGAGTGATTACAAGTGCGAATGCTTTAACAATTGTAAATCCGATAATGATTAATGCAACTGTAAGAGTGCTTCCCTGAATCCAACCCTTGAACTGCTCAACGTTGCTGACCGAAATGTTGTACTTTTTCATAAGAATAAGTGCGGTTACAATCATTCCTGCCATGAAAACAATTGATGCAATCTGAAGTGCCTTGACTAATTTGTCATAATTCTTTTTCTTTTCCATAACATTCTCCTTTTAACACGTTAAATCAAATGATACAGTATTATTCGACATTAGTCAAGTATTTTTTAAAAAGAAAAAGCATTTACCTGATTTTGAGTAAATGCTTAGCTTCTTTATTCTGTAATCTGTCTTGCAACATAAACACCGCTTGCGGATGCGTGTGAAAGTGAATGAGTTACACCGCTTCCGTCACCGATGATGTATAGGCCCTTATGAGCCGTTTCAAGGTTGTTATCAATGTCAACCTGCATATTGTAGAATTTTACCTCAACACCGTAGAGAAGAGTGTCATCGTTTGCCGTGCCGGGTGCAATTTTGTCGAGTGCATAAATCATCTCAATGATTCCGTCAAGAATTCGCTTCGGAAGTACAAGGCTGAGGTCACCCGGAGTTGCGGCAAGTGTCGGAACAACCGTGCCTTCCTCGATTCGCTTTTCATTGCTGCGTCTACCACGGACAAGGTCGCCGAATCTTTGCACCATAACTCCGCCACCGAGCATATTGGAAAGGCGTGCAACGCTTTCACCATAGCCGTTACTGTCTTTAAAAGGCTCAGAGAAATGCTTTGAAACGAGCAAAGCAAAGTTTGTGTTATCTGTCTGGAACTGAGGGTCCTCGTAGCTGTGTCCGTTAACGGTAACAATTCCGTTCGTATTTTCGTTAACTACCCGTCCTTTTGGATTCATACAGAAGGTTCTGACAAGGTCCTCGTAGTTCTTTGTTCTGTATACGATTTTGCTCTCGTAAAGCTCATCAGTAAGATGTGAGAATACAACGGCAGGAAGCTCAACACGTACACCGATATCAACACGATTTGATTTTGTTTCGATGTTAAGCTCGGAGCAAACTGACTCCATCCATTTGCTTCCGCTTCGTCCTACGGAAACGATACAGTTTTTGCAGGCATCATCACCCTTTTGATGAATAACTCTGAAGCCGTCATCTGTTTTCTCGATTTTCTCAGCTTTATCGTTAAAGAAGAAGGAAACCTTGTCTTTCAATTCATCGTAAATATTACCGAGAACGATATAGTTTTTATCTGTGCCGAGATGACGTACGGAAGCGTCAAGAAGATTGAGCTGATTCTGTACGCACACCTTCTTTACACCTGAGCCTGCGGTAGAGTACAGCTTGGTGCCTTCGCCACCGTGACTCATGTTTATTTCGTCAACGTAGTGCATAAGCTCAAGTGCTTTTTTCTTGCCGATAAATTCGTAAAGTGTTCCGCCGAAATCGTTTGTAATATTGTATTTGCCGTCAGAGAAAGCACCTGCACCACCGAAACCGTGCATAATTGCACAGGTTTTGCAGTTAATACAACTTTTAACCTTATCGCCATCGATAGGGCATTTTCTTTTGTCAAGAGGATGACCGGCTTCAATAACTGCGATTTTAAGGTCGGGATTTTTCTTCACAAGCTCGTATGCTGAAAAAATTCCACCCGGACCTGCACCGATAATTATTACGTCATAAAACATTAAATATCACCTACTTTATTATCAGATATAATATAACACTTTTTTGTAAAATTTGCAAATGAATTTGTAAAAATAATTGTTATTATGTATGATTTTTGATATAATAAAATCAAATATGCAATTGGAGAAAATTATGGAAAACAGTAATATTATTATTAAAGATATTGTTAACACATCGGCTGAAAAAATATTCGTCGGTGATGTGCTTCTGTACGAATTGAATAGTCTTGAAGAAGCAGGACTTGATCCAAAAAACTGCGGCTTATTTCGCTCCGGCAGAATGAAAAACGATTTACCGTCGGTTTGTCGCTTCGGTAAATTCAATGATGCGATGAGGGATTGTATAGGCGAGGTAAAGGAATCGGGTGACGGCAAAGATGATTGCGACGGAAATATAATTGTCAGCGACCATCTTACAATTCTCGGAAACGATGAAAAAGCATTGATGATTGCTTTCTCGGGCGGTGAGCATCATCTGGTAAGAACAGAAATAAATGTCGATTCAGACGGAAATTTTGTTAGCTTGAAAACCTTTGCGGAGTTTAATTGCTATCTTAATCCGAATGAAAAAAGAACAACAGAAAAGCTGGAAGTTTTTATCACCGAAAACGTTTCAAATTCGATTAAAAAATGGGCGACATACAGAGTAAAAAAATACGATGTTCATACGTTAAAATGTCCGTCGGTTTATTGTACCTGGTATTATTATGAGCGAACGGTTACAATGGAGGATGTCAGAATAAATCTTCAGAAAATCAAGGAAAAAAATCTTCCGTTTACCGTTTTTCAAATTGATGACGGATGGGAAATTCTTCCGGGCGAATGGTTGCCTGCTGATAAATTTCCAAGTGATATGAAAGCAGTTGCCGATGAAATAAAAGCATATGGATTAACTGCAGGAATATGGACCTGTCCGTTTGTGGCACATGAACAAAGCTCTGTATGGAAAGCACATCCCGATTGGATATTAAGAGATACAAGCGGAAATCCATCAATATATAACGTGAATGGTACAGACCATTTTATTTTTGACATTACGATTGAAGAAACGTGGAATTATTTTGAAGAGCTGTACAGACATTTAACCTTTGATTGGGGATATACATATCACAAGCTCGATTTTACAAGAGCTCCGGTAATTGCCGAAAATGCCGTTTTTGCAAATCAGAATTTAACCATAATTGAGTGTTATCGCAGTGCTGTGAAAGCAATAAGAAGGGGAATGGGCGACGAGTCATTTTTTCTTATGTGCGGTGGACTGTATGACCCTCTTATCGGTATCGTTGACGCACAGAGAGCAGGCAGTGACGTACTTTCAATGTGGAGCAAAACCGTCAACAAAAATGGAAAGACTCTGCCCTACACAGTAAAGCAAAGTCTTCTCAGATACTATATGAATAACTGGTGGTACAATGACCCCGATGCACTTGTGATTCGCAAAAACGAAACAATGGAGCGTGGCACAAGACTTACATATGGTTTACTAACTGATGACGAGGTGAAAACCTGTACAATCAATCAGCTTCTCGGCGGCGGACTTGTCTGCTCGACAGAGCCACTTGATAAAATTGACGATGAGAGGCTTGCCAATCTTAATCATATTTTACCGATAAGAAATGTCGAAATTGAAATTGTTGACCTGATGAACACAGACAGATATCCCGAAAGAATCCGGATAAAAGAAAAAAATAATCCGAATTCAGTTTACTTTGTTATTATAAACTGGGACGATAATAATTCGATTTCTCCGAAAATAAAAATGAATGAAATTGCAGGTAATTATTTAGAATTATTTGAAGAAAAAATATATTTTGTCTGTGATTTTTATGCGAAAAAAATATATGAAAAATTAAATAAAAATTCGGAGATTATTTTAGAAAAAATACCGTCACACGCATCAACAATTTTAAAATTATCCGTCGATGACGGACAGGATAAAAAAATAAATTATGATGGACATTATCTGATTTAAATTAAAACGGAACCGCTTTTGCACGGTTCCGTTTTGCTTAATTATTTGTACAACTCTGAAATGTTTTTGATGTAGCCTTCCATCAGACTTGAACCACACTGTGTGCCGACTGTCATGAGCATACAGTTTGTCATGTCGCCCGGATTTTCTTTGTAGAAAATTGCAGTTGCGAGCATTGAGTGAGGTGTGCAGATGTCAGGGAACATATATCCGAGAGCATCGTTTGTGATGCCGAAAATAAGAACAGTTTTGTCACTGTCACCTGTGAGTGTACGAACTGTGTTGATTAATGAATCGTACTTCCAGTCTTCGCCTGTCCATGATGTAATACCTGTCCAGAGAGCTGTACCTGTGTAACTTGGGTCTGTGCCGAATGCAAGAGCAGGTGAAACTTCGCCCGGAGCTGTAAGTATTGCGATATCGTTACCGATTTCCATATAATTTGTTTCAACCATTACACCGTAGCCTGATCTTGAGTTGTCATATTTAACAACATTTTCACCGAGAAGACCTGACATGCTTCCCCATGCCATAACACCGTTATCAAGCGGAAGAAGTGTCTGTGCATTTTTTATGTTCAAAACAGGAGCAACAGGAGTTGCCTTGTACTCTGAATTGAGAATGTGATGAGCAAGAAGATAACCCTTCTTCATATGACCCTCGAGTGATTCTTCAAGATCGTCATACCATTTGTCAGCATATTTCTGACCGTAACGCTCTGCCCAGTCTTCCTTGGTAAGAGCATAATTTGCAACCCACTTTGATGCTTCAACATCCTTTGCGTCACCCTCTGAATAGTCGATTGAAGGTGAACTTACAGATGCCTGTGCGCTCTGTGTGAATACGATATTGTAGCCTGCATCTTTAAGTGCAAGAGCCATGAAGTAAGGATAGTCTGCACACATCATGTGGTTATTATCCCATGCGCCGTAGGATGTCGGATGAGCACCGATATTTGAAATGAGTGTCTTTTCACCGCTTACGCCTTCAAAAATGAAGCATGAGAAATAATTCTTGGTCTTAGCACCGCTGTTCTGCTTGTCATTTGCTCCGCTGACCTTGTCTGTTTCGAAGAACGAGAGCTTGCCGGACTCGAGCTTGCCGTATGCTTCCTTTGCACATTCAAAAGCTCTTGAACAGATTTTGTTTTCCATAGCTTCGCTTAAGGATCTGTCATAATCCGTGAACGGATTGAGTTTGTTGAGGAAAAGTGTAGGTATGCACATTCCCTGAATATCAAGCGCAGCATGACAGTGAGTAGCACTGACGTTACAGGCAAGAATATCGTCTGCTGTGATGCCGAAGCTCTTCAAAGCATCCTCAACATTCTTACGAACATCCATGCATGAGCCTGCTGTAAGACCAACACCGTCAACACTTACGAAAATGATGATATCGTCAACACCATTCTTGTTAGAGTCTGAACCATTTGAAAGAATAACCATATTCATCATCTGGTCTGTGTAGAGCTTGTTAACAAATGTCTGATATCCGCCTGTTGCACGAAGAATTTTAAGACACTGTCCGTTCGGGTCAGCCTTTCCGTCTGCATCGCAACGCCAGCTTTCGGGAATGATGCTTCCGCGTGAAAAGCCTGCGCTCCAGCCGTCGCCTGTAACCTTGCCGTCTGTTCCGCTGTAGATGTAATCGTGGTCAGCCTGTGTGTACTCCTCGTATGTTGGAATACCCTTTGCAATAGTTGCTCTTTCAATCAAGCCGAAAAGTGCGTCGTGAAGAACACCGAAGAGGTTATCTACAATGTGTGCGAACGAGCTGTATGGGGTCGGCTCTGTTTCAGCGTTATCACTTTTTGCAAAAGCGGAAACCGAGAACGAGCAAACCATAAGGATTGCCAATAAAACTGAAATGATTTTTTTACTTAATTTCATAATCTTTCCTCCAAAAATGATTATATACTTAATATATCACGTAAATAAATAGTATTCAAGCATTTTATTTACATCTTGTAAAATAAATGTTATAATTAAAATAATTCGGAGGTGAGTTCTTTGAAAAAAATAATAGTTGAACTTCTTGAAGAAAATTATGATGAAGAGCAGGCAGTAAAAATGTCGGCATATATGAAGGATAATTTCAAGTTTGCGGGAATTCCTAAGCCGAAGCTGAAGGAATTAATTAAACCATTTTTAAAGAAAACCTCAAAGGAACAGCTTGACTGGAATTTTGTGTTTGATTTGTGGAATGAGGACTTTCGTGAGGCACAGTATGTTGCACTTGAATATCTGCAAAAGCACCACAAACAGCTGGTTATATCAGATATTGAAAATCTGAAAAGATTGATTATTGAAAAATCATGGTGGGAAACGGTTGATACTATTGATGCATTTGTCGGTGAAATAGTATTAATTGATAGCTCACTCAAAACAACGATGCTTGATTGGGCAAAAGCAGATAATATCTGGCTTCGCAGAGTTGCAATAGATTTTCAGCAGGAATACAAAGAAAAAACCGACACAGAACTGCTTGCAAAAATCATTGAGTTTAATCTTAACAGTAACGAATTTTTTATTAATAAAGCAATCGGCTGGAGTCTTCGTGATTACAGCAAAATAAATCCTGTATGGGTTCGTGATTTTGTTGAAAAAAATCGTGATAATATGTCATCATTGAGTATAAAGGAAGCAACTAAATTACTATAAGGAGAGAATTTTATGGAAAAGATTATTTCGTTTTTTACTGCAATTACAATGTTTTTCAGCTATCTTTTCGGTATCTCGGTACCGACGGCTGATAATATGGAGCTTATGAAAAATGACAGACTTTTCGGCTTGTCGGCTCTTGTTACAGGGCAGGGAATCACCGCTGACGAGGATTATTACTATACAGCAGGCTCTGCTTTTGTTCAGAAGGCGGGAATCGGTGTTCAGTTTTTAGGTAAATGGAGAGCAGATAATTTCAGACAGGTGAAGGTTAATCTGAATCCTATTCCGAGAGAATATGAAAAGAATTACGGCTGCGGACATATCGGCGGAATCAGCTACGCAGACGGTATAATTTATGCGGCTGTTGAGGGTACGGATTACAGTATTAATTTCATTTTCCTTTATGATGCTGACGATTTGTCGTTTATTACTGCATACAATGTCAGCAATGAAATACTTGATGACGGTATTCCATGGGTTGCCATTGATAATGCTAACGGATTTGCTTACTGTACAAAATGGGCTGAAAGTGACAAGCTTCTTCGATTCAATCTTGAGGATATGTCGTTGTCGGGAATTGTAACTCTTTCTCAGCCGGTTTCAAGAATACAGGGCGGAGAATTTTATGACGGTTCACTTTATCTCTCAAAGGATGTTCCGCATTCAACGGATGATGTTATTTACAAGGTGAATGCCGTAACGGGTGAAGTTACACAGGCTTTCACAACTCATCTTACAAGTTCAGATAACGAGTCGGAGGATATCGCTGTATTCCCGAGAGAAGACGGAAGTCTTTTTCATATTATTAATTACGATAAGATTATCGGTGTGAATGTAACACATTTTGCTCCGATTGAAAAATAAAAGAGGGTAATGAAATGAACAAAATTAAATCTTTATTTGTTTCTTCTCCAGACGGATGGATGACCACTCCGAAGGAAAGAAAAAGCTATTATCTCTATTTCGCAGGTCAGAATATGATTTACACTCTTGTAACATCATTTTTGACTACATATCTTTTGTTCCAGGGAATCGACCCGACAAAGAGCGGAATCGTAATGATTATCGTTAAGGTCTGGGATGCCGTCAATGACGCACTGTTCGGAGTAATTTTTGATAAGGTGAAATTTAAAAGCGGTAAGAAATTTTTGCCGTGGCTGAAAATTTCATCTGTAATGATACCCGTAACTACAATTTTACTTTTTGTAATTCCGACAGGCTCATCTGAAAGCGTAAAGCTCGCATTCCTTGCAATTGCATATATTCTCTGGGATACAGCATATACACTTTGCGATGTTCCTATTTACGGTGTTATTACATCAATGACAGACAATATTCCCGAGAGAACAAGTATGCTTTCCTACAAGAGCATCTGGTCGGGTGTAGGCTCCGGACTTACAACAATTATCGGAACGGTTCTTGTCGGTGAATATGTAAAGTCAAATTACTCAGTAGTCGCAGTTGTGGTTGCTCTTGTTGCGTTTTTGATTATGATTCCCGCACTATTTAATGTAAAAGAAAGATTTAATGGTGAAGAGGACGAGGCATTCACACTCAAAAGAATGTTCTCATATCTTTTCAAAAACAGGTATCTGCTCATTTATTATTCGGGATTTTTCTTCTATTCGTCCGCAAATGTTGTAGGTGCTCTGACTTTGTTCGTTTCGTATTATCTGTTCCACAATTCGCAGTTCTCACTTATTGTGCAGGCTTGCAATCTTCTTCCGCAGGCAATATTTGCATTCCTTGTTCCTCAGATGGTTAAAAAGTGGGATAAGATGACGATTTTCAAAATTTCCAACATTGCTATTATTGTATTCAGTGTTATCGTATGGGTATGCGGATATAACAGCATTGTGCTTTATCTTATTTTCACTTCACTTCGTTCAATTCCTCTCGGCATTGTCGGAATTCTTATGTTTATGTTTACTCCCGATTGTGCGGAATACGGAAAGTTCACAACGGGAATTGAGGCAAAGGGTATCACCTTTGCAATCCAGACATTTATGGCGAAGCTCACAGGTGCAATTTCTGCCGCACTGCCTTTGTTTATTCTCGGATTGAAGAGTGTTGGCTGGATTTCATACTCTGCGGAGAATTTTGACGAGCTCAATCAGATTGGAGCATCTCAGAATTCACATGCACTCGGAATTTTGTGGTTTATTTATGTTATGGTTCCTGCAATCGGTTGTGCTGTTGGTGCAGTAGTATGGCATTTCTACAAGCTGAATGATAAGGATGTTCAGATTATGGCAAACTGCAATTTCGGTGAAATTACAAAGGAAGAAGCACAAAAAACATTGAGCAGAAAGTATTAATGCAGGGAAGAATTATGGATTTTTTACCTTCGATTTTTAAATTTAATGACGGCACTGATGCAGATACAAAGGAAAAATTTCTGCTTCGCCGTGAAGAAATGCTTGACATTCTTGCAAGAGAAGAATACGGTGTAATGCCTGAAAGAAAAAAGGCGAGCGGAAAGCTCATTAAGCGTATCACAAAATGTGCCTGCGGTTATGCGGTTGAGGATGTTGTTGAAATTACAATACCGACACCGAACGGAGATTTTACTTTTCCGATTCACCATTTGTATCCTGTAAAAGAGGGCAAGCATCCGACTTTTGTTTATCTGCACTTCAGAGGAGATATTTATTCGAATTATTGTCCTGCGGAGGAAATTGTTGAGCGTGGTTTTTCTGTTGCGATTTTTAATTATCTTGATATTGCAACAGATGACGGTGATTTCAATAACGGAATATCAACATATTTTCCACGAACAGGAAAGGGTGACGAATGGGGCAAAATCGGAATGTGGGCTTATGCCGCGTCTGCGGTTGCGGATTATCTTCTGACCTGTCCGCAAACGGATGAAAGCCTGCTCGGAGTAATCGGTCACTCCCGACTTGGCAAAACAGCCTTGTGGTGCGGTGCAAATGATGAGAGATTCAAATTTGTTGTTTCAAATGATTCTGGTTGCGGTGGTGCGGCATATGAACAGCATCGCTCTCCCGACAGAGAAACCAACGAGAAAATATGCAATGTTTTTCCGTATTGGTTTTGTGAAAACTATAAAAAGCACGTAAATGACTATGAAAACAGGTGCTTTGACCAGCATTTTCTTTTGGCGAGTATCTGCCCGAGATATCTGCTTGTCGGAAGTGCAAGCGAGGATTTGTGGGCTGACCCGATTGCGGAGGAAATGTCGTGTGTTGCATCTTCTCCTGCGTGGGATTTGTTTAACAAAAAAGGTTATATCCCGAACAGCTCTGACGGAAGTATTCATTATCACATCCGACCGGGAATTCATTTCCTCGGCAGACCGGATTGGAATACTTATATGGATTTTATTATGAAAAAGAAAAATGAAAAAGATTTCAAAAATGAAACGTTTGATTTTTAAAACCGTACAGGAAAATAAATATTGAAAACGAAAAAATAATTTGCTATAATTTAGAAAAAATTTGGAGGATTACAATGAACAAATTGTTTGGAAACATCAAAATGAGCTGGCCTAAGGTGATACTGTTTTCACTGATTGCGGGAATATATACGGGACTAATAATGCTGGTTCCTTTTTTGAATCACACGTCTTTTCAGGATATCGGTGTTTCCTATGAATGGTGGGTTGTTTTTGCCGTTATTATTGTTGTTAACTGTCAGAAAAACTGGGAAGCGATGCTCAAGTGCTTTGTGTTTTTCCTGATAAGTCAGCCTCTTGTTTATGCGGTCGAGATTATTTTCGGCGACTTGACTTTGGATTGGGCGAAATCATATTACTTTAATATGTGGCTTCCGATGACCTTCGCAACATTGCCCGGTGGATTTATTGCATATTATTGTAAAAAGCAAAACACTCTCGGTGCTATCGTTTTGGGACTCGGAAACACAATTCTTGCGGTTATGGGTGTTGCATATATCAGAGAATGCAGAATGGATTTTCCACATCATTTACTGACGATTATTTTCTGCTTTGCAGCAGTATTTCTTCTGACTTTTGCAATTCAGAAGAAAAAAATCAATAAAATCATATCTCTTGCAATTCCCGTATTAATTACTGTCGGATTGATTGTTTTTACGGAATTAACAGGAAGAACATTCTTATAATTTTTTAGGGGTGAAAATTATGAAAAGATTTTTGTCATTGTTACTTGCAGTTTTGATTGCTTTGCTTTGTTCAACCATTGCCTTTGCGACAGATGAAAAAGTAATCAGTCTTATTGATGAAAGCACAAAAGAAATTTATGTCGTTATTCCTCAAAAAGCAACAGAAAATGAAGTGTTTATTTCAGACATTCTTTGCGAAAGACTTGAACAGATTTATGATGTTGATGCAAAAATTGCTAAAGACAACGAAAAAATTTCGGGCAATGTATTTTATATAGGAGATACGGTTTATAACAAGGTTGATTTGACAGATAAAAAAGCAGGTAGTTACACGATTACCGCAGTTGATAACGGTGTCAGCATTTTCGGTAACGGAAACAGAGGTCTTATCGACGGAGTTTATCGCTTTTTAAGTGACTTCTGCGACTATGAGGTGTATACAAAAGATGTAACAGGCTTTACCGATGAGGATGTTCTGTCGGTACCTGCTGATACAAATATAGAATATGCTCCGTTTTTTGAGTACAGAAAAGTTGACACAATGAGCTCAAATTACGAGGAATACTGCCGAGCAAATTCAATCAATGCTAATGTAAATGTTCCCGATTCACAGGGTGGTGTAATCCGGTACATTTCCTATTTCGGTCACTCATTAACCCGTCAGTTCTGTGCAAAGGAAACTTATTTCGACTCTCATCCCGAATACTTTGCACTTCATAACGGCTCTCGCACAGGTGACCAGCTTTGCCTTACAAATCCGGATGTTCTTGAAATTGTCAAGCAGGAAGTGCTTCAGCTTCTTTACGAAAGATGCAATCCGAATGCCGACCTGCAGATAGTTTCACTTACACAGGCGGACAATCAGAATTACTGCGAGTGTGAAAACTGCAAAAAGCTCGATGAAGCAAATGGTTCACACGCAGGCACGATGATTACTTTTGTTAATGCCGTTGCTGATGCTGTTAAGGAAGCAGGTTACGATAATATCGGTGTTGACACATTTGCATATCAGTATACAAGAGCCTGTCCGACAAATGTTGTACCGAGAGATAACGTTATTGTTCGTCTTTGCTCAATCGAGTGCTGCAACGGACACACAATTGATGACCCGGATTGCGAAGAAAATGCAGAATTCCTTGTTGATTTGCAAAAGTGGAGCAAAATCTGCGACAGAGTTTATATCTGGGATTATGTAAACAACTATTCGGAAACATTCCTTCCTTATCCTAATTTCCAAGTTCTTCAGAGAAATGTTCAGATTTTCTATGAAAACGGTGCAAAGGGTGATTACGAAGAAGGAAACTATTACATGGATATATGTAACGGTGAATTCTACGAGCTGAGAAGCTATCTTCTCTCAAAGCTTATGCAGAATCCGTACCGTGATGATTATTATGAATTGATGGATGATTACCTTCTTCATGTTTACGGACCGGGCGGAACTTATATAAGAGAATTTATTGACCTTATCACCAAGCGTTCCGTTACAAAGAGAAAGCATTTACATATCCGCCAACAGCCTGCCGATTGTTTGCCGGGAATTACATTATCTGAAATTAAAAAAGCAAATGAGATGTGGGAAAACGCAAAGGCTTTGGCTGAAACAGAACAACAGCTTCAGGAAATTGAGAGAAGTGAGCTTTGCTGGCAGTACTGGAAGTGCTGTCGTAACAAGAGTGAGTTTTCACCGCTTCGCGGACTTTATAATTACATGACAGAGCACAAGGCTTTGTATGATAAAATCGTTGCATTGGGCAACACTGCGGTTGGCGAGGGTGAAATTAAATATTTAAGAGGAAATGAATTCTCTGTTTATTTCCTTCCGCCTACAAAATGGGAGTCAAAGTATGACGGAAAATTCTGGCACGCACTTGACCCGATGGCGGCAAAGCTGTACTCATTCCTCGATGGAATTTTCGGAGATAAATAATAACATTCGGAAGTGATTTTATGACTAAAAAAATAACAAGCTTTTTATTGTGTATCTGCATAGCTTTCTCAATGAGTCTGACAGCGAATGCACAGAGTGTTTACCCGAAAACAATTTCCGAAGCGGTAAGAATTACTGACGGAATAGGTGAGCTTGTTACTGATTTTTTCGGACTTTTGAGCATCAGATTTAATTATCCCGATTGTCAGCATTTATACGAAATTCCCGATATTGACAAAAATTATGTTCCGCAGGGATATTGCTATATTGATAGTATGGATTTGTTTGTTGTCACTTCATACAGTGCTGATGATGACAATTCGATTGTGTCACTTGTCAGCTCAAACGGGGAGAGAATCAAGACAGTAAAACTCCTGTACGAGGACGGCTCAAACTGTAAGGCTCATGTCGGTGGTGTCGCAGATATCGGTGATTCGCTTATTATTTCTTCGGGAAAGTCTGTCCGCAGGCTGAAGATTAATGACGTTCTCAATGCCGAAGATTATTCTTATGTAAAATATTGCGGACAGTTTAAAACTGATATGCAGGCTTCGTATGTCTGTTCTTATAAAGATAAATTGTTTGTCGGACAGTTTTACTCTTTCACATTGAACGGCTCATATGACACTCCTGCCGAACAGAGGATTTATACTCCCGACGGCAAGAGAAACTATGCAATGTGCGAGGAATATGATTTCAGTAATCTTGATAAGGTTTTTTCAGACGGTGCAGGGGTTCCCGAATTTGTGATTTCAATGCCGAACAGCGTTCAGGGTATTGCATTTGACGGTGAAACCTTTGTTACAAGCTCATCGGCAACGATAATGAACGCTTCAAAAATCCGTTATTATAAACTCGGTGAAACAGAATATGTTTTCAATATGAACGGCAATGATGTTCCGCTGTACTTTATCACTGAAAAAATGGCACAGAAAACTGTTAAGGTTCCTCCGATGTCAGAGGGGATTGATTACTGTGACGGAAAAGTAACGGGAATTTTTGAAAGCGGTGCGAAGAAATTTCCTGTTGTAGCAGTTAAAACTCCGTATATTTGTGTATTTGATTGAGTGGTGTGAAATGGTTAAGGATTTAATTCACGATGCGTTCAGACTTGGGATAAAATCATCTCCTGCAACAAAAGAAGATTTGCAGGTCGCTGTTGATTTGCTCGACACTCTCATCGCACACAGAGAAGAATGTGTCGGTATGGCGGCGAATATGATTGGTGAGCAGAAAAGAATAATTGCGTTTGATAATTGCGGAGAATATATGACGATGTTCAATCCGGTTATTCTCAAAAAGAGCGAGCCGTATGACACGGAAGAGGGCTGTCTTTCACTGCTCGGTGGCCCGAGAAAATGCAGACGATATAAGACAATAAAAGTTCAATGGCAGACTGAAGACTTTAAAATTCGTGTTAAAAATTTTACGGGCTTTTCAGCACAGATTATTCAGCACGAGGTTGACCACTGCGACGGAATAAGAATATAGCATAAAAGGGGACATTAAATTGAAAATTGAACTAATAGGTAATCCAAAAGAAATAATGAACAATCCGGACAGCAAGCATCGATATTTTGCATGGCCTACTGTTGCTCGTTTGCAGGATGGCAGAATTGCAGTTGCCTGCTCGGGTTACAGAATTGAACACGTTTGTCCTTTCGGCAAGGCTTGTATTTCTTTCAGCTCGGATAACGGTGAAACGTACACAAAGCCGACACCGATTATTGATACTGTTCTTGATGACAGAGATGCAGGTGTTGTACCTTTTGGCAATAAGGGTGTAATTCTTACTTCGTTCAATAACACAGTTGATTTTCAGCGTGAAGCTAATCCGGATGATAAATATATAAACGCATATCTTGATACAATCACGAAGGAAGAAGAGCAGGAGGCTGTCGGTGCGGAATTCTGCTTCAGTAACGATTGTGCAAATACCTTCGGCAAGGTGTATAAATCACCTGTCACATCACCTCACGGTCCCACGGTTTTATCTGACGGAACAATCCTTTGGGTTGGCAGAATTTTCAGCGACCACGACAGCTATACAGATGGCGATCAGGGTGTACAGTGCTACAAGGTCAACACTGACGGAACGATGGAAAAGATCAGTCAAATTGAAACTGACGGCTATTATAAATTCTGCGAACCGCATATGGTAGAGTGTGCGGACGGCAGACTTGTTTGCCATTTGAGAAGTGATACATTGTTCACTACATATCAGACGGAATCCTTCGATAAGGGCAGAACATGGACAAAACCTCACAGAATCCTCGAGGACAAGGGCGGTGCACCGTCACACATTATCCGCACATCAACAAATATGCTTGTTGCGGCATATGGTTACAGAGAACTGCCTTACGGAATAAAGCTGATGTTCAGCACAGATAATGGTGAAACATGGGACACAAATCACATACTTTACGAAAACTTCAATAGTGACGATATCGGTTACCCTGCAACAATAGAGCTTGACGACGGAACATTCCTTACGGTTTTCTACGGCAGACCGGGTGACTATAAACATTCCGTAATTATGCAGCAAAAATGGAAAATTGTATAATTTTCAAAGGCAAGACCTGTAAATAATAAAAAAATATCGGCGATAAATTATTTTTTCGAATAATTATCGTCGATTTTTGCTTTTTTTATTCAAAAATACTTTACTATTATTTTATTTATGCTATAATGTATTAGCATTATTATGTGTAATGGCAGATATATATGTTATTTTTTTAACAATCATTAACAGCCATTGCAGAAACCGGTTGTAAAGGAGGAACAACTCAATGCTCAAAAAAATCAGCAAAATCCCATTCAAAGGTACACCTGAGCAGGAAGCACAGCTTCGTGCCGTAATTGACGAGTGTAAGGATGACAAGAGTCTTCTTATGCACGTTATGCAGGAGGCACAGGCAATCTACGGTTATTTGCCGTTTGAAGTTCAGACAATGATTGCAGACGGAATGGACGTTCCGCTTGAGAAAGTTTACGGAGTATCAACATTCTATGCTCAGTTTGCTCTTTCACCAAAAGGAAAGTACAATGTTTCTGTTTGCCTCGGAACAGCTTGCTATGTTAAGGGTTCACAGAGCGTTCTTGACAAGATTTGCGAAGTTCTCGGAATCGAAGCAGGCGAGTGCACAGAAGACGGCGTGTTCTCAATTGAGGCTTGTCGTTGCATCGGTGCTTGCGGTCTTGCACCTGTTATGACAGTAAACGATGAAGTTTACGGTAAGCTGACAGCGGACGACGTTCCGGGCATACTTGCTAAGTATCAGGCATAAGTAAATTATGCGTGAATTATCGCTGAACATACTGGATGTCACTCAGAATTCGATTTCGGCAAATGCTTCTCTTATCGAGATTGAGGTTATCGAAGACTCCGAAGAAAAAACTATGTTAATCGGAATTTACGATAATGGTAAGGGTATGACACCCGAACAGGTTGAGTCGGTTAAGGACCCGTTCTTTACTACTCGCACAACCCGTAAGGTCGGCATGGGAATCCCTTTGTTCAAGCTCGCAGCGGAGCAGACCGGTGGCAGTCTTTCGATTGAATCACAGGTCGGAGTCGGTACGAGGGTAAAAACTGTTTTCAAAACGGACAGTATTGATTTTACTCCACTGGGTGATATTGAATCAACAATAGTTACACTTATCAGTATGAACACAGACAGAGACTTTATATACAGGTATAAAGTTGACGAAAATGAATTTGTATTGTCCACACAGGAATTGAAAGCCGTTCTCGGTGATGTACCGCTGGATGAGCCTTCGGTTGTACAGTGGATAAAAGAATATCTCCACGAAAATTGCAGTGAGATATCATTAAAAAAATAACAACCCTCGGAGGTGTAGTATAAATGAAATCACTTGAAGAATTGATGGCAATCCGTGACAAGGCTAAGGCTAATATGACTGACCGTGAAGGCTCAGGCGATGGCATCCGTGTAGTTGTAGGTATGGCTACTTGCGGTATCGCAGCAGGCGCAAGACCTGTTCTTAACGCTCTTGTTGATGAGGTTGCTAAGAGAAATCTTAAAAATGTTACAGTTGCTCAGACAGGCTGCATCGGTATGTGCCAGTTCGAGCCAATCGTTGAAGTATTTGAGAAGGATAAGGAAAAGGTTACTTATGTTAAGGTAACAGCAGAAATGATTCCTGAGATCGTTGCTTCTCATCTTGTAAACGGAAATCCGGTTGCTGAATACACAGTCGGAGCTATTGTTAAAGATTAAGGAGGAAAAACAATGTATCGTTCACACGTTCTTGTCTGCGGCGGTACCGGATGTACTTCCTCACACAGTGCCGAGATTATCGAAGCTCTTGAGAATGAACTCAAGAACAGAGGTCTCGAAAATGAGGTTAAGGTAATTAAAACCGGTTGCTTCGGACTTTGCGCATTAGGTCCAATCATGATTGTTTACCCTGAAGGCTGCTTCTATAGTGAAGTTAAGGTTGATGACGTTCCTGAAATCGTTGAGGAACATCTTCTCAAGGGCCGTATGGTTAAGAGACTTCTTTACGATGAGACAGTTCGTAAGGATGAAATCAAGCCTCTCAGCGAAACTAATTTCTATAAAAAACAGCACAGAGTTGCTCTTCGTAACTGTGGTGTTATCGATCCCGAAAACATTGAAGAATACATCGCAATGGATGGTTATCAGGCTCTTGCAAAGTGTTTGACAGAGCTTAAGCCGGAGGATGTTATTCAGATTGTTAAGGATTCAGGTCTTCGTGGCCGTGGCGGCGGCGGATTCCCGACAGGTCTTAAATGGAGCTTCACAGCTAAGAATTCAGCTGACCAGAAGTATGTTGTATGTAATGCTGACGAAGGTGACCCGGGTGCATTCATGGATCGTTCGGTTCTTGAAGGTGACCCACACTGTATCGTTGAGGCTATGACAATCTGCGGTTATGCTACAGGTGCAACAGAAGGTTATGTTTACGTTCGTGCTGAGTATCCTATCGCTGTTCATCGTCTTGAGATTGCTATCCAGCAGGCTAAGGAAAACGGTCTTCTCGGTAAGAACATCTTCAACTCAGGCTTTGATTTTGACCTTCACGTTCGTCTTGGCGCAGGTGCTTTCGTATGTGGTGAAGAGACAGCTCTTATGACATCAATCGAAGGTAACCGTGGTGAGCCTCGTCCTCGTCCGCCGTATCCTGCTGTTAAGGGACTTTTCGCTAAGCCGACAACAGAAAACAACGTTGAAACATTTGCTAACATTCCGCAGATTGTTCTTCACGGTGCTGAGTTCTTCAACTCAATGGGTACTGAGAAGTCATCAGGTACTAAGGTATTTGCTCTCGGCGGAAAAATCAATAACACAGGTCTTGTTGAAGTTCCTATGGGAACAACACTTCGTGAAATCATTGAGGATATCGGTGGCGGTATTCCTAATGGCAAGAAGTTCAAGGCTGCTCAGACAGGTGGTCCTTCAGGTGGATGTATTCCTGCATCTCTTATCGACACACCTATCGACTATGACAACCTCACAGCTATCGGCTGTATGATGGGTTCAGGCGGACTTATCGTTATGGACGAAGACAACTGTATGGTTGATATCGCTAAGTTCTTCCTCGACTTCACAGTTGACGAGTCTTGCGGTAAGTGTACTCCGTGCCGTATCGGTACAAAGAGAATGAGAGAGCTTCTCGAAAAGATTACAGACGGTAAAGCAACAATGGATGACCTTGATGAGCTTGAGAAGCTTGCTTACTACATCAAGGACAACTCACTTTGCGGTCTTGGTCAGACAGCTCCGAACCCTGTTCTTGCAACACTTCGTTTCTTCAAGGATGAGTACATTGCTCACGTTGTTGATAAGAAGTGCCCGGCAGGCGTATGTAAGAACCTTCTTAAATACACTATCGATGCTGATAAGTGTAAGGGTTGTACAGCTTGTGCAAGAAAGTGCCCTGTTGGTGCTATTTCAGGTACAGTTAAAGAACCACATACTATTGACAGTAATAAATGTATCAAGTGCGGTGTTTGTATGGATACTTGTCGCTTTGGTGCAATCAGTAAGAAATAAGGAGGATGTCAGAAATGGAAATGGTTAATATTAAAATCAATGGCATACCTCTCAGTGTGCCTAACGGACTCACAATTCTTGAAGCTGCACGTTATGCAGGTGTTGAAATTCCTACACTCTGCTACCTCAAGGAAATCAACGAAATCGGCGCTTGCCGTATGTGTATGGTTGAGGTTAAGAATGCAAGAAGCCTTGTTGCTGCTTGTGTATTCCCTGTAAACGAGGGTATGGAAATCTTCACAAACACAGACAGAGTTCGTAATGCAAGAAAAACAACTCTTCAGCTTATTCTTTCAAATCATAACCGTAAGTGTCTTTCTTGTGTAAGAAGCACAAACTGTGAGCTTCAGGCTCTTTGCCGTGAGTACGGTGTTGATGACGAGAAGAAATTTGACGGCGCTCAGCCGGATTATGCATATGATGCTTCTATGGCTCATATGGTTCGTGACAACAGCAAGTGTATTCTTTGCCGTCGTTGCGTTGCAGCCTGTGACAATCAGGCTATTTCAGTTATCGGTGCAAATGCCCGTGGCTTTGATACCTGCATCACTTCTCCGTTTGAGAGAGATATCGCAGAATACTCATGTATTTCCTGCGGTCAGTGTATCGTATCCTGCCCGACAGGTGCTCTTCGTGAGAAGGACAACACACCTGAGGTTCTCAAGGCTCTTAATGACCCTGAAAAGTTCGTTGTTGTTCAGACAGCTCCTGCTGTAAGAGCTGCACTCGGTGAGGAATTCGGTCTTCCGATCGGTACAGATGTTGAGGGCAAAATGGCTGCTGCTCTTCGTCGCCTTGGATTTGACAAGGTATTTGATACAAACTTCTCTGCTGACCTTACAATTATGGAAGAGTCACAGGAGCTTATCGAAAGAATTACAAACGGTGGCACACTTCCGATGATTACATCATGTTCACCGGGATGGATTAAGTACTGCGAGTTCTACTACCCAGACCAGCTTGACCACCTTTCAACCTGTAAGTCACCTCAGCAGATGTTCGGTGCTACTATCAAGACATGGTATGCACAGAAGATGGGCATTGACCCTGCAAAGATTTACTCTGTCAGCGTAATGCCTTGTACTGCTAAGAAGTTTGAGGTTGGCCGTGATGACCAGGATGCTGCAGGTATGCCTGATGTTGACGCAACAATCACAACTCGTGAGCTTGCAAGACTTATCAAGGGCGCAAGCATTAACTTCAACCTTCTTCCTGATGAAGAGTTTGACAATCCTCTCGGCGAGGGCACAGGTGCTGCTGTAATCTTCGGTGCAACCGGTGGTGTTATGGAAGCTGCACTTCGTACCGCTGTTGAGAAAATCACAGGCAAGGAGCTTGACGATGTTGAGTTCACCGCTGTTCGTGGTATGGAAGGCGTTAAGGAAGCTGCTTACACAGTAGGTGACCTTACAGTTAAGGTTGCAGTTGCAAGCGGAACAAAGAATGCAAAGATTCTTATGGATAAGGTTAAGGCAGGTACTTGTGATTATCAGTTTATTGAAATCATGGCTTGCCCGGGCGGATGTATCAACGGCGGCGGTCAGCCAATCGTTCCTGCTTCTGTTCGTAACTTCGACAACTTCCGTGAGAAGAGAGCTGCTGTTCTTTATAATAGTGATAAGAACAATGCTGTTCGTAAGTCACACGAAAACACAGCTGTTAAGCGTGTTTATGACGAGTTCTTCGGTGAGCCGGGTAGTCACAAGGCACATGAGATTCTTCATACATCTTATGTTAAGCGTGGACTTTACAACAACAAATAAGTAAAACTTATAATTCAGCGGTCGGTGTAATTTGCACCGACCGTTAAAATTTTACTCTTGAAGTGAGGGCATAATTGTGCTATAATTCGATAACAAAAAGAGAGTAAAAATAAAAAGGATGGTAGGGTATGAAGGCAATAATCAGTGTTCTTGTCAGTATAATCATTGCATTCGGTACAGTAACAGGTATCGGAGCAATAGGAGTAAACTCAAATCGGGATTTTATTAATAATGAAATTGAGTCGGTTGAATACGATAATCAGCTTGTTCCGACATTGGGTGAGGACGGAAATTACACATTCACAACCGACAGAGATTTTCGTATCATGCAGTTGACAGATATTCATCTCGGTGGCGGATTTATGTGTATCGGTAAGGATACGAAGGCAATCAATGCCGTTGCGGCAATGATTACAGCGGAAAAGCCCGATCTTGTTATCGTAACGGGAGATATAGCTTATCCGATTCCTGTGCAGGCAGGTACAATTAATAATGAGCGACCGGCAATTATGTTTGCTGAGCTTATGGAAAAGCTCGGAGTATACTGGTGTCCGACATTCGGTAATCACGATACAGAAGATTTTGCGTTATATACACGTGATGAAATTGCGAATTTATATATGAACAAGGAAAATTATCCGCACTGTCTGTTACAGAAAGGACCCGAGGGTGTTGATGGCGTAGGTAATTACATTATCAATGTTAAGAATACAAAGGGTGAAATAACACAGAGCTTGTTTATGCTTGATTCACAGATGTATGTTAAGAGCATTTTACTCGGTTTGATTTCAGAATATGACTGTGTTCACGCAAGTCAGGTTGAGTGGTATAATAATCAGCTTAAGGTACTTGCTGAGGAAAATAGCGGTAAAACACCGAAATCATTGATGTTTATGCATATTCCCGTTATTGAAATGAAAGAAGCATATGACGAGTATGTTGCAAATGGATTTAAGGATACTGAAAATGTAAAATATCTCGGTGGTATTATCGGCGAAAAGGATTCCGCAATTTGTAATAGTGAATTAAACTACGGCATTTTTGATGCAGTAAAGAATTCGGATTCAACGCAGGCAATGTTCTTCGGTCATGACCATCTTAACAGCTTTGGCGTAAATTATAAGGGCGTGGATATGATATACGGCATGTCGATAGACTATCTTGCATATCCGGGTATTTCAAAATACGGTGTTCAGCGTGGATGTACAATGATTACAACAAAGCAGGACGGCTCATATGAGTACAAACAGGAAAATTATTATCAGGATAAATATGAGCCTGTAAGAGAAAAAGAAAAAATATCACTCAAGGATATGTATGAGGTTGCAAAATAAAAATTCAGGACAGCGATTGATTTCGCTGTCCTGTCTGCATATTATGGTATAAGTGAGTTCATAATGCTTTCGTCAATTTTAACTACTGCATCAATTCCGGTAAACATCACATAGCCGCCCTCGAAGCATCGAAGCTCAACTGTCAGCCCGTCAGTTTTTTTGATGGTTAAATGAAATATTTCCGCACCGTCGTAAATATTATCCGAGCTTGTGTTGTAGGGAATTGCGCTTGACGGCATAAATTTTGCGTTGTTAATCGCATCAAGAAATTCATCAAGACTTTTATCCACTTTTTTCATGTTGCCATTATCGTAGTACCAGTCATATCTCGATTGATATTTCACATCTTCGATATTGCCCTTGAGATGAAGAGAGTCTTCAAACAATTCTTTGCCGTAATTTAAAGTAATATCATTGTTTTTAACAAGATAAAAAATAGAATATTCTGATTTAACTGCAAGCATAAAATCGGGAGAATATCCTTTTACTGTGTATGCTTTACCTTCAACACTTCCGTTAAAATCAATATTCAATTCTGTTGTTTGGCGACCACATTCTATTACATTTTTTGCTTCACCTAAATATTCGTCAGTCAAGTCAATATTTTCGTTGCTGAAAAAATAAACATAAAAGCAATCTTTATAGCAAATGAACGGAATACAATCGGCAGCGGCTCCTTTTTCGGGTATTGAAAATTCCGATTTCGGGATAAAAACACCGTCTTCGCTACTATATGAAGGTTCTTTTCCGATATCTTTGATGTTATTTTTACTGTTGTTTATTGCAAACGCAGTACCGACGGCAATGCATAAGCAAAAACAGGCTGCTATTGCAATCCATTTCACTGCACGATTTTTCTTTTTCGGTGTAACGGCATTTTCGATAATGTCGTCGTCAATGTAATTCATTGCGTCAATCAAATCTTCGTTTTTCATATGCTGTAACCCTCCTTAATGAGAAATTCTTTCAATTCTTTTCTGACTCTGTGCAAAGTAGTTTTGACCTTTGAAGAGCTTATCTTTCTTTTCAAAGAAATTTCTTCAATACTAAAAAAATAATAATATCTCAGCACAAAAATATCACGTTTTTCCTTAGAAATATTTTTCAGAAAATCGTTAATTTTCTTTCCGAACTCTTCTGCTTCAATGTGATTTTGTGAAGAATTTTCAGTGATACATTCGTTCAGCTCTTCAAGTGAAAGCTCATATTCGCCCGAAAATCTTTTTTGACTTGATTGTTTTCTAACAATATCAATCGCAGATTGACGAACAAATTTAGAAATAAACAGTTTTAAATTGTTTGGCTTTGCAGGTGGAATTTTGTTCCAAACCTTTAAAAGAGAATCGTTGATACATTCCATGCAGTCTTCAGTGTTGCCGAGAATATTGTAAGCAACCTTTAAAAGATAATTATTGTATTTTTCTTCACATTGCTTGATTGCAGCTTCGCTTCTTTCAAAGAACAAATTTACAATTTCATGGTCTTCCATTTTGCACCTCGCTTTCTGACATCGATGTCATTATATAAGCCGTAAAAGAATTATAAAGGTTACATTTTAAATATTATATCATAAAATGTACAAAAAAACTTGCAAATTTATGAAAATAATGTTATTATCAAACAAATAACAATGAGAACTACTTGAAAAGAGGTGTTCTTGTGAGAAAGGTCGTTGCATTCTTTTTTGCGTTTGTAATGTTGTTCTTAACTCTTCATTTCAGCGCAGCGGCAAAAAACAATAATTTACGGAGCTATCAGCTTAAAGAAATTTTTAACGATGATGGCTCGTCTTATTCTGTTTATGTAGACGAAAATGGTAAAGAAGTAAATCTTACCGATGTTGAAGATTCACTTAAAATTTCTTCGGATGATATTCCGTATTCTTACGATTCAAGGACCTATAACAAGGTCACATCCGTTAAAAATCAAAAGCCGTTAAGCTCTTGCTGGGCATTTGCATTTTGTTCGGTGGCTGAGTCAAGTCTTATTGCTCAGGGCTATGAAACGAAGGATTCAATCGATTTGTCTGAGGCTCATCTTGTGCGTTTCAGAAGTGTGTATGAGGAAAATTCAGATAATCCTGTTCGGCAGGAGGATTATACAAATATTACCGATACGTTTGCGTATGGCGGAAACAAATATTATGCCGCAGCATCAGCGGCCCGATGGTCGGGATTTACAACAGAAGAAAAATTTCCGTTTTCTGCTTACAGTGATGAGATGCAATTTTCAGCGGATGATGCATTTGAGTGCGATTACACCCTTTCTCAGATGAAAATTCTGATAACAGAAGAAGAAATTAAAGAATCGATTATGCAGAATGGTTCGGTTCTTGCTTCCTTCTATTCGATTAATGATTTGTATTCATGCAAGTCGGGAGAGTACACTTATTATCAGAATAAAAAAACTTCTACTAATCACACAATAACAATTGTCGGATGGAATGATAACTTCCCGGCATCGTATTTCTACAAAAAGCCCGGCTCAAATGGTGCATGGTTGGTAAAAAACAGCTGGGGAGATTCTTGGGGAAATAACGGATATTTCTGGATTTCTTACTGTGATACAAGTCTCAGCGGATTTGCCGAGATAATTGCGAAGCCGAAGACATTGGAAAACAATTATCAGTATACGGGTTTGTGCTGCTATAATTCTATTTCAACGGAGTCAACGCTGTATGCGTCTAACGTTTTTACGGCAAAAGGAAACGAAAGCATAGAATCCTGCAGCTTTTACATGTTTAATTCTGCACCATATCAGATAAAAATTTATCTTTATACAAATCTTATTAATCCGGATAAACCTATAAGTGGTCTGCTCAGAGAAGTAAAGACGCTGAATCTTGACAGAGAAGGATATTATCAGGTTGATTTCGACAATGAGTATGTTGTATCCGAGGGTACAACGTATTCAATAGTAATTTCGTATCTTAATCAGCCGACATCGGGTGATGTTATTTCAAATGTTCCTATTGAGAAAAATACCGACAGTTTCAGCTATACTATCAGCGAAGGACAGAGCTTCTACTCTACAAATGGATTGAAATGGTATGATTGCTGCAGTATTGACTATGGCAATTTCCCGATTCGTGTATTTACGGTTGAAGCACCTTTGTCAATTGAAATAACAAATTCACCAAGGACGGATTATGCTGTTGGCGAGGAAATAGATGCTTCTGAGCTTGAGGTTACTGCAACTTACAGTGACAGAAGTGCAGTTGTTGATGTTTCTGAACTGGAAATTGATTATGACTTCAGTACAAGCGGAACTAATCTTGTTGTAGTGTCTTACCGTGGAAAAAGCACTACATATTTTGTTGAAGTGTACAACGTAAGTAACTTCTTTATGGCGTTGTTCGACAATATCAATGTTGACAACAGCCGAAATGTTATTACAGGACTCGGTGAAGGGTTAAAAAGCATATCCGAGTTGTTAAAAACGGAACACGGATATACGTACGAGTGTGATTCGTATGGTACAGGCGGTACAATTTTGGTAAAAAAATACGGCTTTACCGTTGATGAATATCATATCGTGGTATATGGTGATATTACGGGCGACAGCTTCCATGACGGACAGGATGCCGTAATTGCAAAGTGCATTGCAGAGGGAATGCTCGTGCAAAATGATATTGATTCGCTTCAGTATGAGGCGGCGGATTGCAATGGTGATGGTATCGTTGATGAGCTTGATACTCAGATTCTTGAGCAGGCAGGCACGTACGATATTCAGTTATATAACACTTTAAGCTAAAGAACGGAGAACAGTATGAAAAAGATTTTATCAGTTTTTCTGTGTATCGTAATTGCGATATGCACAACAATTCCCTGCTTTGCACAGGATGAAAAGTGCAACTGCGGTGAGCCACCGATTATCTATGTTGCGGCACTTGGCAGTGGTTCGGTTATTCGTGATGCGGGAACAGAAAATGAAACAAAGCTATTCCGCCCCGAAACAGGTGAGGTAGTAAAGCAATTCCTGCCGCTTGTCCCTGCAGTGGCAAAGCTTCTTGCAGACAAGAATTATGATGATTTCGGTGATGTGCTTATTGATTGCGTTAATAAGGTTTTCGGTGACCTCACGCTTGACGGAAACGGAAATTCAAAGCCGAATGTCACGAGCGAGGAATTTCATCCCGAATCCGCAGACCACGGACTTGACCATAGCTATTATTTTGGTTATGATTTCAGACTTGACCCTGTTGAAAATGCACAGAAATTGCATACATATATTGAAGAAGTAAAAGAAATAACACATCACGATACAGTACGTTTCCGTGCATCAAGCATGGGTGGTGTTGTTGCAATGTCATATTTGAAGCTCTACGGCTCAGCTGATATTGAAACAGTTATTTTCCAGTGCTGTCCGCTTCAGGGCACAGCCGTTGCAGGTGAATTGTATAACGGTAAGCTCGAAATAAACAAGGATGCTCTTCTTCGTTACGGCTCACAGGCTTTGCCCGCACTCGATAATGACCCTGTTGCAGGTTTACTGTACATTCTCATTGAGGCGCTTGAGGTTGCAGGTGTCTGGGATATGCTTCTGGGTGTTGCTGATGATTTGATTGCAAATCTGCAGGACAGAATTTATGACGAAACGCTTATTCCGATTTTCTCAACACTTCCCGGAATATGGAGCTTTGTACCGGATGAGTATTACGAGAGTGCGAAGGAATATATGAAGCTCGACGAAAATACTCAGTCGGGACTTATTTCGAAGCTTGATTTCTATCATTATGAAGTTCAGTCAAAGGCTGAAAATATTCTTAAAACAACTAAAAATACAGGCACAACAGTTTACATTCTTTGTGGCTATAATATGCAGAGAACTCCGCTTGTAACAGCATACAAAGAAACGTCTGACGGAACAGTTGATACAAAGTATGCTTCCTGCGGTGCAACCTGTGCTCCGATTGGTGAAACCTTACCTGCAGATTATCAGTGCAAGGACGAAAGATACCTTTCTGCGGACAGAATGATTGATGCTTCAACCTGTATCTTACCCGAAAATACGTGGTTTGTTAAGGATATGCTTCATTGCAAGGTTCATGACGGACATATGGAGCTTTATAACTGGATGTTCAACAGTGACGAACAGATGACCGTTTTCGATAACGAAAAATACCCGCAGTTTTTACAGAATGATGTTGTAAATGAGCAGCTTACTCCTGTTAAAAATTACGAGAACAATGTTCAGAGAATGTGGGATATCGTTAAGAATTCCACGAGCTTCTATAACATTTTGAAGTTCTTATTCACTGTAATCAAGTCATATTTGGTATTTGCATAAAAGTCGGATTTTTATGATTTGCTAAATAATTTTAATATAAATTTTTTCGGAGGTTAAAATGAAGGACGAAAACAAAAAATATGCCGAAGTGGCCTTCGGCATTGTAGAAGACGCAGCAAATAAAATCGGCTCCCGACTTCCCGGAAGCAAGGGCGAAATTAAATTCCATCATTATATTGAAGACAAATTAAAAGAAATCGGTATTAAGCCGGTTACGGAGGAATTTGCCGTTTCTCCCAGAGCTTCAATAGGTGGTATTCCTTATGCAGGTGTTATGGGACTCGTAATCAGTGCTTTATGTTATTTTGCATTAAGCGGACTTACGGCATTGTGGTACGGAATGGCTATTGCCTGTGTTGCTACATGGATATGGCTTATTTGCAGTGTGTTTCTTTATAAAACATGGTTTGATATGTTCTTCCCTCAGAAAATTTCAAGGAATACATACGGAGAGCTTGTGCCTGAAGACGGAAAATATGATTACACAATAATTCTTTCAGGTCATACGGATACATCATGGACATGGCGTCATAGTGAGCACAACTATAAATTCCGCAACAATCCCACACTTGGCTTGATTTCTGCATACGGAAAGGTTGGCTTCGGTGCAGTATGCTTTTTATTGCTGACTGCTATTTGCGTATTTTATTCAGTTCTGATAACCGGAAATGCTTTGCAGGCACAATTTGTTAAAGATATCGTTTACAGCAGCTATTATAGAATTTTCAGTTTTGCAATGTATTTTATTCCTGCTGTTACTGCTCTTGGAAGTGCGTTCCTTTATATGTGGGCTGACAAGCACGAGGAAAATGCTTCCCGTGGTGCAATGGATAACGCAACAGGCTGTGCTTTGAGCTATGCTGTTATCAAGTATTTTAAAGAGAATCCCGACAAAATGCCGAAGAATTGCAGAATTATCGACTTCAACTGCGGCAGTGAAGAGGCAGGTCTGCGTGGCTCTATTGCCTTTACAAGACAGCATAAGGGTGAAGATATTCTTAAAAACACCTGGAATCTTAACATTGATTCCATCGCAGACAAGGATTATTTTGAAGTTGTTATCAAGGATGATTGGCAGTTCACAAGATTTGACAAAGACCTTGAGAAAATGTTTAAAGATACATTCAGTGAGTTGGGAATTGAAAGCAAAACAGGCGGTTGTATTCATAACCCTGTTGGCGGATGCGACAGTACACCGATGACAAAGGCAGGAATTAAATCTGTTACATTTGCGGCACAGAATCCGATTCTGACATACTATTATCACACATGGCGTGATATGCCCGAAAGATTCGAGGAAGAAACAGTTGGTACGGGCTTTGATGTTCTTTTAGGAGTTATCGATAAGATTGACAAGTTCCAGCAGAAAAACGGATTTAATGGAGTCAACAATTAAATATGTTATTAAAATGCGTTAATAAATTTTAGAAAATTTGTTGACTATTCAGGCAGTTTTTGTCACTATTATTGTGAGATAACGATTTTGAAATCGTATTATCTTAATAAATTTTTAAGGGGTTGTTTTTATGAAAAAGTTTCTCAGCATTATCTTAACGATATTGATGGTTTTCAGTGTTGCATCAGTATCATTCATTGGCGCAAGTGCGGCGGAGCCGGTTGCCCTTCAGATTTCCGAAACAAGCTACGAAATCAAGGTTAATCAGACCGTAACCGCAGAACAGGCAAAAGCATATGCAGAGGCAAAATTCGCAGAAACAGACGGAACAAAAACAATTTATGTTATTTATGCAGACGGTGAAACAATGTTAACAAAAGAGCCTGCATGGAAGGCTATTTCAACCTTTAGCGGTATCGGCGGAAGAACAACATCAATTGAAACAACAATTGCAAAGTCGCTTCTTGGATACATAATTGCAAACATTGCGGCAGGTAAGGCTGATTACTATGTTTATGGTTATGCTACAACTATCAATCCGTTCCTTTACCAGGCTGTTAAGGTTACAGACGTAAACAATATGGATGTTACAACTGATATAACAACGGCTGACATGGCTATTGCAGTTGCATATGGCTTGTTGAAGAACGAGCTTGCTTCCGCAACATCTGAGAAGCCGATTTATGCAGTATATGCTCAGAAAGATGGCAGTTATTCGGTTATCAAGAGTACTTCATATGACGGAACAAATATCTGGGGCTCATCAATTTTCACATATTCTGCAAGCGATTTAGCAACTCTTGCAGGAGAGGGCAGATTGTATGTTCTTTCAAAGAATGCAGTCGGCAACCTTTGGGATCAGATTCTTGAGTACATTATGAACATTATCAATTGGATTATCAGCTTGTTCCAGTAATTACCTGCTCTTAAATGAAGTTATATCAGCACGTTATTCACAATAAACTGATTAAGTCAGATAAATAAATAAAAAATAAAACGGTACTTGGATGAAAAATCATTTCGAGTACCGTTTTTTTATAGAATATTATGAAACTGTATTCAATGTAACGACAATGGTATCACTGTTGGATTATCCGATTTCAGCCATCAGAGAAGAATCATCAGAATTTTTATCTCTTAAAAGGTCAACTGCCTTATTATAACCTGCACGTGAAAGCTCAAAGCTGTCAGAGTCAACTTTGGTGATGTGATTGTTATATATAAGCTGAATGAAGAAAGAAGAAAAATCTCCCGATTTCATTTTTGTATATTTCTTGAGGGTGGTGTACATTTTCTTGATATCTTTTTTTGAGAAGAAAATCTTACCATTGTGAGAACAGAACCATGCCATAAGTAACATCCATTGTGACTGGGTAAAGCGTCTTCTTTCAAGAATAAGAAGATTAAGGTCGGGAAGAGGCTTTTGCTCGGGAACGTGTCTTATATTATCCTTAACTTCTTCAACTTCGGGTTGTACAGCTTCGGTATTTTCGTTGCTGAATTCGATTTTTGACACAGAAGAGAATCCGAACTGACGAAGATCGGAAAAAATTCTGTAGATGAATTCTTCAAGTCCCTCGATTTCAATATTGTAGTCTTTGCAATCGATTTTGATAGTACTGTTAGCCATTAAATTTAATCCCCCATGATAATCATAATCACATTTTATCACTATTTTTTAAAAAAGCAATACTTTAATTAAAAAAACTTGTCAAAATACAAAATAAATGGTAGAATAATTCTAAAATAGAAAATAGCATACTGTATTTTGTGTTATCATAAATTATAAAATAGATAATTGGGCTTAGTATGCAGAAAAGAAGAAACGGTTAGTGTTATTATAGAATATTGATAAAAAAATAAAATCTGTTTAGTTGAAATTTACAAATTGAAAAAATATAAAAATCACATTAGTTTATTTTTATAAAAATCGGAGGCTTGTTCAATGGAAAAGTATAAAATCGGTTATACAACAGGCGTGTTTGATATGTTTCACGTCGGTCACCTCAATATCCTTCAAAAAGCAAAGGAGCAGTGTGACTATCTTGTTGTCGGTGTAAGCACGGACGAAGTAGTTCAGAATTATAAAAATAAGACTCCGATAATACCTTTTGACGAAAGAGTTAAAATTGTCGAAGCTATCCGCTATGTTGATAAGGTTGTTCCGCAGACAACAATGGATAAAACCGTTGCATGGGAAGAATTGAAATTTAACGCAATTTTCCACGGAGACGACTGGAAAGGCTCCGGATATTATAACGAGTGCGAAGAGAAACTGAAAAAGCTCGGGGTTGAGGTTGTATTTATTCCACATACACCGAATGTTTCATCAACTCGTATTGCAGAAAAGCTCAACGGCGCAAAGAAATAAAGGTAAGTGAAAAATATGAAAATTTTAGTACTTTCCAGTGAAGCATCTTCAATGTTCTGGTACAGAAAAGATATGATGTGCGAATTCGTAAGACAGGGCTGTGAGGTCGTTGCGGCAAGTGACGGCGCAGAAGAAGAATTCACAGAAATGTTTGCTTCAATCGGTGTTAAATACAGACAGGTTTATGTCAGCAAAAACGGCATTAATCCGACTCAGGATATTAAAACATACAAAGAATTAGTACAATTAATGAATGAGGAGAAACCCGATAAGATTTTTGCATATCACGCAAAGATGGTTTCCTACGGCTCAATGGCCGCCAAAAAGTGCGGTATTGATGAAATGTATGCATTGATTGCAGGTCTTGGTTCAATTCTCAGAGGCGAAGGCTTTAAAAATTCGATTGTCAGAACCGTGCTCAAGGCATTGTATAAAAATGCTTTTAAATCCTGCAAGAGTATAATCACACATAATCTTGAGGACAGACAGCTTCTTATTGATGAAAAGTTCACCAAGCCTGAGAAGATTAAAACGATTAACGGCTCGGGTGTTAATCTTGACAGATTCATATATTCCAGGACACCTAAAACAAATTCATTCCTTTTCATTGCAAGATTAATCGGTGACAAAGGAATTCGTGAATACATAAATGCCGCTCATATAGTTAAAGAAAAATATCCCGAAGCAGTATTTAAAATCGCAGGTCCGTATGACACAAATCCGTCAGCATTAAAACCCGATGAAATGCAGAAATATATTGACTCGGGCGTTATCGATTATCTCGGAACTCTGCAGGATGTTTGTCCTGCGCTGAATGAGTGTATGGTATTCGTGCTTCCGTCATATCACGAAGGTGCACCGAAAACCGTGCTTGAAGCAATGGCAACGGGCAGACCGGTTATCACAACTGATGCGCCGGGTTGCAGAACAACAGTTACAGATGGCTTTAACGGATTCCTTGTTCCCGTTAAAAATTCGGAAAAGCTTGCTGAAAAAATGATTTTCTTCCTTGAAAACTATGATACAGCGGTTGAAATGGGTAACAACGGCAGAAAACGAGCAGAGGATAAATACGATTCCGTAAAGGTTAACAGAAGCATACTTGATATTATGAATATACCGTATAAGGATGAGGTGACAAAATGAGTGAACCTATCAGAATACTTCAGGTTTTCGGATGCCTTGACAGAGGCGGCGCTGAAAATATGATAATGAATGTATTCAAAAATCTTGACAGAGAAAAGATTATGTTTGATTTCGTGGTTCATCTTGATAAGAAGTGCGACTTCGATGATGAAGTGCTGTCAATGGGTTCAACCATTTATCATGCTCCGAAATACAATATTCTTAATCATTTTGAGTATGTGAAATGGTGGAAAAAATTTTTCAAGGAGCATCCCGAATATAAATTACTTCACTCCCATGTTCGTTCAACAGCTGTTATTTATACAAAAATCGCAAGAGAATTCGGAGTTAAAAATATTGTTCACAGCCACAGCAGTACGAATGCGGGCGGTGGCATAATGGCAAAGGTCAAGGATATTTATCAAAAGGACATCACAAAATATGCCGATAAATGTCTTGTGTGTTCAAAGGAAGCAGGAGAGTGGCTTTTCAAAGGACACGAATACACTTTATATAAAAATACCATTGATGCAAAAAAATTTGTTTATAACAGTGAGATGGATGAAAAAATCAGAAAACAGCTCGGACTTAAAGATGAATTTGTTGTCGGTCATGTAGGACGATTTCACGAGTTGAAGAATCAAAAATTTCTTATGGATATTTTTGCATCAATTCTTAAAAAAGAAAAAAATGCTGTTCTTGTTCTTGTCGGCGAAAAAATCGGAAGTATCGGAATAGAAAAGCAGGAGCTTGTTGATTATTCAAAGAAGCTCGGAATTGAAGATAAATGCATTTTTGCGGGAAATGTCCCGAATGTTTACGATTATCTCAGTATGTTTGATGCATTTGTATTTCCGTCAATTCACGAGGGGCTGCCTGTTACATTAATTGAAGCTCAGGCGGCGGGACTTCAATGCTTTGTAAGTGATGCAGTTTCATCTGAAAGTAAAATTACAGATAATCTTCAGTTTATTCCGCTTGATAAGGGCGCTGAATACTGGGCACAAAAGGTGTTGTCCTGCAAGGGTATTGAAAAGAAAAATACTTATTCTGAAATTTATAATGCAGGCTACGATATTGATGCAGGCACAAAAATATTAACTGATATTTATTTGTCTTTGTTGAAGTAAGTACAATAGAAAATCCGGTGAGATAAAATGAATGAATTGATTACGGTTTTTACTCCGTCATACAACAGAAAACATCTTCTGCCTGTTTTGTACAACAGTCTTTGCAAGCAGACCGATAAGAATTTCGTATGGATGATAATCGACGATGGCTCATCTGACGGAACGCAGGAGCTTGTAAAAAGCTGGCAGGAAGAAAATAATGTAAAAATAGAATATGTTTACAAGAAAAACGGTGGAATGCATACCGCACACAATACCGCATATCGTCTTATCAAAACCGAGTTGAATGTCTGCGTTGATTCAGATGATTCAATGCCTGAGGATGCAATAGAAAAAATAACTGAATTCTGGGGCTCATTTGATAGGAAAAATGAGGTTGCGGGAATACTTGCACTTGATTTCGATATAAACAAAAAAGAAATTATCGGCGGAAAACTGCCGTCAGACAAAACAATAACAACGTCTGAGAAATTGATAAAAAAATACGGTGATTACGGCGACAAAAAGTTTATTTACAGAACTGAAATTATAAATTCCGTCAATGAATATCCCGAATACGAAAACGAAAGACTTGTTCCGTTGAGCTACAAATATTGGCTTGTTGACAGAAAAATGCCTGTCGTAACCCTTAATGAGGTTGTATGTCTTGTTGATTATCAGCCAAACGGCTCAACCAATACAATAAAAAAACAGTATTTTCAAAGTCCGAAGGGATTTCTTGCGGCGAAGAGAGAACTGATGGTTTATCCGAGAATTCCTAAAAATCAAATCAAATCCGCTATTCATTATATTTTCTTCAGTAAGCTCTCTGGAGAAAAGCATTATATAAAAAAATCGCCTAAAAAATTATTAACAGTTTTACTTTTACCGCTTGGAATTATGTATTATAAAAAACAAACGTAAAGAAAGATTAATTTATGATTCTACATTATGCTGTCTATATAATATCGGCTTTACTTGCCAAGCTGGTTGAAAAAACCGGAAAAAAAGTTGAAAGCCGGGGACAAACAAAATACGAAAACAGAGCGCAGTATATTGCGGCATTTTTTGCTTGTCTGCCGATGATTATTATATATGGTTTTCGGTCCAGTATTGGGGACACAACCAGTTATCTTTATTCTTTTCGCGATACAACTCTGACCGGTGGATTGTTTGACGATCTTTCAGATCGAAGTCCCGGCTTTGATATCCTGCTTAGAATATTCAAATTTATGTTGGTTGATAATGAATATTACTGGGTATTCTTTATGACGTTAATATCGATGCTGTTTTTGCTTGCATCCTTTTCTAAGTATTCTCCAATGTTTGGTCTGAGTATATTTTTGTTTTTCGGTTCTACAGAAATATCTTATCTTTTAAATGGTGCAAGACAGTTTTTTGCAATAGCGATAATGGTTTATGCTTTAAAATATCTTGAAAAAGGAAAACTGATACCATACATTGTAACACTTCTTGTAGCAGCCTCAATCCATTTGACGGCATTAATATTTGTTCCGGTTTACTTTGTTGTAAGGGGAAAATTTCTCAACATCAAGATGATTTTTCTCAGCCTAGGAGTTATTGCGGCAACGGCTTTTTCTTCATTGTTTATTAACTACCTGAATGATTTGTTCTTAGAGGATAGTGTGTACTCCGGTTACTACGATTTCATAGTTGCCGATACAGGTGTTAATATTTTCAGATTTTTTGTTGCATTGGTTCCGTTTTTATTGTGTTTTATTTACAGAAAAAGAATTGCAGATTTAAATGATGATTCACTTAATATTTTGGCTAATTTATCAATGCTCGCAGTTGCGGTTATGCTTTTCTCGTTGACAGCAGGAGGAGACTACCTTGGACGACTGGCTGAATATTTCCTGATATTCAACTGTATTCTTTATCCCGTGCTATTAAAGCGAGTAATATCAAAAAATGTTTACCCTATCTTTATGGTTGGTATTATTGTTGGCTATTTTATATTCTATACCTATCAGTTCTATATCAAATGGGATCTTGGATATTCCAGCGATTATTTGGGAATTTACATCGGGGAGAGTGAAGACGTGTGAAAAAAATAATGTTCTTAATTCATGACCTTATGGGCGGTGGAGCGGAAAAGGTTCTTGTAAATATGGTCAATAATCTCAATCCGGAAAAATATGATATTACAATTAAGGTTTTGTTTGATGAAGGTGTTCATAAAAACAGCTTCAACGATAACATTCATTATAAATATTTTATGAAGAAATCTTTTAACGGAAATAAATATTTCTTCAGAACGATGACTCCGAAATTCTGGTATAAAAAAGTTATCGGAAATGAAAAATATGATATTGTTGTTTCTTATCTTGAGGGAACTTGCGCCCGTATTGTTTCAGGTTGTGATGATGCTAAAAAAGTTGCATGGATTCACAGGGAGCGAGATGAGGAAGGGTATAAGGTTTGTTTTAAAAATAAAAAGGAAGCGGACGAATGTTATTCTTCGTTTGACAAAATTGCTTGTGTTGCAGGTAGCCTCAGAGATAATTTTTCAAAGCAATGTCCGTGCTTTAACAGTGCCGAGGTTCTTTATAATGTCAACGAAACCGACAAGATAGTTGAGCTTTCAAAAGAAGAAGTCGAAGAAAAAGATTTGTTTGGTGATGTCACTACAATTGCTTTTATCGGAAAACTGATTGAAGAAAAAGGAATCTTCCGTCTTGTTAATATTCATAAGCGACTTATCGAGGAAAATATTCCGCACAGATTTTTAATAATGGGTGTCGGTGAAGACGGGGATAAGGCAAAAAATATTTTGAAAGAAAACGGAATTGAAAAAGATTTTATTTTCCTCGGTTTTCAGAAGAATCCGTACAAATATCTGGCAAAATCCGATATGTATGTTTGCTCCTCGTTTGCAGAGGGCTTCAGCACGTCAACAACTGAGGCACTTGTTCTCGGTGTTCCTGTAGTGGTTACGGATTGTTCGGGAATGAGCGAAATGCTCGGTGACAATGAGTACGGAATTATTACAAAAAATGATGAGAATGCGCTTTACGAAGGCATAAAAGATATGCTCGTAAATCCTGATAAATTATCGCATTATAAATCACAGGCTGCATTACGAGGAAAAGACTTTTCAATGCAAGAAGTTCTTTCAAGAATTGAAACATTTTTTGATTCACTTTGAGGTGAGATTTAATGAAAAAAATCGCAAAAAAGATGTACAATGCTTTAGGTCATATTTTATGCTTCTTTTCAAGATTGCTGTTCGAAATAAAAGTATTGTTTAAACCGATTGACGAAAAAAATATTTTGTTTGTAACTCACCCTGATGATGACGCATTATTTTTCCACACTCTTATAAAAAATAAAAAGCCTTATGTTGTTCTTCTCACAGGTGGATACTCCGTAAAAAGAGCAATGGAATTTAAAAAAATGATGGCATATTATTCGGTCAGATATAATATGTACACATTTAACACAAACGATACGAGAATGGAAAAAATTGAAAATAAAATAAAAAAAGAGCTTTCAAGAGGACACTTTGATAATATCTATTCACATTCAACAACAGGCGAGTATCATCACCCGATGCATTGCCGTGTAGGTGAATCAGTTAAGAAGGTTACAGATGGAAAGGTGAAAACAACAGTTTCCGCTGATGAGCTGGTAAAAGATGAAAATCGACTCCCACAAAGTGAAATTGATGAAAAGCTGAAAATTTTTAACACGATATACAGTTCCCAGATTTTTGTTGTCGAGCAGTACAGCGATTGGGTTTATTATGAAAAAATAACGGAGTGATATTATGCAGGAAAGATGTTTGCTTGTTTCGAGCTTTATGGCAGAATATAAAGGCGGATATATCCCATGTATCCTTGCGCTTATTAAGAAGATGCACGAAAACGGAGATGAACTTACTTGTATTTTCCCGACTCCGAAAAAGGAAATTGAATGGATTGAAGAAATAAAAAACGAGGGATGTAAAGTTTACTTTCTTGATTATGATCCGTATTCACTTTCCAATATAAATTTTATTAAAAAGATTATAAAAAAAGAAAAAATAAACTTAATTCATTCAGACTTTACCGGCTGGGATATTACAGTTAAGCTCGCGGCTCCGTTTATACCGACAATCTGGCATGAGCGAATGAGAGTTAATGACATTGACTTTGTAAAGAAAATGGAAAATCTTGTAAAATACAGAGTTGTCGGTGCAGTGAAAACTTATCCTGTCGGCATTTCGGATGATGTTTACAGAGCTGTTTCAAGGCTTTCATTCGGAAATAAGTCAGAAAAAATAATGGATGTTCTTGATGTCAATCGATTTGACACTGAGCTTGAAAGACCGAACAATGAAATTAAAAAATTTCTTATGTTCAGCTATTCTCCGATTGTAAAGGGTGTTGATATTGCGTTTGACGCAATGGAAGAGCTTAACCGTGATGAACTGATTGCGAAGCTCGTTCTGGTTTCACATGGTGCTTGTGACGATTATGTTGCAAAAAGATACCCTGAGCTTCCTGAATGGCTCGAGCTTGAAAAGCCGAGAGAAGACGTTCAGTATTTTTATAAAAATACAGATTATTTTATCTCTGCAAGCAGAAGCGAAGGTTTTTCTCTTGCCTTGATTGAATCAATTTATAACGGAATGAGTGTAATTGCTTCTGATATTCCGGGAACAGCATGGTCAAGAGAATTTAAGTCAGTTGATTTCTTCTCATCGGGAGAAAAATATTCACTCCTCAACGAGATAAATAAAAAACTGAAAAAAGAAATATCCGATAAAGATATTCAGTTCAACAGGCAGAAGGTTATTGATGAATTTTCAATAGACGGTTGGGTTAACAAGGTTACCACACTTCACAAAAAGATTCTTAAAAAATAAGGATGGTTCGGATGGCATCATATCTGTATAACAAAAACAAACAAAATTGCAGCTTTTGTCGTGCCTGCATTCAGATTTGCCCTGTGTCGGCACTTTATGAACAGCCGGATGAAAACGGATTTTTGTTTCCTGAAAAAGATTCGACAAAATGTATTAATTGTAACAGATGTCTTGATGTTTGTCAGTTTGAGAATACGATAAAGGTCTGTGATGATAATCAGAAATTTTTTGCCTGCAAATCGAAGGAAAACAGCACGAGATTTTTAAGCACATCAGGTGGTGCCTTCAGCGCTGTTGCAGAATGCTTTTGTGATAAAGATTATGTTTTGTTTGGTGCAGTTTTTGATAAAGATTTAAAGGTTAAACACGATTATACCGAGGATATTAAGGATTTAGGAAGATTCAGAAAATCAAAATATGTTCAGAGTAATCCCGGTGATTCATTTATAAAAGCAAAGGAATTTCTCAAGGCAGGGAAGAAGGTTCTTTTTTCGGGAACACCTTGTCAGATTGCGGGTTTAAGAAAATACCTCGGAAAGGATTATGAAAATCTTTTCTGCATTGATATAGTTTGTCACGGAATTCCGTCGCAGGCACTTTTTGACAAATATATTTCCGAACTCTCCGATGAACTTTCGGATAAGGTTACGGAATTTACATTCAGAAGCAAGGACAAATTTGAAACAAACAATTGCAGTCTGAAAACGGCAAGAATTAAAACAGAAAAAGGCAAAGAAATTACAAAGCAGGTTCTGGAATGTGAATATCTTGCAGCATTTTACGAAGAAATGTTTTACAGAGATTCATGCGAAGCATGCCTGTTTGCAAATACAGACAGAGTCGGCGACATTACGTTGGGCGATTTTTGGGGAATTGAACAAATCAACAAAGAATTTGATGACGGAAAAGGAATTTCACTGATAATTGCCAACACTGAAAAAGGCAGAAGAATTTTGCCTTTGCTTGATGAGAAGCTTGAAATGGTTGAATCGGATAAGGAACATGCGGTTAAAAAGAATGCACAGCTTCGTAAGCCTGTTAAGTGTCATGAAAACCGTGAGAAATTTTTCATGCTAAACAAAGAAAATACATTTTGCTACAGTGTAAGACAATGTATGTTTATACCGTCACCGTTACGACTTAAGGTTTCAAATATGGTGACACCGATTAAAAAAATAATCAGAAAGCTAAAATAAATTTTGAGAGGAGAGATTGATTTGTTAGAAAAGCTGAAAGTAAAAATAATGAAGCTGTTAAAAGTTAATTCTCTCCGTGAGGCAAAAGAAGAATTTATCTGGGTTTCAAAGTATATCAAAAGATATCACAAGATAATTATTCTGTATTTTTCACTGTCACTTTTTTCTGCTGTTATTGCAATTTTTGGTACTATACTTTCGAAGCATCTTATTGATACAGTTACGGGCTTTTCAAAGGATTCACTTCCGACCGTTGCGGTTTTGTATGTTTTGTTCGGTATTGTCAGCATTACAACCTCGGCAATTTCAAGCAGAATTTCCACTAAATATTCGACTAAGGTTACTAACGAAATTCAGTATGAAATCTACAAGGATTCGCTTGATGTTGAATGGAAATATCTCAAAAAATTCAGAACAGGTGACCTTATTAACAGAATAAGCAGTGATGTTTCGAATATGTCGAATTCTGTTCTTACGTGGATACCGAATTTTATTAATAAGGTTGTTCAGGCGATTACCTGTATTGCTATTATTTTCTACTATGACCCTGTTATGGCACTTATTTCAATTATCAGCACACCTGTTGTTGTCCTTTGCTCAAGGTCATTAATGTATAAAATCAGAGTATTCTCGAAAAAGAGCCGTGAAGCATCAAGCAGTATTATGTCTTTTATTCAGGAGTCATACAGCAATATGCAGTCAATTAAGGCATTCGGAATTATTGAGGATTTTAATCTTCGTTTCCGAATTTTGCAGGATGACTATTATTCAATAGTTATGGCTCAGAATAAATTTTCAATTTTCATGAATGTTGTAATGTCACTTCTCGGAATGCTTGTTTCATACGGAAGCTATGGCTGGGGAGTTTACAGATTATGGACCGGTCACATTACCTATGGTACGATGACGTTATTTATTCAGCTTGCAGGATATTTGTCAAGCTCCTTCTCGGGACTTGTTTCAATGGTTCCTTCAGCTATTTCTTCTCTCACAGCGGTAAGAAGAATTATTGATGTTATTGACCTTCCTAAGGAAGAAATTGACGAAAGCGTTGATGTTGGCAGGATTAAGGAAGAAGCAAAAGAAGGCGGAATTTCCATTGATATTAAGGATGCGGTCTTCTCCTATGATGATTCACGTGATGTATTTACCTGCCTTTCCTTTGATGCAATACCGGGAGGGGTTACCGCTATTGTCGGACCTTCAGGCTCGGGAAAAACTACAATTTTCAGAATATTACTCGGCATTGCCTCAATTAAAGAAGGTAAAAGTCAGATAAATTATATATTCAACGGTGAGAAAAAAATATTTAATATTTCTGCTTCAACAAGAGGACTTTTTGCATACGTTCCTCAGGGCAATTCGATTTTTGAGGGTACTATTGCCGATAACATTAAATTGCTGAATTCAAAGGCTACT
Organism: Ruminococcaceae bacterium UBA1767; assembly: GCA_002315505.1. GTDB lineage: Bacteria > Bacillota > Clostridia > Oscillospirales > Acutalibacteraceae > CAG-488. The sequence goes on from DCGX01000074.1 coordinate 57,308, forward strand.
GATGATGAAGTTATCAAGGCTCTTAAGGCCTCGTGCGCCTACGATTTTGTTATGAAGCTTGATGACGGAATAAATTCAACCGTTTGTGAATCCGGCTCGAATTTTTCCGAAGGCCAGAAGCAGCGTCTTTGTATTGCAAGAGCGCTTGTCAGTGAAGCTCCGATTATACTTCTTGATGAAGGTACATCTGCACTTGACAGTGAAACTGAGAGGAAGCTCCTTGAGAATCTCTCAAAATACAAGGGCGGCTCAAAGACCTTTGTTATATCCACACACAGAGTAAGCGTTCTTGATATTTGTGAAAAAACATATAGTATTGAGGACAAAGCATTAAAAGAAATTAAGTAAGGAGATGCCGATTTGATAGATATACATTGCCATATTTTAAACGGAGTTGATGATGGCTCTATGTCCGAAGCTGAATCATTGGTAATGGCAGAATCGGCGAGTGACGGAGGAACAAGGGCTATTGTTGCAACGTCGCATTATTTTAACGAATATCAGTGCGAAAAGCTCCTTTCTAAAAAAGAGATTAAAGAAAAATTTCGTGATTTAAAAAGATATTTTGAACGTGTTAAAGCACCTGTAAATCTGTATCTCGGCAGTGAGCAATATGGCGTGAACAACATATATTCACTCATTGAAAATGATGAGCTGATAACAATTAATGACTCGAAATATCTTCTTATCGAGTTCAGCCTTGATGATGAAATTGAGCGTGCCAAGTATGTAATCAGCCAGTTTGAGGACACAGGAATTATTCCGGTAATTGCTCATCCTGAAAGGTACGAATTCGTTCAGGATGATATTACAAATGTTTTTTGGTTTTTGAGAAAAAATTGCCTTCTTCAGGTAAACAAGGGCAGTATTATAGGTCGTTTCGGTGCTGAGGCTGAGCACACAGCTATGAGAATTCTGAGAGAAAGAGTTGCGCACGCAGTTGCCTCCGATGCTCATGGCCCTTATCAGAGAACAGCCAATTTATCTGAGGCTTTTGAAAGAGTTTGTTTTGAATTAGGTGATTCTTATGCGGATTATCTGTTTTACGATACTCCCGACAGAATCGTTCATAATAAATATATTGAGAGATATTAACGGTGAGGTATTATGAGAATAGTCAGAGTAGTAGTATGTGCGTTGTTTGTTGTTTCGCTCGCACTTTTCGGATATGTCAAAGCTACAAAAAGCGAAGATAAATCCGTTCCGAAAATAATATGTGATTCTCCGGTACTTTATATGTCCGTTGAGGACGATGAGAGTGTACTTCTTTCTCATGTAAAGGCACAGGATGGTAAGGACGGAGATTTGACAAAGAAGGTTATTATTGAATCTACATCGGCATTTATCAGCTTCGGTAAGGTTAATGTAACCTTTGCCGTATGCGATTCTAATGACAATGTTTCGAAATTAGTTGTTCCTGTGGTTTATTCGGATTACAAAAGTCCGAGAATAGAGCTTCTTGATGATTTTGTATTTGCAACAGGAAAGGGCGTAAATATTAAAGATAATATTATTGTTACCGACTCATTAGATGGTGACATTACAGACAGACTTATTGTTCTTGCAAACGGAGCTGATTTATTCAACTCGGGCGAATATCCGCTTACTCTTAAAATCACAAACAGTAAGAGCTATACCTTCACAGCGGACATTGATCTTATTATGACTGAGCAGCTTGAAGACGGCTACAGTGTTGACCTTAAAGAGTATCTCATTTATCGCAAGGTCGGTGAAGCTGTAGATTATAACAGTTACATCAAAACAGCATCTGTTCCGTATAACGCAGCAGAGAATTATACAATTACAATAAATTCAGACGAAGTTGATACTACGAAGGCGGGAACATATAACGTTTTCTATTATCAGAAGGTTGGAAACGAAATCAAATCGATGACGAGATTGATTGTCATCTATGAGGAGTAAGCAATGAAAGAATTTAAACTCTCAAATATCAGTTCTTACATACTGGCAAGAGATTTTGTACGTAATTTTTTTCTGTACATATTAGCATTTTTTATCGGTGTTTTCGGTGTGAATGTGTATTCCGAATTGGTTTATGTTCCGGAATACACCAGTAAGATGACCGTTTCTGTCAGCACGACGACGATGTATGCTCAGTTTTATGATGACTTGAGCAATACAATCGAAATTGCAGAGGTTTTGAAGAATGTTTTTGATTCTGATGTTTTAAAGGCAAGGGTTGAAGAGCAGACAGGACAGACCTTTACTGCAAAGGTTTCTGCATCAACAACTCCGAAAACAAACTTTATTACAATTTCGGTTGTCGATAAGTCACCGCAAAAAGCATACGAAACTCTTGTTGCAGTTTATGACAACTATGATAAGGTTTTCAACAACAGTGTATTTGAAAATACAAGAACAAATATCATCACACCTCCGTCTATGCCGATGAGAGCAAGCAACACAAAGCTCGGGCTGAATTTTGGTATTAAAATAGGACTTCTTCTTTCGGTTTTGGTAATGTGCCTTGTTTTGTTTCTCTCATTTATGCGTGATACGGTTAAAAAAGAGGAGGACGTTGAAGCCTCGATTGATGCAGAATTACTTGGTGTTGTTTACTACGAAAAGTACAGAAAAAATTCCCTTAAAGCGAATGTTAACAAATCAAATCTTCTTATTGTTTCCAACGCAACTGTCAGCTACAACTTTGTTGAATCAATCAAGAAGATTGCTATCAAGGTAATGTATAAGCTCAAAGGAAAGCACGCAAAGAAGGTACTTATCACCAGTGTTGACCAGCACGAAGGAAAATCAACTCTTTCAGTTTCCTTAGCTGTTCAGATGGCAAAAGAAGGTGCTAAGGTTCTTTTAATTGACGCCGACCTCAGAAAGCCTGCTGTTCCGTATTTCTTCCCGGATATTACATTTGACGAAAATACCAGCTTGTTTGAATATCTGAGGGGCAATATCGGAAGTGAAAATCTTATTCATCATGACGTTGCAGATGAGATTGATGTTATTTCATCTAATACCGGTCATATGAAGACGGCTGAAGCACTTCACAAGGGCAGACTTAAAAAATTGCTTAATGAGGTTGAGGACCAATACGATATTATTGTTATTGATACTGCTCCTATGTCGCTTGTTGCGGATACAGAGCAGATTGCGGATATGGTTGATTTGTCAGTTCTTGTTCTTTCTCAGGACAGAATGCCGATTCCCGAAATCAATGAAACAATTGACGTTCTCAATGCTTCCAACTCGGAATTCTTCGGCTGTATTTTAAACAGTGTAAAAACGCTTTCGGGTGTTATTACAAGAGGAAATCACGGTGTTAAGTTATCCGAACATTTCGGTAACGCTATGGGTGGCTATGGCTACGGCTACGGTTATGGCTATGGTTATGGTTATGGCAATTCAAAAGATAAGTAATCCATTTTTAGAGGTAGTTAAATGAGTGACAATAATACAAAACAAGAAAACACGAAGGCTACAAGCTCTGCGGATTCGTTTGAATTTAATCTTGAGGCTTTTATAAGCAACATGATTTTGTATTTAAAACGATTTTGGGCATTTGTGGCTGTATTAGTTGTTATCTTTTCTGTTGGAGAATATGCACTTGCAAGGAAGAATTTTGTACCTGAGTACAAATCCTCTGTTTCGTTTGCAATTTCCACGATTACATCAGGCTCAACAAGTATAGCGGGTGCGTGTGAATATTCCAACAGATATTCAAGCTCGGCTGTATCATCTCAAATCGGTAATACATTCGGATATATTCTTGAAAGTGACCTTATGATGAGTGTTATCAAGGCTGACCTGAATGTATCATTTCTTAATGCAAAAATAACAGCTAATGCGATTGAATCAACTAATATTTTCAAGGTATCTGTTACAAGTCCATCGGCACAGACAGCATATGACGTGGTCAACTCTATTGTTCGAAATTATCCGAGAGTATCTGACTATGTTGTCGGCGACACGGATATGGAAATTTATGTTAAGCCGAAGCTCGCAGAGGAACCTTCAAATGCGATGTCATGGAAAAAGAAGGTTGTCATTGCGGCAGGTGTCGGCGGCATGCTCGGACTTGCAGTTCTTGCGATATTCTCATTGTTGAGAAATACAATTAAACGTAAGAGTGATATTAAATACAAGTTCAATCGTGAGGTACTCGCAGAAATCCCGTATGTTCAAATTAAAAAGCGTACCAAGGGTAAACGAATTCCTCTGGTTATCTCTCCGAGAATGCCTGCGTTTGCCGAAGCATATCGTACGTTGAAAAAACGACTTCTTGACAACGAAAACAATAAGGTTATTGCTATTACGTCAACTCTTCCGGGAGAAGGTAAGACAACAGTTGCATTTAACCTTGCCTATACACTCTCAATGAACGGCGTTAAGGTTGCTCTTATAGATTTCGACTTTCAGAAGAACAGTATTGCTTCATTTATCGAAACGGGCGACATTGTTCCGGGTATTACGGATATTGACTGTAAGATTTCAAAGCTTGATAGTATAGCGTATGTAAATGAAGATAACAAGCATCTTACAATTTACCCTGCGGGAAATATTAAGACAACTGTTACTGTTGACAATCTCAGCGGAATTGTCGATTTCCTCAAACCGAAATTCGATTACATAATAATTGATATGCCACCATGCGGTGTTGTGGCACAGGCAGGTATTATGACTTCACTTGCCGACCAGACATTATTTGTTATCAAAATGGATTATGCTTCTGTTTCAAAAATCAAGAATGCAGTCAGTTATCTTAGCTTGTGTAGTGAAGATTTCAAGATAATTTACAATGGCTCGGCTTCGAATAATCTGTTTGGCGGAAAGAAGCACTATGGTTATTCCTACAGCAGTAAATACGGTAGTCATTACGGAAAGAATCGCTATGGCAAAAAATACGGCTACGGAAAGAGCTACGGAAAAGGCTACGGCTATGGTGAAGGCGAAGGTAAAGGCTACGGCTATGGTTACGGTAAGGGCTATGGCTACGGCTATGGTTATGGCGGCTACGGAAAAGGCTATGGCTACGGTTATGGTTACGGTGGTTACGGAAAAGGCTATGGCTACGGTTATGGTTACGGCGGTTACGGAAAAGGCTATGGCTACGGTTATGGTTACGGTGGCTACGGAAAAGGTTATGGTTACGGTTATGGTTATGGCGGCTATGGAGAAAAGCATAAGCATAAGCATAAATCCGAATCAGATACAAAGCACAGGTTCAGTGTTAAGGATTTGACACAAAGACGCAGTAAAAAGGATAAAAAAGCAAGGAGCGATGCAAATGAACAACAAAGAGAAAACGATTGAAAAACTCACTAAAGCAATACTTTTGATTCTTCAGGCTGCTGCATTTCTTACAGTCTGGCAGAAAAAGTACAATGTTTACCTTGCAAAGGCATATCTTTTCAAAGGAAATGCACTTATCCTGCTTATTTTCATTTCGATATTGTATCTTTGCTATAAATCTCTCGGCGCATTTAACAGCAGGGTAAATAATGTTTACAATCTGCTTGTTTCACATGCTGTTTCCAACACAGTTACAGACGCATTGATGTACATCATGTTTATCTTTATTTTCAGAAAACCTACGAGTATTAAAAAAATAATTTTTATCTTTGTGTTGAATGTTGCGGTTTCACTGGTATGGATTTTCTTAAGTAAGTTGGTTTATAAAAAGACGTGCAGAGGCAGAAATTGCTTACTCTTTTATTCAACAGATGACCCTGAATACATAAAAGATAAATTCGAGCAAAGAAAAGACCAGTTTATCGTTAAAAATGCAGTTAGTGTGCAGGATATTGAAAGCTTTGATAAAAACGAGCTGAAAAATTACGATAGCGTTATTATTGCATATATGCCGAGTGATTACAGAAACGAGATACTCAAGATGTGTTTTGAGGTTGGTGTTGAAGTTATTATCTCACCGAAGGTTTCGGATGTTCTTGTCAGAGGTGCAAGAGAGCTTAATATTATCGACCAGCCGCTGTATGTTCTCAGTGACAGTGCAATGTCGATAGGCGAGGGTATTATCAAGAGAATTTTTGATATTGCTTTTTCGGCCTTTGGTCTTATTGTTGCCAGTCCTGTTATGTTGCTTACCGCCTTAGCAATTAAAATTGAAGACGGAGGACCTGTATTCTATAAGCAGAACAGGTGCACAATCGGCGGCCGTGAATTTAAGATTATTAAATTCCGCAGTATGATTGTTAATGCTGAAAAGAATAATAAGGCACAGCTTGCATCAAAGAACGACAGTCGAATCACTAAGGTCGGTGCTTTTATTCGTGCAACAAGAATAGATGAGCTTCCACAGCTTATTAATATAATCAAGGGTGATATGTCCGTTGTCGGACCGAGACCTGAGAGAAAAGAGCTTATTGATGATTATTCCAAGTATGTTGAAGCTTTCCCATACAGAATGAAGGTTAAAGCAGGACTTACAGGCTATGCTCAGCTTTTCGGAAAATACAACTCAAATCCGTACAACAAGTTACTTTTTGATCTTATGTATGTTCAGAAATTCTCAATTCTTCTTGATTTTGAATTGATTTTACTTACCTTGAAGATTGTATTTATCAAGGAAAGCACAGAAGGTGTTGATGAGGAATTCGAGGCATTTATTGAGAATTTCAAAAGGACAAACGGACTTAAAGAAAATGAATTTACTGAAAAAGAAGGATAATAATGGCAAATCAAATTTCAAAGCAGAATGCACAGATTTTATTGCTAAATCTTTTTATTGAATTACAGGAGCAGTGCAGGGCCGCAGGTGTGCATTATTATGCAGTTGCGGGTACTCTTCTTGGCTCGGTGCGTCACGATGGATTTATTCCGTGGGACGATGATATTGATGTTGTAATAATGCGTGAGGATTATGATAAGCTCGTTGGATATCTTGAAAAGAATCTCAGCGATGAGTACTGCGTCGTTACACGAGAAAACAGCAAGTATTATTTCCAGGAATATCCGAAGCTCTGTTATAAAAACAAAAAAGGTGTTCCGAGTGAGCTTTGCATTGATATTTTTGTATATGATTCAAGTGATATTTCAAAGAAGCTTACAAGAAAAATTCAGAACAAGGGACTCTATTTTGTTTTTGCCGTAAAGCGATATAAGGTTCAGAAGGAAAAAGGACTTAAAATGAGTGTTTCGAATAAGGCACTCAGAACGGCAACAGGCATGGTTGCTTCTTTGTGCTCTTACAAAAATGTTGAAAAAGCCTTTAACAGACTCCTTTCACTTTCGTCTGACGATAAAAGCGAATATATTACAAACTGGGGTTCGCATTATCATTACGAAAAGTCAACATATAAACGCTCAGTTTTCGGTGAACCAAAACAGCTTCTGTTTGAAGGTATTGAAATGGATGTGCCTTCAGAGTATGAAACCTTCCTTTTGCAGACCTATGGTAAGAATTATATGGCACTTCCTCCCGAGGATAAAAGAATTTGCCACGGAAATTCGGCTGTCGGCTGTGAAGATGTTGATATTGAAAAAGCTGCTGCAAGAGTTGAAAAACGAAAAGCAGAATGCAGGAGGAGCTAAAGGTGTCAGATTCCAGAACTAAAAATTCAGCCCGTAATGCGGCTGTTTCAATCGGATTTTATGCGGTTTACACCCTGATGAGCTTTATCGTAAGAAAGATTTTTATCGATGCTCTTGGAAATGACTATCTTAGTGTAAGCGGTCTTTTTTCAAATATTCTTACAATGCTTTCGTTTGCAGAGCTCGGAATCGGAAACGCTATTATATTCAATTTGTATAGGCCTATCGCAATTGGTGATAAGGAAAAAATAAAGTCGCTGATGAAGCTGTATCAGAAGGCGTATACAATTATCGGTACAGGCGTTTTTGTTGTCGGACTTTGTCTTATTCCGTTTCTGGATTATCTTATCAAGGGCGAAACACCTGATATAAAAGAGAACATAATTCTTTTATACGTTCTTTATCTTTTTAATACTGCTTCATCGTATTTCTTCTCGTACAAGCAGGCTATTATTACGGCAAATCAAAAGAATTATATTGTTTCGGCATACACAAATTCCTTCAGAATTATTCAGATGGTTTTTCAGGGAATATTCCTGTATGTTACACATAATTTCCTTGTATATCTTCTTATTCAGATTGCCTGTACCATTATTAATAATGCTATGCTGGCAAGAAAATCCAATAAACTTTATCCGTTTATGTGTGAAAAGGAATATACCCCGATTTCCAAAGAGGAAAGAAAAACTGTTTTTACAAATGTTAAAGCACTTTTCTTTTACAAGCTCGGCTCAACTGTTTTAAACGGAACAAACAATATAATTATGACAAAGGTTATTACCTTGTCGTCAGTCGGACTTGTTTCAAACTATGGAATGATAATAACCGCAGTTTCTGCAATTGTTGATCAGATTCCGAATGCTGTTGTTGCGTCTGTAGGAAATCTGAATGCGTCAGAAAGCAACGAAAAGAAATACAAAATTTTCAGAGTAATGCTCTTTGTTTGCGTATGGCTATACGGCTTTTGCGCATCGGGAGTTTACTGGTTTTCGAATGATTTTGTCAGCATCGTTTTCGGCAAGGAATGGGTGATTGATCCGATAGTTGTATTTGCTTTGGCACTTCATTTCTACGTCAGCAGCGTCAGTCAGCCGTCTTATACATATAGAACAACACTTGGATATTTTGTTCAGGGTCGTTTTGCTCCTCTCGCGGCTTCCGTAATTAATGTTGTTCTTTCAATTGTTCTCGGAAAAACAATCGGTCTTTCCGGTATTTTCTTCGCAACATCAATCGCTAGATTCTTTACAATGGGACTTATTGATCCGATTTTGATTTATAAGAAATGCTTTAAGAAGAATCCGGTTATTTATTATATAAGATATTTTGTTTATATTGGTATTATATTGGCAATTTCGTTTGTATCAGGTTTTGCAATTAAACTGATACCTGTTGACGGAATTATCGGATTTGCCGTTAAAATAATTGTTTTCACAATTATATTCAATGCATTGACACTTTTAGTCTCATTTAAAACGGAAGAATTCAAGTATATAAAAAATGATGTTTTAGGGAATGTAATTAAAAAAGTATTACATAAATAAGGAAGAAAAATGAATTATTCAGCTTATCAGGAAATATTTATAGCTATGATTTTAGGTATGAGCTACGTTTTCGGAAAAATAAAAACCAAAGATAAACGCAGTGAAAAAGTATTCAATATTTTGTGTGTTGCAGCTTTTGCTTCGTTTGTAGTAATCTTGTTGACTTTTTCTGTTTTTAATCGTGCAGAAGGTTCTCATCAATCGATTGTAATGAGACCATTCTGGTCATATAAAACGGTGCTGTCGGTTTATGCCTGTTTTGATGTTTATAAGCAGATTATTGACAATGTGTTGGTATTCCTGCCGTTCGGATTTTTGTTTCCGCAGGTGTTTAAACTTGATAAAAATAAAAACTGCTATATCATTACGGCTGTCGGCGGATTAGTTCTCAGCTGTATAATTGAAGCTTTGCAATTTCTTATGTCGCGAGGAGTCTGCGAAATTGATGACATTTTCAATAATACCTGTGGATCCATAATCGGATGCGGAATATTTTGCTTCATAAAATTTGCAAAAATCGAGAATGATTCGCTTGTACTGAAGAAAAATTGGATTATATCATTTGTCCCGTTATTTACATTTTTAATAGTGATTTTTATTATATCTTTTTACCGGGAAAATATTCTGGCTGGAACGATAAATTGCTAATAAATAAAAAATCTTGACTTATTTTACAAAATTTCAATAGATATATTGACAAAAGTAACAATAGAGAATATAATAGATAAAAGAATGTAGTATAATGTATTGATACGAGATGGGGGAAGTATATGCCGTACGATTTCAGACTTAAGAAAAAGTTGTTTGGAGGACTCGATCCTAACTCTGTTACGGAGTATATTGCAAAAATCAAGGCAGAAAACAATCTTCTTAAAAAAGAGCTTGATCAGGCCGAGAGCATTGATCAGGAGGAAGTTGATACTTTAAGAAGCACAATCGAAGAACTGAATAGCAAAGTAAAGGATTACGAAAAAGAGATTGAAAAGCTCAAGGATACTATTGAGGATCTTGAGGATACTATTGATGACCTTGAGGAAGATAAGCCTGTGCTTGTTGAGGGTGATTCTCCGGAATCATCAAGCATTGTTGTTGAATCCTTCAATCTTGCAAATCACTATATTCGCTCTGCTGTTAAGATTTCCTCAGAGGTTTCTGCGTCTACAATCGAGAGCACAGAAAAATCAAAGGCTTCTCTCGCTGAATCTATCGAGACTCTTGAGAACTTTGAGAGCACTATCCGTGTTGTAAAATCTCAGATCAGCGAAGTTGTCAGCAAGTTCGATGACGTTTCGGAAGTATTTGAAAAGCTCAAGGACTTCGGTGGTGCAAACCTTGAATTAGAGCTTGAAAAAGAAAAAAACGAAAAAGAAAAAGAAAAAGAAACTAAAAAAACACGTAAGAGCAAGCGTGAGGCAAAAGCTCCTCTTTCACTTGTTGATTAATATTTCAGCACAGTCGTACGGCTGTGCTTTTTATTTTAGTTTGTCCGACTTGACATTAACATAATAATGACGTATTATGTTTTTATTAAGCAGGATAATCAGAAATATAAAATAGGAAAGATTGTATGAAAATCAGCGAACAACTTCTAATAAAATTAATACGTAGCTCAGTTTTACAAACGGAAGAGGATTTTTCTGATTATTCGGATTTTGACGAATGGAGAGATCTGTTTGTACTTTGCTCAAATCACAGCATTGTTGGCATGATATATGACAAATTTGTTGAAGTATTTGGTGATAAAATACCCGATTCGCTTGCCGCAAGATTAAAGCATACTGCATTTACGGAAATGTCATTTCAGGCAGTACGTTCGCAGTCTTTTAAGAGAGTATACGATGAATTAATTGCTGATGGATTTAATCTTATTGTGCTCAAGGGTGAGTTGCTGAGGAAGTTGTATCCACAACCCGAAAGCAGAACGTCACTTGACGAGGATTTGCTCGTTGATAAAAACCAATACGAAGAATTAAAAAACAGATTGATTTCCATGGGGTTTGAAGAGGCGAATGAAAGCGACGGAGATAAACATTGGGTAAATAAAAAATTATCGTTGTATTTTGAAATTCACTTTGAACCGTTTTCGAACGAAAAAAGCTACAAAAAATGGAACAATATTTTTGCAAACTACTCAGAAAGAATTATTAATTCGGATGGAATTATTTCACTTTCAAGTGAAGATAACTTTATTTTTCTTATGCTCCACGCAGCGAAGCATTTTATTTATTCCGGTGTTGGCTTGAAGCAGGTACTTGATATTGCAGTTTTTATGAAAAATTATCAGGATGAGATGGATTTTTCTTACGTTAAGAATGCATTAAAAAATACAAATACACTCCTTTTTGCGAAAGAAATGACTGCATTTATCAAGGAAAATCTT
>DCGX01000074.1:68848-78807 GCA_002315505.1 Ruminococcaceae bacterium UBA1767
GATGAAAGCAGAAAGCATTCGGCGAATGTAACTGCAAGCGCATTTAAGGGTGACTCAAAATACATTAATATTATTTTTCCTCCCAGGGAAAGATTGACATTGAAATATCCGTTTTGCAAAAAATATCCGATATTATTACCTGTTGCATGGGCAATGCGCCTTGCATCGTATTTGTTCAGAAGAAAAAAATCTTCGGCGCTCAAAACAGGAAACGAACGTCTGCGAATGTTAAAAAAATACGGATTGATAAGATGACAGACAAAAGGGACTTGTGCATATCATTTGCACAAGTCCCTTATTTTAATCCTCATTTTCCTCGTAAGCATCAATTCCCCTTGGGCTGACGCTTGTGGAAAAAACAATTTTTGTTCTCGTCTGTCCATAGTGCTGCAGCTCCATAATAAACTCATCAAGGTCTACAGTGGTATGAAATGCGGTTTTCATGTGCATTGTGTGTTCACCCGTCACGCAACTGCATTCAAGTACGTTCGGCACAGATTCTATGTATTTATAAAATTTCGGCTTTTTTTCCGGTTCCATAGCAACATCAATGAATGCGGTTATATAGTAGCCCAGCTTTACCAGGTTAACCTCGGCACGGTAGCCTGTGATAAACCCGTCATTTTCAAGCCTTTCAATTCTTGTCGATACTGCGGGTGAAGAAAGAAAAACCTGAGCAGCAATATCCTTTATGGACATTCTTGCGTTCTGCTGTAATATGTGCAGTATTTTCCTGTCAATCTTATCCATACCGTTCCCTCACTTTTTATATATTATTATAATACGTCGTATTTTTTGTTATGTCAACTTAATTTTATTAAGTCAGTGATGTGAAAAGTAAATTTAATTAAATAATTTAAGTTAATAATATTAAAAGCAAGGTTTTATACTGTTATTATTGAAAAAATCTGGCAAATGAAATATAATCCAATCGGATATGAAAAATATTCAAAAATCTGTTGGGAGGAAAAGAATTATGGATAATACGGAAGTAAAAAACACAAGAATCGAATCCGACTCCGTGGGCGAAAAGGAAATAGACATAAATGCTTATTACGGCGTGCAATCCTTAAGAGGCGCGGAAAATTTCCCAATAACCGGGGTTATGATGCATTCGGAGCTTATTAAAGCACTCGCAATGCTGAAAAAAGCGGCAGCAATGACGAACCGCGATTCCGGCAGACTTGAAGATGACAAGGCGGAGGCTATTATAAAGGCCTGCGATGAAATAATTGAAGGTAAGCTTCACAGTGAATTTATTGTTGATGCGATACAAGGCGGCGCAGGCACAAGTGCAAACATGAACGCAAACGAAGTTATCGCAAATCGTGCCATTGAAATTCTCGGCGGCAAAAAAGGGGATTACAGCATTGTTCATCCTAATGACCATGTAAATATGGCGCAGTCAACCAATGACATATATCCCTCAGCAGGCAAAATTGCCACGGTGACACTTCTTGAAAAGCTGATACCGGAGGAGAAACGCCTTCTGGATGCCCTGCTTGCAAAGTCGGAGGAATTTGATGATGTGCTGAAAATGGGACGCACACAGCTTCAGGATGCTGTTCCTATGCGTCTCGGACAGGAATTCCACGCATATGCATCCGCTGTCAGACGTGACATAGAAAGGTTGAAAACCGCAAAGCTGAACCTGCACACACTTAATATGGGCGCTACAGCAATCGGTACGGCAATAGACGGTGACCCGTATTATCTTACGTATATTTGCTATAATGTATCAAGGGTGTGCGGCGAAAACTATTCACAGTGCAGTGACCTTTTCGACGGTACATCAAATCTTGATATTTATGTTCAGGTTTCCTCTGCATTGAAAGCTGCGGCGGTAAATCTTTCAAAAATCTGTAACGACTTAAGACTTATGTCCAGCGGACCGAAGACAGGACTTGCGGAAATCACTCTCCCTGCAAAGCAGAACGGTTCGTCAATTATGCCCGGAAAAATCAACCCGGTTATCCCTGAGGTTGTTTCACAGGTTGCTTTCCGCGTGATAGGAAGTGATATGACCATCACAATGGCGGCAGAGGCCGGACAGCTTGAGCTGAACGCATTCGAGCCTGTTATATTTTACAGCCTTTTTGAGGGCATACAGGCATTGACACAGGCGATAAAAACTCTTATTGACAACTGCATAACCGGTATTATCGCAAACCGTGAGCGCTGCGAATACCTTCTGCATAAGAGCGTGGGCATTGCCACCGCACTCAAGCCCTACATAGGATATAAAATGTCTGCGGCAATAGCCAAGGAGTCATTGAAAACAGGTGTTCCTGTCAAGGATATCGTAATCCGTGAGGGACTTATGAGTGAAGAGGAGCTGGAAAAAATACTTGAGCCGAAGAATATGACTAACCCTAAAAAGCTTGACTGATTAGCACATCAAAATCGAACAAAAACAACCGGGCAGCCTGAAAATGGTTGTCCGGTTAATCGCAAAGTGTTTGAAACAATGTGTAAATTATTATAAATCTTTTTAATTCTGTTTTCGATAATTTGGAAAATGATTTGCGGTTACCTTTTAAATATGCCATCAAATCTCTCTGCCGTCTTGCCAGTCTTTGTGCTGACGTAACCAAGCTCGACGAAGGAAGTATTTTTTAATCTTTAGCATAGGCAATTACCTTCTTCATAATATCATCCTTTCTGTTTTGGGTATGAAAAAAGCACCCTGCTTTCGCAAAGTGCTTGAAACAATTATTTTGTTATATAAAAAAGCTACCTGACTATGAGGTAGCTTTTCAGATTGGCTACTTGGCAGGCGTGGCGTTCTCCTGCATCTCTCGGAATAATCCTGTCGTTACCATCGGCGTGTGGATGCCACGAATTTGTCCACCTCAAATAGCCTTCTTTATCCTATGTTTATTTTAGCATACTTATTCACATTTGTAAAGTATTTTCTTTGTTCTTAAATATCTATTGTATCTTTTTTCTTCAACTTTTAGAAATGTTATTACTGAATTTTTATATTCCTTCGGGTCATTTGATGTTTTAAGTCTCAATATCAATTCATAGTTCTTACTGTTTTCTTCAATGTGTTTTAATACTAAAGCGGTGTTTGGTCTATTAGCCTCTAAAATATAATCTGGACTTTGAATAATTTCTTTTATATACTCACAGTATCTTTCAAAATCATTTGGATGTCTCTCAATGATATGTTCAATTTGTTTATCGGTAATAATAACATCATCAGATTGAATATCATCAGTAACACATTTATAAATTTCTTTGTTAATCTTACCTATGTAGTGCACATCTTCATCCACCGTTTCTTTGTTATCCACCATAATTATATCATTTTTACTGTTGTTGTCAATTAAATTTTCAAATATACTATTTTTTCCGTTCTTAACCTTCTCTGTTCTTCCCAATAATTCATCCGTTCAGTATATTTCTGCACATTCTCCGGACATACAGAGCCGAGGGAAAGCCGTTTATACTTTTGAATCATATTATCAATATGTGCTTGCTGATGTTTGCCGTAATCGTCCACCTTCGGTGCAGGCTCATCACGATAGCTATCAATTATGTCTTGCACTTCCGGGAAGTATGTAGCCGACCCGTGTCGGCATCGTGGATGATATAAGCCTTCTGCCATTGCTTGTGACAGCAACATATAATCTCCGTCATCAGTTGTACCACCCGAATAAACATCATCAATCAACATACGATTTTCAAATGGTTTGCATAAGCATACTGTTTTCATCTTTCTTGATTTTCAAAAACGGATATGGTATTATTTACGGGATAAACGATGTGAGGAGGATTTTATGAAAGTCTGTGTCATTCAACCATTTTACTCTTTTCATCAGGAAGATACCGAAAAATGTTTTAATGGTATGCTCGACCTGATTGAACAATGCGATGAAACCCTGGATATTATTGTGTTACCGGAATACTGTGATATCCCTGCCGCTCAGAGAAATGGTGCAAATTTTCATGATTCTATTGAAAAGTACAATTCCGTTATTTTCAGCAAATGTGTTGAAACCGCAAAGCGTTGCAATGCTTTGGTCTTTGCAAATTTTGCCGATATCACGCCGACAGGTCCGCGAAACACTACTTTTTGTTTTGATCGCAAGGGAAATGTTTTCGGCAAATACTACAAGGCACACCCGGCTCCTTCAGAAGTAAAAACATTTGCCGAGGGCGGCAACGAAATGGATTGTTCTTACAGTTACCTTTACAGTGAACCTTACACCGTTGAAATCGAGGGCATTCGATTTGGTTTTATGACTTGCTACGATTTTTATATGTACGAATCCTATGCATCGCTTGCTCGCAAAAATGTTGATATTATTATCGGCTGTTCTCACCAAAGAACAGATACACACAATGCACTTGATATATTCGGCAGATTTTTATGCTATAACACAAATGCCTATTTGCTTCGCTCATCGGTATCCCTCGGCAAGGATTCTGAGCTATGCGGATGCAGTATGATTGTTTCACCGAAGGGTGAAATGCTCCTTAATATGAAAAGTGAAATCGGGTTGGGGATTTTTGAAATCGACCCACACGAAAAATATTACAAACCGGCAGGCTTCAAAGGCCTCCCGAAAGCACATTATGAATATATTGATGAAGGCCGCCGTCCCTGGCTTTATCGTCAAGGCGGTTCCAACACAGTACCGAGTGATACTTTTATGCATTATCCGCGCATCTGTGCGCATCGCGGTTTTTCAACCGTAGCACCGGAAAACAGTCTGCCCGCCTTCGGTGCGGCAATCGCATTAGGCGCCGATGAAATTGAATTTGATATCTGGTCGACTAAAGACGGCGAACTTGTTTCGCTCCATGATTCCACTTTAGACCGAGTCTCAAACGGCAGTGGAAAGGTGTGGGATTATACATTGGAAGAACTCCGTCAGCTGGATTTCGGCATTGACGGTAACGAACATTACAAAGGCCTTCAAATTGTAACATTTGAAGAAATTCTCAAAAAATTTGCTTGTACCGCCGTAATGAATATTCACATAAAGATATGGGACAGATTAAAAAAAGACCCATATGCCACAGACCCGCTGTATGAAAAAACAGCATCCCTTTTGCGAAAATATGACTGTGAACATCATTGCTACATTATGTCGAGCAATGACGAATGTCTGGAAGCATTTCACAAAATCGCACCCGAAATTCATCGTTGTGTAGGGTTTGGCGGAATCAAAGACAATCCTTTAGCCATTGTTGACCGTGCCGTTAAACTGGGGTGTGAAAAAGTTCAGCTTTTCAAACCTTATTTTGATAAAAGCACCGTAGAATACGCCCACGAAAACGGTATAATCTGTAATGTCTTTTGGGCAGATGACCCTAAAGAAGCACACGATTATCTTGATATGGGTATTGATTGTATTTTGACAAATGACTACCTGACAATAGCAAATAATTTAAAATTGCATTAACATCAGAAGCACCTCATGAAGCATATACTGACCTCATCAGGTGCTTTTTCATATTTGTTTGCTGTTTAAAAATTATTATTTTAATATTAAAAAAGAGACCTTTATTTATCTTTCCGGTTCATATGCAGCCCAATATTAAACTGAAGAAGAAATTGTAAACTAAAAATAAAACAATGACATAATAATGTTTACAAACGATGGTGTCACTGCTGCGTGAGAGTTTTTATATGAAAAAGCGGTTACACCTGATAACGAAGCAACTGCTGATATTATTTCTTGCTTGATTTTTTATTATAATTAAGGTAAATTTAAAGAAATTATGATATAATTAAACAATTATATAATTGCAGGGTGATTAAATGTGGAAATATTTTAAGAAATATTGGTTTTTTGCTTTGCTCGCTCCGATATTTATGATTGGCGAAGTGTCAATGGATTTGCTTCAGCCTTCACTTATGAATATTATTGTTGATGACGGTGTTCTCGGTCTGTCAAACGGGGGAACAGGTGATTTAAGAATAATTCTGATTACGGGCTTAAAAATGATCGGTACTGTGGCTCTCGGCGGAACATTCGGTGTTTTGTGCGGCGTTTTCACAAATCTGTGCGCGCAGAATTTCGGAAATGATTTAAGAAAAAGATGCTTTTCGGGGATTATGAATTTATCTTTTGAACAGACTGATAAATTTTCCACCGGTTCACTTGTTACAAGAGTAACAAACGATATTACTCAGGTGCAAAATATGGTCAGTATGTGCATCAGAGGATTTGTAAGAAATGCTATGTTTCTTATAGGCGGTACTTTCTGTATGCTGAAGCTGAATATAAGCTTCGGTATTACGGCTTTATGTGCATTGCCTATGCTTATTGTTATGATTGTTTTGTTTATTTCCAAGGTTAACCCGATGTTCTCGTTGTTGCAGGATAAGCTTGACAAGGTTAATTCCGTTATGCAGGAAAATGTGGCAGGTGCAAGAGTTGTTAAAGCCTATGTAAAAGAAAAATATGAAAAAACAAGATTTTCAAAAGCAAATAACGACCTTATTTCAACCCAGTTAAGAATTCTTTTGCTGATTTCATATCTTGCTCCGTTAATGAATATTATTATGAATTTAACTGTTGTTGCCGTTATTTGGGTTGGTGGAATAAATGTCCGCAATAATTCGGGACTTACTCCCGGCAATATTATGGCGGCAATCACCTATGTTTCTCAAGTTTTAGGCGGAGTTATGATGATTGCAAATTTGTTTCAGAATATTTCAAGAGGCTCCGCAAGTGCAAAAAGACTTAACGAAGTCATTAATTGTTTACCTGATATTTCAGACGGCGATTTTGACGGCGATACCCCAGAAAAAGGCACAATAGAATTTAACAATGTCGTTTTTGCATACCCAAACGGAAACGGAGAAACTGTGCTTGATGACATTTCATTTAAGATTGAAAGCGGTGAAACCGTCGGAATTTTAGGTGTTACCGGATGTGGTAAATCTACCCTTGTTTCACTTATTCCGAGGTTTTACGATGTAACCGGCGGTGAAGTCAAAGTTGACGGCATTAATGTCAAGGATTATAAATTAACCCTGCTCCGTGATAAAGTCGCCGTGGCATTGCAGAAATCAGAGCTATTCTCAGATACTATTAAGGGCAATATTCTATGGGGTAATGACAATGCGACGGAAGAGCAGATAATCGAAGCTTCTCAAATTGCTCAGGCTGATGGTTTCATTAATGAAAAAGAAAACGGCTATGATACAATTGTGGCGGAAAAAGGTGCGTCACTTTCCGGTGGACAGAAACAGAGAATTTCAATAGCACGAGCCGTTTTGAAAAATGCGGAAATTATGATTTTTGATGATTCAACCTCCGCTCTTGACCTTAAAACCGAGTCGGATTTATATAAAGCGCTAAATGAGAAAACAAATAATGTAACAAAAATAATAATCGCTCAGCGAATTGCTTCCGTTAAAAATGCCGACAGAATTATTGTTCTGGATTCGGGCAGAATTGCGGCGTTTGACACTCACGAAAATCTTATGAAAAACTGTGATATTTACAGAGATATTTATTCGTCACAGTTAAGTGATGATGTAAAGGGGGTAATGTGATGGCTGATTTTAACAAACAACCTCCGAAAGCTCCTCCTGAAATGAATTTTCGTCCTGGAAGAGGTCCGAGACCGGGAATGTTTCAAAAAGAAAAGCCGAAAAATAGCAAGGAAACATTAAAAAAACTGCTTCTGTATTTTGTGAACGAAAAGAGAATGCTCACAATTCTTATTCTTTTTGTTGTTTTAAGCGTTGTCTGCGGTGTTTTTGCTCCGTCGGTTCAATCTACGGCAATAGACAAAATCGCAGACAGAAATTTTGATGCATTACCGAAAACTCTTATTATTATGATCGTTCTGTATTTACTCAGTGCGGTTTGTCTGCTTTTTCAGTCGCAGCTTTCGGCAAAACTTTCTCAATCCGTTGTTAAAAAAATGAGAGAGGATTTATTTGGCAAAATCGTAACCCTTCCTGTAAAATATCTTGATTTTCACTCTCACGGGGATATTATGAGCCGTATGACAAACGATGTAGAAAACATTTCAAACACGGTTTCTCAATCTCTTTCATCTCTCATAAGCGGTGTTCTTACCGTTATTGGTACTGTCAGTATGATGATATATTACAGTCCCTCTCTGGCTCTTTTGTCTTGCTTTACGGTGGTGCTTACGGTTATTATTACCAAATATCTTTCCAAGGCTATGAGGAAATTCTTTTTGAAAAGACAGATTCTTCTGGGCAAGGTTAACGGTCATATTGAAGAAAATATCACAAGCTATAAAACGGTCGTTGCTTATAACCGACAGAATAAGGTTATCGAAGAATTTGATAAAACATCCGATGAATTGACCAAGGTAGGTATAAAGGCGGAAATATTAGGCGGTTCAATGGGACCGGTTATGAATGTTGTTAATAACATCGGCTTTGTAATTATTGCCGCATTCGGCGGATTGTTTGCCATAAAAGGATACATAACAATAGGCGTTATTTCCGCATTTATTGTGTATGCAAAACAGTTCGGCAGGCCTATTAACGAAATTGCAAATCTTTACGGTCAGATTCAGACAGCTATTGCAGGTGCCGAAAGAATATTTGACATTATGGACGAAAAAAGTGAAGATAAAGACGGCGAAAAACTTGTCGAAGACATTAAAGGCGTCGTGAAATTTGAAAATGTTAATTTCTCATATGTTCCCGAAAAGCAGGTGCTCTTTGATTTTAATCTTGAGGTGTACTCAGGGCACAAGGTTGCTCTTGTAGGCGCTACGGGAAGTGGTAAAACAACGGTTGTTAATCTTCTAATGCGTTTTTATGACGTTGACAGCGGAAAAATCACCGTTGACGGTAAAGATATTAAAGAACTCAGCCTTGATGAGCTGAGAAAAAATGTTGCCATTGTTTTGCAGGATACAGTACTTTTTTCCGATTCCATAAGAAATAATATTAAATATTCAAATGAGAATATTTCAAACGATGAAATGATTAAAGCCTCACGAATGAGCAACTGTGACGTTATGATTAACAGACTTACAGACGGGTATGATACCGCACTTACGGAGTCCGGACAGAATCTTTCCCAGGGACAAAGACAGCTTATTTCAATAGCAAGGGCTTTTGTTGCAAACCCGAAAATTCTTATTCTTGATGAAGCAACTTCTTCGGTTGATACAAGAACAGAAAAGAGAATTCAGGATGCTATGGCATCACTTATGAAAGACAGAACGAGTCTTATTATCGCCCACCGCCTTTCAACCGTAAGAGATGCAGACCTTATAGTTGTTATGGATAACGGCAGAATTATCGAAATCGGCAACCATAATGAACTGATTGAGAAACAGGGAAAATATTATGAATTGTATATGACTCAGTTTGCGGGAAAATCCATATAAAAGTATCACCTTGTTAAAGTGAACATACAGATGTTGTTTTCAACAGAATAGAAACATTAAAAACAAAAATTGAACAGTAATAACGAAATCCCCGTCGGCATAACGCTGACGGGGATAAATCTTTTGTTATGAATGTTTTGTGGTCATTTCGGGGTCACGGTTTTGAAAACCTTGATATATCAACACTTTTGAGGTGCCTCAATTATTCCCACTCTTTTCTAATTATTGATTTTTCTGTGATTTTGCCTTCAAATGGCATCAAATTATTGATTTTTACTGCTTTTTATTTTAAATTTTTCGCCCATTTCGCTGATTTTATATGTTTCGCAAAAATTTTGGGGTCATTTTGGGGTCAAACCAAAAAGTTATATTAAAACAGTTTAATCAACGTCATTTAACAGCTAAATCTTAACCTTTATCAAACACACCCCGAAACAGCTCTTTTTGCGTTCAATAAATTTCGGCGGCAGCTTCGGCAGCCACTTTTTTGAAAATTCGGTGCTGTGAAAGTAAGCACACATATTTGCAACAGGAAGCACCACCCATTCGCTTTCAGGGCGTTTGTTGGCAATATAGAATCGTGCTATTTCGGGCATAACCTCATCGGG
>DCGX01000078.1 GCA_002315505.1 Ruminococcaceae bacterium UBA1767
AAAATAAAAAAGACCATCTACTCTCGTAGTGGTCTTTTTATTTTGGCAGCGGAATAGGGATTCGAACCCCAACAAACAGAGTCAGAGTCTGTCGTGCTACCGTTACACAATTCCGCTAAACAACATTCGCTATTATAAACTATATGCATTGATTTGTCAATACTTTTTTCAAAAAAACTTAAAGGGGATTGCGAGTTTCCTCGCAACCCCCTCGCTTTTAGTCAGAATTCATATTCCACTAACAAACAAGAATTATTTGTGAGCGTTGTATGAAAGATCACCAACTACATGCCACTCACAACCGTAGAATGCACGGATTGTAACAGCACTTTCGCCCCAATCTCTGAAGATAGCCTTTGAAGTGAATGTACGCTTGCCGCCTTCCTCAGTGAATGAACGTGTTGTGATTGTACCATCAGCATAAACAACCTGGATAGCCTCAACGTCAGCACCAGTAACAACAGTTACAGGAATAGCACCTGTCCAGCCTTCTGTCTGAGCAAGCTCATAGCTATAGATAGTTGCATCTGTAGGTGTAGCTGCCTTGATAGTCATTGTCTGAACATTTTCGTTATCCCAAACTCTGCCGTACTTAGCTCTAACTGTGTACTCACCAAGTGGAAGCCACTGAGTGATTGTCCAGTCTTCATACTCGATGTTCTCGTTAAGGTCACCAACAAGTGCGCCTTCATCATCATATGACTTAATAGCAACACGGCCCTTAGCATCAGTTCTGCAGAATGTCCATGTGTTACCATAAGCATCGATGAACTGGATAGCGATTGCACGAGCATTTACACGGAATGTAAAGTCGTTAGCAACTCTTGTATCCTTAACTTCACCAGAAGCAGCCTCGAATACGCCCTTACCTGAAACAGCCTTCTCTGCGAGAGCCTTTTCAGCATCGTTGATGTTTGCAAGGAGTGTATCGATATCGCCCTGCTTTGTGATGTCGAGCTTATCGTTGATTGCCTTCTTACCAAGTGCAACAGCTGCTGCATAGTCATTCCATGTAGCTGATGTGTACTTAGCTTCTTCATATGTGTCGAACTTATCACAAGCAGTCTGGAGAGCTGTTACGTCAGCATCCTTAAGTGCAAGACCATTGAATGCGTTTGTAAGAGTTGTAAGAGCATTGTCAACCTGATTCTGCTCGTCCTCAGTAAGAACTCTGCTGATTGTAGTAGCAGCTGTGTAAGCTGACTCAAGAGTATTGAGTGTATCCTGAGTATAGATGTTTGTTGTTCCCTTATAGAACTCAGCAACTTCAGCAATCTTAGCGTCAAGATCTGTGTAAGATGCGAGCTTAGCAAGGTTAGCAATAGCAGTGTTGATATCTGTTACCATCTGATCAACTTCTGCCTGATGGTTTTCATTGAGGTTCATGTTAACCTTAGCAAGAGCAAGCTCAAGATCTGCCCATGATGCCTCTGTGTAATCAGCCTCGTTAAGAGCCTCAGCAGCCTGCTTAGCCTCTACAAGAGCGCCATAGTTAGCTGACTGTGCAAGTGTGAGCTTCTTCATTACAGCTGCAAAAGATGCATCCTGTACCTTTGCAAGACCGTACTGTGTTGGCTCATAAGTGTAGTCCCAAACAAGAGCGTTGTAAGCTTCCTCAACTGCATTCCAAGAAGCTACAGTGTAGTTATCCTTCTTAGAAGCGAGTGCAAGCCAATCGTTCTTGAGACCGTTAAGTGTTGTGTAATCATAGTTGTTGTATGCAACTGCATCAACTGCATCGTTGATAGCCTTAGCTGCATCTGCGATTGTCTGCTGATCCTTAACCTTAAGATCTGCAGGAACCTTTGTAGCCTCAGCAAGAGCTGAAGTGATACCATCAAGGTATTCTGCTGTGTAAACTGTAGCAGCGTCTTCCTGATTGAGAACGTCGTTAGCAGCTTCCTTAGCATTGTTAAGTGCTGTGTAATCAGCATCCTTCTCTACGAGAGCTGCAATAGCATTCTCAAGAGCTGTAGCTGCATTATCAACGATAGACTGGTCAGCCTTTGAATACGGATTTGTATTCTTTGTCTTATAAACTGTGTCAGCTGCAAGAGCCTTTGAGTTAGCATTTGCCCAAGAAGCAGCTGTGTAGTTAGCCTGTGTCAATGCCTTGAATGCGTTGATCTGTGTCTCAAGTTCTGAGTAGTCAGCACCAAGAGATACAAGAGCTGTCATAGCATTGTTAAGGTCGCTTGTCATAGTATCGATAGCAGCCTGATTGTCCTTCTTTGTAAGACCAGCTGTAGCATAAAGAGCTTCAGCGTCTGAAAGAACTGCTGTCATTGCTGAATAAGAATCTGCTGTATAGAAGTCAGCGTTCTTATTCTTTGCATCAGCGATAGCCTTTGCAAGAGCTGTTGTGTCAGCAGCTGTGAGCTGGAGACCTTCAATAGCATTGTTAATAGCTGTTACATAACCATCAACTGTATTCTGATCATTGATCTTGAGGTTTCTGTTGATGCCAGCAATAACTGTATTCAATGCGCTTACTGAATCTGCTGTGTAGTAGTTTGCAAGATCATCAGCTGTCGGAACTGCTGCAAGAGCGTTGTCAACATTTGTGTAATCTGCATCCTTAAGTGTAAGCTCACCCTTAGTTGTATTAAGAGTAACCTTAGCATTGTCGATTGTAGCCTGATCCTTAGATGTGAGGTTACCTGCGTTGTAGAGTGTTTCTGCTATAGCAAGAGCGTCTGCATAAGCATCCCAGTTGTTGTAGTAGTTAGCACCCTGTGCAAAGTAATCCGGCTTTGCATCGATAGCATCCTTAAGTGCTGTGTAGTCAGCTGAACCATAAGGTACAAGAGCTGCTGCTGCATTGTCAAGATTTGTCTTTGCATTGTCGATTGTTGCCTGGTCTTTAGCCTTGAGATTCTGATTGTCAAGGAGAGCCTTAGCATCTGCAAGAGCTGTGTTGAATGCTGCCCAACCTGACTCATAGTCAGCCTGTGCATAATTCTTAACTGCATCGTATGATGCCTGGAGATCTGCATAGTTAGCATCAGCCTCTACAAGACCGTCAATAGCGTTCTTAAGAGCTGTAGCTGCATTGTTAACTATTGTCTGGTTAGCTGTAGTAGCCTTGAGGTGTCTTGAAACCATATTAGCAGCTGAAAGAGCTGTCTCATACTCTTCCCAAGAAGCCGGTGTATAGTTTGTTTCTACCAAACCAGTAACTCTAGCAAGCTGAGTATCAAGAGCTGAGTAATCACAACCATCAAGAGCAACAAGAGCATTCTTAGCGTTCTCAAGAGCTGTCTTAGCGTTGTCTACTGTAGCCTGCTGGAAGATTGTTGTAAGAGTTGCATCATTGTAAACAGTCTTAGCATCTGCAAGAGCTGATGTGAATGTTGCCCAGTTTGAATCTTCCTTATAGTCATCAAGTGTGCAGAGATCTGCAGCATCGATGAGTGTCTTAAGAGCTGTCTTATCGATATCCTTCGGAGTAAGAGCTGCTGCATCTGCTGCAAGAGTATCTACCAACTGGTCGATGTATTCCTGTGATGTAGCATCCTGATTTGTAAGCTCTTCGTTTGCAAGAGCAAGAGTCTGTGTGAACTTTGTCTTAGCAGCGTCATCCTTGTAGTTAGCAAGGTCGAAGCCAGCTGCTGTTGTGTACTTAGCTGCTTCTGTCTGGAGCTCTGTAAGATCAGCCGGCTGGTCGTCGCCTGGAATCTTGAGTGTAAGAGTTGCACCAGAAAGATCGAAGTACTGATCGTCACCAAGAAGACAATGTTTAGGAACCATGTCGTCCTTTGTACAAGCCATGTCTTCAGAGCAATAACCAAGTGTCAAGATACCTGCATCAGCTGTTGCACGCTCTTCTTCAGGAATGAATACCTTAAATGTAGAACCTGCAGTTGCCTCTGAAGGAACCATAACTGTGAAGTATATCAAAGGAACTGTTGTATCAAATCCTTCCAACTCACCGTCTGTTGCCCATGAATAGTCCATTTCTGTGTCGCCAAGGATTGTTGTAATACCACTTGAAACGTAGTCAGGACCCATCAACCACTTAACACAACCTGTGTTAGCGATATCTGTATCTGAGAAGTAACGATCACCGTTATCATCCAGAACCTTCTTGTACATGTTTGCTCTAGCTGTTTCGTTCATAACTGAACCAGCTGTAACTGAGTTAATAGCTGTAAGTGAAGAACACATATAACCAATCCAGCCGTTATTCGGGTTTTCACCAAGAATATCAGTAGGAATAGCCTTTGAGCTTGCCATACCAGCTACATCGTAGAACTGCTCACCCGGGTCTAAAAGGCCGCCTGTGAAGAATATAGCACCTTCTGATAAGCCTACGTAGTAATTTGTAGTAGCATACATAGCAATTCTGTAAACATCACCGGCAGCAACATCAAAGTTGCCGGTAAGTTCATTGCCAGAACCAGTCATGCTTTTTACTTTACCTGTCATCTTGTTGTAGCTGACAGAAACTTTTTCTGCAGTAAGCCAGATCTTAGCCTGATAGGTTGAGCTTGCGCTACCCATAACTGCTGAAGAAGATACAGCTACCATGCTTAATACCATTGCTACTGCGAGCAAAATACTAAGCACTTTCTTTGCAATTTTCATGCAAATTTCCTCCTTAAAAATTTTTATTTTCCAACAGTCTTATTATGACTGATATGGATTTGCCTGGTCAAGTGAACTCATC
Organism: Ruminococcaceae bacterium UBA1767; assembly: GCA_002315505.1. GTDB lineage: Bacteria > Bacillota > Clostridia > Oscillospirales > Acutalibacteraceae > CAG-488. The sequence continues at coordinate 4,670 of DCGX01000078.1, forward strand.
AAATTAGCAACACTAACCAATTTGACTAAGTCATAAGCATCAACAACGCCATCACCGCTTGTTGCGCTTCCACTTGCACTGATAATATCCAAAGCAAATGTCTGAATATCACTTGGTATGCTTAACAAGTTTACAAAGTTAATAGCATCAACCAAATCATATGCATCAGCATATGAGTCACCATTTGAGTCGCCGAAAATAACTACCTCATATGATGTAACCTTGTTTGTGCCAAGCATAACATTAATTTTTGCACCAGTACCATAACCATATAAGGTTCCTTCGTACTGTAATGTTGCGTTTGTACCCTTTAATTCAAGATAATTATTGAATACCTGAGTACTTGACATCGGAGACTCAAGAGCATAAACATACTTATTAGTCTCATCGATAACTGTTGTTGAGCCTTCTCTTGCTACTAACTCAATCGGGTCACCGAGAATAATCGGATTAGCAGGAACAAAGGTTCTTGTTAATGTTTCAGAGTTGAGATAGTAGAAAGTAGTTGCATCAGTTACATCTCCGATTGCCTGATAGTAGAATCCATCATACTCCTCAGGAACGAAGATTGTGCCTGCTGTGCCGGCTAAAGCATCACTCTTAACCTTAAGGTTAAATGAGAATACTGCCTGACCACCCTCATCATTGAGAGCGCCTACTTCATTGTTTGCAACATTTGCTGTCCACTGAACGAGAATGCAACCCCATGCAGATGCATTATATGTAGTGGGGATGAATGATCCATCATTCGATGTGTTTGCGCCGATTGTACCTTTTGCCTTACAATTACCTAAAGCAGTAAGACCGATAACAGCCGGGAATTCATAAACTGAGGAATCAAACATAACCGGGAAACGGAATGCTGTGCAGTTATAGTTATTTTTAATGTTAACAGTAACAGTAACTATATCATCGGGCATATAATTCTCGTTAGTTGAAACTGTAATCGTCATGTACTCATCACCACTGGCTGTACCTGCAGCGCTTACACCAACAGTAACAACAGTAAGAACAAGTGCAATTGCCATTACAACTGACAAAAGCTTTTTAACGATTAACATTTAAAATTCCTCCTTTCCAAAATAATAAATTATGATAAAGACCGAAGTCCTTGATCCAACTTAATTTACGGAATGATTTTTATCCCGGAGAGTGGAGATTATCCACTCTCCGAAATTTTTTAATTATTTGTTATGCCAAAGTTCTGTTGTTAAAGTCGATGATTGACATGTTGTTTACGACGTTGATTACAGAAATAAGGTCGTATGCATCCATATCGCCATCACTACCTTCAAGGTCACCAGCTGTTGCAATAAGAGCTGATGGGCTTAACAAGTTATTAACAACGTTGATATAAACGATAAGGTCATATGCTGAACCAGCAGCACCGTCACAGTCAACGTCACCTGTGATACATACTGTGTATGTAGCGATGATGTTGCCGCCGTTATCCTTGATGTTGATTGTATCGCCGGTAGCAATCTTTGCACCTGCCATTTCAACTTCAACTGTGCAACCTGTTGTCTCAAAGAGTGTTGTACCGTCAACACCCGGCTGAATACCGCAAAGGAGCAAGCCTTCATCCGCTGTTTCAACAACTGTAAGAGCTACGTCAGTATCAGGATCGATTGGTGTGAATGTCGGTGTGTCGCCACCCGGCTGGTCACCTGAATCAAGAACAAGGCACTTCTCGTTCTCGATAAGGATTTCGTAAGCCTTATTAACCTTTGTCTGGTTGAGGCTTTCTGCAGCTGTGCCCAAAACTGTGTTAGCAAAGTTATAAGCCTTTACATAGTTTGCCCATGACTCTGCTGTGTACTTAGCTTCGTTCTCAGATGTAAGAGCCTGTGCTGCGTTGAACTGCTTCTGAAGGTGTGTCTTAATAACATCCTTCTCGATAAGACGGCCAGCATAGAGACCCAATCTGTGCTCGAGCTCTGCAACCTTAAGAGCAGAAACTGTCTTATAGTTGCCATCCTCGTCAGGAACGAGTGTTGATTCATAAGCTCTTGTTGCTGCCTTATACTCATCCTTATAGTTATAGTATGTATAAGCTTCGTAATCAGCAACGCCGAAGAACTTGTATGCAGGATCGTCATAAGAAAGCTTATCGCCGTTCTCATCAACGTTATCCGGGTTAACGCTATCAATGATAGCAAGGATGCCGTCAAATCCGCCGCCTTCTTCGCACTCGTCAAGAGCCTCGATAGCTGTTACAAGAGCAGGAGCAGCGTTCTGCATCTTAAGATATTTACTTGTTGTAGCAATACCTGCGAATGTACCATTCTGGTATGGAGCATAAACTGCAGCAGCAGCATTGTTCATTGCTGTCATGTAGTTATCCCATGCTGTAGCGTCTGAATAGTTAGCAGCCTGACGGTGCTTATTCAATTCGCTTGAAAGAATACCTGCAAGGTTGAAGTTATTGTAGCAGAATACTGAAGTCTTCTTTGAACCTGAGTTGATGTTTGTACCACCAATCATGTAAGCAAGGTTGAGGTTTGCAAACTTACAGTAGCTTGTAAGCTTACCTGTAGAAGCCTTGATTTCACCTGCTGCCTGGATTTCTGCCCATGCATCAGCCTTTGTCTTTGCTTCCGGATCGTCCTCAGGAGCTACATCAGGAAGAAGGTCATAAGCTTCTGTTGTCTTGAAGATGTTGAATGAAGTCTTTGTTGCGTGGAGATCTCCGTCACTGTCAAGATAACCTGCCTTTGCAACATTATTTGTTGTAAGCTCGATATAACCTGTGTTAAGGAGCTTCTGAAGTGTTGCATAGTTTGTTGTATCTGTTGTAACTGCAGTTACGTCAACTGTTGCGTCAGCTGTTGTTCTGTTTACAACTGTTGCTTCAATTCTTGTGATATCTCTAACACTTGCGCAATAGTTATATGAAGGAATATTAACATCATAGTTTGTTGATGTGATTTCTGTCAATGTCTCTTCATCAGATGCTGTCTTTGTAACCAAAGTGTAGATATAGTCAGTGATAGGTGCATCTGTCAACGGTGTGCCGTCCTCAGTAAGAACGTCATATGTAACAGCGATACGAACTGATGTACCTGCCAATGTTGCACAAGTACCTGTCAAATGGATGTAACCAGTCTGACCACCGGCAAGTGTCGGGTTAGCTGATGATGTCCAGTCGTAACCAGGAACGTTAACTGTGCTGAACTTAACACTTGAGCCTGTGAATGCAGTAGCAGTAGCAGGTGTGCAAGTGATGCTCTTAATCTCATATGTGTAAAGCTGATCCTGCTGGAACTTCTTTACGCCGTTATCATAATATGTGAAACCTGTGTTGATACCTGTTGATTCATTACGCATTGTGATGAATGTATCAATAGCACCTGTCTTCTCATAAAGAGTCTCTTCATATGTGTACTCAGGGAATTCGAATTCCTGCTCGTTTGTGAGATCAAGGATGTCACAAAGTGTAGGAAGAATACCTGCAACAAGGTTTGCTCTGCAGTTGTAAAGATCTGAGAAGATTGCATCAATTGTACCAGCGAGAGCTGAGTTTGTTGCAATTGCATCAAATGTCTTTGCATTAGCATTGATTGCGTTCGGGAAGATAATGTTGATGATTCTGATAGCAAGACCAAGGATTACTTCCTTCGGAGTATCGTTGAGTCCGCCCGGATGATTGTTCTCGAGTTTGCCGAGCATGCCAGCAACGTCGAGATCAAGGATACCATCGATAAGTGTATCGATGAGGAGAGTCTTGAAGCAGTATGTTGCTGTGTAGCACTCTTCCGGTAACCATGTCTTATCAAGAATTGAGAAGAGAATATCATCAAATGTTCTCCAACCGTCATTCTTGTTGTTGAATGTCATACCGTTGAGAAGTCCGCCGTAGTTGTCAACGCCGTACTTAGCTGCCTTAGCGAGCTGTGCGTCAACACCTGCCATTGTGTAAACATACTCAAGATTCATATCAAGAACTGCATTAATGTTATAGATAGCAAAGTCAATACCCATAATTACGAGTGTGTCTGTGCTGTTTCTATCCATTGATGAGAAATCAAGCTCAGGAGCTGCAGTAGCAAGAAGCTGCTCGAGGCAGATAAAGCCGAACTCACGAAGAGTAGCAGTTGATTCAGGAACCCAAAGCTCATCAGCAGAGTTGTTGATGAGGATTGTGAGCAAGTATGTGATAAGTCTCTCAGGTGACATAGCATTGATCTCAGCATCTGTATAACGAGTGTTATACGGCTGGAAGAGAGCTTCTGCAAGCATATCATCTGTAACAACAGCCTTAGCAACATTTACAAGGTTGTTGAGGAGGTTATCGTTGCTGCCCATTGTCCATGTGAACTTTGCTCTGTATGTAGATGAAAGCATTGTGTTGAGAAGAGAACCAACAACATTGTTGAACTGTGATACAAGAGTTGCATCAGTAAAGTCATACTGAGCGATTGTATAGTCAACGTTGAGGATCTGAGCATACTCGTTCATAGCGCTCTTATCTTTTGTGTCATCGTTGAGGATGTTGTAATCTTCATCAGTTACCATCTCTGTAACACCACAGAACTTGTTGAGCTCATACTTAACGTTACCATTAAGGAGATCTACAAGAAGAGTATTGTAAAGTGTCTTAAGAGCTATATCGATGAAATCATACATTGTACCTGTTGATACGCTTGTCTTACCCTCAAGCTCAGGAACTTCCTTAACTACAACCTGATCGATAAGTGTCTGAGCCATTGTATCGATTGAGTAGCTTGCGATATCTTCCGGAGCATCAGCATCATATACAGCATCATAAAGAAGGCTCTTGAGGAGCTTGTTTAAGTCTGTGTAATCGCTGAGGTCAACAACGCTCGGAAGAATTGTACCGAGGTTGATTGTCTGGTTAGCGTAGCTAACAAAAATGTCTTTGTTCTCGTACAAGAAACCTAATACCTGATAGATAACGTCAACATCAGTCTTACCGGCTGTTGTTCTTCTGATACCGCCATCTGATTCAGGCTTAAAGGAATTTGCACTAAGTGTTGACAAATCACCCAACAAACCACCGAATGATTTGAACACACCACTGTTTACCAAAGCATAAACAGAGTCCATTGTAGCGTCAACTGATGTAACATCAAGTTCACCGATTCCGAAAAGGTCATCGGATGTCAAGTGAATCTGCTCTACGTTAAGCATACGGTCAAGCTCATCCATAGCTGCTGATGCATACTGCTGTGTAGTAAGAACAGGCTTATCGAGACCATTGTACTGGTTAGCGATAGCTGAGTTCTTATACTCAGTATAAGCTGCACTGGCACCTACAACGAGAGTTGAGCAAATCATAACGATAGCGAGAATGACGCTGATAAATCTTTTTGCATTACTCATTTTAGGATTGCACCTCCATAAATATTTGTGGGTAAAAACCCTGACGCCAGTTAACCGGTGGTGTCCCCCGTGCGACATCATCACGCTCATCATTCCTTTCGGAAACGTCTGAATTAATATACTGCTATCTTCCCATTTCAGCGTATCTTCAGGCTTTTCCTCCTTGAACAAAGGCGTCAACAAGACGCGGAATAAACCAGCGGATGCTATCGCATTCGCAGAGCAATAAGTCGGAACAGCTTATTTTAGAGCAGACTATTCCCTCATATTACTCTTATGGTTATCTTAACTATACTCTAAACAATCAATAAAGTCAATAAATATTTGATACAATTTCTTAATTTGTGCATGTTGAACATATTATAATCGCTGAATTTGTGCGACTTTGCTTTGCTGAAAATAATTACATTTTTCCTATACATTTATATATATAATAAACGACTTTTTTCTGCTGTTTTTTTACATCATCAGAAAAAAATCCTTGATTTTCCTTTTAAAATAATCTATAATAGTTTAAGTATTATACCCTATTTACTTTTAGGAGGATTTTCCATGAAAAATTTAAGAAGAGTCCTTTCAATCATTCTTGCCGTTGTTATGTGCCTTTCATTGGCATCCTGTTCAATGGTTGATACTGAGGACACGAAGATTACTAACGATAATATTAAAATCGGTGTTGTCATTCCGGGTAAAACGGAGCTTGGCGACGGAGAGTTTAATGATATCAACTCAATTGTCACAATCAATACTATTGATAAGCTGACATCCTTCGGTTACGGAATAAGCTCCGACCGTTTCCACTATAAGGACAGCGTTGACCCGACAAACGCAGATGCAGTTAAGGAAGCCATCACAAGCCTTATTAACCTTGAGTGTAACCTTATCTTCCTCGCTGATGCAGGTTATCAGAACTATGTTGCTGATTTTGCAAACGCAGAGGATAACAAGGACGTTAAGTTTGTTTGCCAGGATCTTGCAGATGGTGCACAGACCGAGAACGTTTTCGGTTATTCAAACAATACAGAAGACGGTGCTTACCTTATGGGTATTGTTGCCGGTATGAAGGCAGCTGAGCTTAAGTCAGCCGCAGGCTTCATCGTTGAGGATGAAAACGATGTTGCTGAGCTTAACAGCTTCTCAAAGGGTGTATTGTCAGTAAACGCAACAGTAAAGGTTACTAAGGTTATCGCAAGTGATAACACAGCTGCTGACGTTGGCGAGCTCGTTAAGGCAGGCTGCAAGGTAATCGCTTCTGATTTCTATTCAGAGGACATTGACAATGCTGCTAATGCAAACAAGATTTTCTTCTGCGGCTACGGTGTTGAAAATTACACAGATGCTGATTACGAAGGCGAGGAATCATACTTCCTTTGTGCTCCGATGTTTGACTTCACTCAGTACTATATCAGTGTTATCAAGTCAATTGTTGACGAGCAGGAAACAACATCTTATGCAGGTGATTTCAAGCTCGGTTCAGTTTACATTTCCGGCTTTGGTGATGGTGTTGCCAACGGTACTGACAAGGCAGTTGCAACTGCTCAGACAGCTTTGGCAGGCGGTACACTTACAACAACTCCTGCTGTTACAAATACTGCTCCCTTACAGTAAACTAATCTGATACAATCGCATCCCGTCGCTTATAAAGTGACGGGATGATTTTTTATCTTAAAAATACATTTCAATAAACTCAAAAATATTGTAATAAAAATCTTTTTATGATAAAATACATTCATAAATTTCAGAGGTGACTATTATGTTTGAAACGTTTAATCCGATACAAAGCGCAAAGCTCGTTCATCATTACATTACTAACATGGTCGATGAGGCTCAGGACAACCTGCCTTACTGGCTTCTTCTTCCTAATAAAAAGCCTGCCGAGGCCGCACATTGCCGTGTTGACGATGCAGAGCTTGTCGGCTCATGGTATGAGGGACTTGTATCTGCAATGGAAATGCTCGGCACAAATGAAGGTGACGAGGTTAAGCAATCACTCCGCCGTCATCTTATGAAATCGTGGGGCGAACATGGTCTGCGTTTCTGTGAAAAATATCCGTGGACACATACTGTTCATTCATCCTTCCACGAAATGGGATATATCCTCCCCGGACTCAACAAGATTTCAGAAGAATATCCCGATGATGAAGAGGTTGAAATGCGAATTTCAAACCTTATAAAAGGTATGCGCAGTCTTGTAATTGAACGAAAAGTACGCACATTCTGGTCTGGTGACTACAACGAGGAAGTATCAATTTACGAATTCCCGAACGACGTTTATTTAAAGGACGGCGGATTCGATTTAACAAGGCATACAGGAAGAGGAGAGCAGGCAATCCGAAATGCAGTTATGCTTCAGGCACTCGTCAGAAGATATGAATTAAAGCACGACGAAAATGCTCTTGACCTTGCAATCGGTATCGCAAACTACGTCCTCGGTCCGTCAAGATATTTCAATTATAAAATGGAATACTTCGGACACGTTCATTCTGCAACATGGTTTGCCTGCGGACTTGTAAAGCTCGGCAGACTTACCGACAATAAAGAATATATCGAAAAGGGTAAAGCAATTTACGATTACACACGTTCTATTTCATCGAGCTTCGGCTGGGTTCCCGAGTATGCTCAATGGCATCCGATGTCTGAGGAGCATTGCGAAACCTGCTGTATTCGAGATATGATTATCTGCGCCGATGAGCTTATCAGATGCGGATACACTGAATACTGGAATGACATTAATCTCTTCGCAAGAAATCAGCTCATGGAGAATCAGGTTAAATACACCGGCTATGTCGTTTGTGACAACACTAAGCCCGATGGTAACGGCATCACATACCGTGACATTGACAAGAGGATGATAGGCGGATTCACGGGCGGAAGTGAACCCGATTCAATTTCACTTACACGATTCCGTTCAATCGCTGGCTGTTGCGTCGGCACAGCTCCTGTTGCGCTTAAAACAATCTGGGATGATGCTCTGCTTGATGAAAACGGTATCCTCTGCGTAAATATTCCCTGTGACAAGGAAACCGACAAATATAAGATGGAATCATTTATTCCTAACGAGGGTAAGGTTAAAGTCACTGCAAAATTAAAAGGTAAATTCGGCTTCAGAATGTACGAGTGGATTGACACACCCGAATTTTACCTTAACGGCAACAAAATCGAAGCCGAGGTTAAAAACGGAATTGCCTTCGCTGAATTAAATGACAACGATGTATTTGAGCTTTGTTTCAGGCTCGAAACCGTTGCAAAGAAAGAAATTGTCAGAGATACGGAATATACCGTTTACTGGCGTGGCTGTGATGTTGTTGACATGACACCGAGAGGAGAGCACGTGCGACTTTATCAGCGTGATACGGACGCTCCGAAATATTACCCGTTACCCGAGGATGTTGTATACACGGGTGCGGCAAATATGGGACCGACTCAGCAGAAATAAGGTGGACATAATGGGTATTTTTGACGGATGTATTCTCGCCTCGGACTATGACGGAACGCTTGCACAGAGTGACGGTCAGATCGGAGAGAGAGTAAGAACTGCAATTAAATATTTCACTGATAACGGCGGATATTTCACCGTTTGTACAGGAAGAACCCGACAGGGCTTTCATGCATACGAGCCTTCAATAATCAACGCTCCCGTTCTGCTCGGTAACGGAGCTATAGCATATGACTTCGGTTCCGAAAAAACAGTATTTCTCAACTGCATAGACAACGATGCGATTGATGAATTTGAAATGATAATCAACGGATATCCGGATATTGCAATTGAATTTTACACAACCGATTTCAAAAGCAGGGTTATTCATCCCGATGACAGAAGCCGTGCACATTTTGATTTTCAGTATATTAAATATGAAGTTGTTGACGATGTTAAATCCGAAGATTTTCCGCTTGTTAAAATCATGATAAGCGTCGGTGTCGAAAGAGTTGACGATTTTCAAAAATTTCTTGACAGTCTGAATCTGAAAAAAATAAAATATATTCCTCAGCACGGCGACTTTATTGAAATTATTTCAACAAAAACCGACAAGGGCCTCGGACTTTCATTGCTTGCCGAAAAGCTCGGATGTGACAAAAACAAAATATATTCAATCGGTGACGGCTCAAATGATATTTCAATGCTCAAATCTGCAACAATCGGTTTCGTTCCGGAAAACGGTTGCGACGTTGCAAAAGAAAACGGGGATATTATTGTATGCAGTAATAATGACGGTGCTGTTGCCGATGCGATATACAAAATCGAAGAATTACTCATGGCATAAAATTAAGGAGGCGGATAACCGTCTCCTTATTATTATATTTACAGCAACATTTCCCTGCATTTTTTTGCTACACTTGTACAGGTATCTGTCGAGTGTTTTTTTACCTCTTCCTTCGCTGTTTCCATTGCAATCGCTGTGCCTGCAACGTCTAACATCGGAATATCGTTGAAATTGTCACCGAAAACCATAACCTCATCGGTTGAGATTTCCATTGCCTTACATAGTTTTTCAATGCCTGTACCTTTATCGGTTAATGTAAAATCGAGCCACATATCACCCGCAATGGCAACAGTGAATTTGCTGCCCCATTTTGCTTTATATTCCTCTGCGATTTCTTTAACAGACCTGTGAAAAATTGCAACCTTGATTATATCCTCTTTGATTTCATCAACCGAGCTTACAACTACTGTTTCGTTGTGAAGAAAATTTTCAACAATATTTCTGTATTCGTCAGTAGGATTAATAAGATAGGTTACTTCCTGTCCCGAAATCAACGGCTGTGTGTCGGGATATGTTTTATCAATATCTGCAATCAGTTCTTCAAAGTCAGCTCTGTTAATAACTGTTTTTGAAATCACCTTTCCGTCTTTTACAACAAGCGAACCGTTTTCACAGCAAAAGACCATACCCTTAAGCATGTCTTCCGGGAAGAGCTTTTTAACCGCAGGATACTGTCTGCCACTTGCCACTCCGAAAGTATAGCCTGCTTTTTTCAATTCGACAATAGTCTGCATCGTTTCTGCATTCGGCATATTTTCCGTTGGCTTGTCTTCACTTACGCCAACATTAATAAGTGTTCCGTCAACGTCGCTGATAACTAATTTAATCATAATTTACATCTAATACCTTTGCCAATGTTTTACCCAAAATATTATCCTTTGCATTATCGGAAATATTCAGATTTTTAAATCTTTCCATTTCATACTTGATATAATCAGCATTTTTATACGGGAAATCAAGTCCGAACAAGCTTCGTTCCTCCCCTGTCTGAAGGATGATTGTTTCAAGCTGTTCGTTTGTGAGAGTCCATTCGCCGTTTCCGTTTTTATCACTGATAGATGTCCATCCTGCGAACACTCTCGGCTGAACTCCGCCACGTGAGTTATTGCACATAACTGCAAGAGATTCATTGAAGAAATGATATCCGCCCAAGTGCTCAAGGCTGAAACGTAAATTCTGGAAATTCCACGCAACCTCATCGTACAAAATCGGACGAACCCCACGAAGTCTATGCCAATGCATACCGCAATGGAAGGTGATAAACAATCCAAGCTCCTCTGCTCGCTGATATACTTCAAAGGACTTTTCTCCGTCGATATCAAATTCCTGATATGCAGGGTGCATCTTAATTCCCTTGAAGCCGTAATCAGCAATACGGTCAACCTCGTCACGCATACTCTTTGCGTTAAAATCAACTATACCGAAGCCGTAAATATCGTTTTCACCCTTAAGCTGATTGTAAAGCCACTCATTCGGCTTATCTGTATGTGAGGATTCCTCAAATCTGTCGTGAAAGCACGGGAACGCAACGCATTTGTCAATTCCGCATTCATCTAACAATCTTTTCAGATTATCAATTGAGCCTTCCTCTTTTATGTCCTCAGGGAACACGTGAGAATGATGTGCAAAAATCATATTTACCTCCAATAAAGAAAAGAGAGCGGCTCGCCGCTCTCTCTGTGTTTTCAGTTTAATTATGCAGCCGGCTTAAGGAAGCTCTGAGCAACCTGAAGAAGTGATGTCAAACCTGTAACGATCTGATAACCCCACAACTTGAGAAGGTTAACGATTCTCTCTGTCCAAGGAATTACAGGAGGTGTCTGGTAACAGTCAGCAGCGTATGTGATGAAATCTACACCATCTTCGATCATGTTAACATAACCATCTGTGTCGATTACTGCAAATGCACATGCACCAAAAATCTGGTCGATAGCCGGAGCAAACTTACCTTCCATACAATACTCTGTATCATAGTAAGCATTTGTGCCTGTACCCCAAGTGTAACCCATTGCATAAACCTGAAGTGAATCCTCTTCGCCTGTCTCTTTATCTGCTGTGAACTCGATTGACTCATCAACATGGATTGAGATATAACCGATTTCTGTACGGTCTGTACGAAGAAGGTCTGTGCCCGGGATGATGCATGAAATTACAGGAACATCTGCAGTGAAATCATCACCAACAAGGAAACCCTCACGGTTCTTGATGTCATCAGCATACTGGAAGCCTGTGAATTCAACCTTACCTGCCATGCTTGGATTTGTGCTTGTGATACCGAAGATAACTGACAATGCAAGAGCTGCGTCTGCTCCAACATCGTTATCTGTGTAATCGGAAATAATTGATACAGGCAATGTGTAATCTCCGCCTGCGTCGATGTACTGGCTCTGAACTGAAAGATAAACCTTTCCACTTGTAGCTGTTGGCTCTTCAATAAGGTTAGCAGCAAAAGCTGAAACACCTACTGAGAAACAAAGTACAACTGCGAGCAATACTGCTAATACTTTTTTCATAAGAAAAATCTCCTTTTCTTTGCACAATGTGCATTATTTTTTTACGGCAAGTCTTGTATATACGAAGACAACTGTCGTGTTTACTACATAATAGCACGATAAGAATAATTTATTTTTCTTTTTTGGAATAATAAAAACTTTTTTCGTAAAATATACATAGAATATTTTTTGTACACAATATATAGTATTTTTTACTTATTATGAGTATTAATTGCAAATTTTTTGCATAACTTTATTTACCACAGGACCTGCCGCAGCGAGTCCTGAACCCGAATTTTCAACAACACACACAATCGCAATCGGCATATCCTCTCTGCTCGAGAATCCGACAAACCATGAATGTGATTCGCCTGTATCAAGCTCTGCGGTGCCTGTTTTTCCGCACATTTCAAGTCCCGGGAATGTAGAATCACTATAGTGATTAACAACATTTGAACGCATCATTTTCTTTAAAGTATTTGCAATATTTGCATCAAGAGTAATTTTCGTACTCTCTTCTGTTGTTCCGATTTTATTGACACTGCCTGTTGGAGTCACACATTCCGAAACAAAGTATGGCTTGATGGCTTTTCCGGAGTTTGCGATTGCGCCCATTAGAGTCAGCATATGACAAGGATTAACAAGTGTTGTATACTGCCCGATTCCTGCCCAGCCAAGGTCAACCTTATCGGCGGCGCTTACATCGAATTTACTCGTTGCAAGTCCGATTTTATCCATTTTTTCCGATGTGTTAAAGCCAAGCTCGTTAGCTGTCTGTGTTATTTTTTCTTTTCCAAGCTCCAATGTAATCTGAGCAAATGCCGAATTGCACGAATTGTTCAGAGCTTCCTCAAAGCTTTGCTCATAGTGAACACCGTTACAAATTACCGTTCCGTCGCCCGTTGCATACTCACCCGAGCAATCAAAGGTTCTTGTTGTAATATCGGGGATATTTTCAAGAGCGGATATTGCCGTAACAACCTTGAAGGTTGAACCCGGTGTATAAAGACCGGAAAGAAATCTGTTGAGATAAACACCCTCGTATTCGTCATTTTCATCCATATTATCAGGTTTATTTTCGGGATCGTATGCAGGAGTGGAAACCATACAGATTATTTCGCCTGTTTTATAATTGTATGCCGCAACAGTACCTTTTCTGCCATCCATAGCATTGTAGGCGGTTTTGCAAACCTCAGAATCAAGTGTCAGCTTAAAATCATTGCCTTTGCCGTATTTTTTCAGGTTGTAAACACCATTGAGGAAATCATAGCCCGACAGCTTTGAGCTGTAAACATACTGAACACCTGTTGAAATATATGACGAATTATCGCCAACCGCATGAAGTGTTGCTTTTCGTATCGTACTGTCGGAGTTATAAACTCTACTGCCGTTTTCACTGCTGACAAGCACCGTTCCGTTGCAATCGTAAATTGCACCCGCACTTGCAAGCGAGCCGTTTACATAAATATGACGATTAACCTGGTTTGATGCCCATCTTTCACCGTTAATATAAAATTCCGCAAACATATAAACGAGGCCGACAAGGAAAGCAATTATTACTATATATAGCACATAGGCTCTTCGAGTAGTATTGTTCATCTGCCCGACCTCCTTTTGCTGATTGGAATGTCTTTTGCGGAGGATTTTGCGCCCTGTGTGGTCATTACGTCATAGACCGGTCGCTTTGATTTAGCTCTGCTGACAGGAATTCCGCCTGCATTTGCAGGTCTTGTTCGCTTTCTTCCTTTAAATTCAACATCAGGCGGATACAACGGATGGTCGGGAAGTATTGTTTTTGACAGTCCCGGATAAGTTCTGATATCCGCTGATTTAATAAATGCAAGAAGTCCCCACGAGCATATCATACTTGAACCGCCTCGGCTGATAAACGGAAGAGTTACTCCTGTAAGCGGAAGTATATCCGTTACACCGAAAATATTCAGACTTGCCTGGAACAGCATCAGTCCTGCCGCCGCACAGGCTGCTATTGAATAAAAGGTCGACCTTGTTGTCTTTGAAACCTTGATGGCAAAAACAAGAACAAGTGCATAGGTAATCACAATTATCAATGCAATAAGCATACCCCATTCCTCGCAAATCATACCAAACACAAGGTCTGTTGTTGACGCAAAAATATCACGAAGCAATCCGTTTCCGATGCCCAATCCGAGCACACCGCCACTTGCCGAATAAATCAGCGTTCTCGTCTGCTGCATACCCGACTCATTAATCAGCTCCCATATGTGACGATATGTCGCAAAACGTGCGGCAACATGAGGCTTGAAGTAAATTATCATTATAGCACCGAGTGCCGCCGCCACGCAGACGAGTGCAATTGTACGAACGTCACCCGAGCGCATGAATGCAATTATCACAAAGGTGAAAAAGAAAATCAATGCAGTGCCGAAATCCTTCATAAGGAAGCACGCACCAACGCAGGTAAACGAAAAAATAAGATATTTTGTCAGGCTTCGTCCTGTCTGGAGCTTGTCCAGAGAAGATGCTCCGACAAAGATAAATGCGAGCTTGACTATTTCTGACGGTTGCAGGGATATACCTGCTATCGTAACCCAGTTCAGCGCACCATTGTTATACTTTGCGAGTGCGAGATTTGCGCCAAGCATAAGTATCGCGACCGCCGCAACGGGAGTACGTAACATCATAACTATATCAGTTCTGCGGAGAACTATGAGCATAATAATAAATACAAAGAGACCGATAAGAATTGAAATCAGTTGTTTCAGTGCAAAATCATCGTAAACTGAGGCGGCATTTACAAGTCCGATACCCGAAAACAGAAAAGCAATAACTTCTATTTCAAAATTGTTCTGTGAACAAAACAGCGAAGCGATAAAAAAGTATGCCCATTCAACAATTATATAACCGGCAAAAACTGACATCATTTCGAGCTTTAATTCGCCATCCTTCAAAAACACAAAGGACGATGTAATCACCTGAAAGGCCGTTACAAAAATTAAAATTGTACCCCACTTAAATTTAGTGTTAAGGTTTTCGTTACTCATAATTCACCTCCGGAAATGTATTTGGTATATTATAACTCTTTTTTTATAGTTTTGCAATATTGAGGTTTTCATTATATAATGCATTGATGCAGGTTACAATATAATACATTGTTTCTGAATGATTTACTTGACTTTTTCAATAAATATGTTATAATTTCATTTGCATAAATAAGCAGAAGTGGCGGAATCGGCAGACGCGCTAGATTCAGGTTCTAGTGAATGCAAGTTCATGAGGGTTCAAGTCCCTTCTTCTGCACCAAACAAATCATCCTGACCCTTTGGTCGGGATGATTTGTTTTATATTGGGACTTGAACCCTAAGAGGGTGAGGAGCGTCAAGAAAACAATTCCGTGAATTGTTTTTAGCTCCGAAGTCCGAGTCGGGTACTGCACGAAGTGCGGTCGACGAGGATGTAGGGCTTGCAGAGCAAGCCTGTGTCCCTTCTTCTGCACCAAAAAGAGCAGGTTTTACGCCTGCTCTTTGTTGTTTCCAAAAGTTTTTAAAAGTTCTCAAAAGCCTTATTTATCAAGGGGCTTGAGAACTTTTTCTTTTTTTATGAATATATTTTCGAACGTTTTGAAACAACTGAAATTCTACGAATGGGCCCCAAATGGGCCTCAAATGGGCCTCAAAAAACCGACGATATTTTTACTATTGTTATATCGGTATACCGAAATAGAGTCAAATCGCTCGCTAAATATACCTTTATTGGCACTTTGATAAGAGGTTCGGTTAGTAAACACATCAAAAAACGGCAGTCTTCCGACCACCGTATATTGCATTTAATATTTATGTTTTATTGCTCGATTTTATATTCATCAAACGAGATTACTGTTTTAAACAAATCTCCGTCAACAAAGATTTCAAAAGTGCCTTGCTGAACCTCTGTAAAGCTCTTGGCGATTGAAAGACCGAGTCCGTTTCCTTCGGTGTGTCTTGAGCTGTCATCTCGTTTGAATCTCATCAGAAGCTCTTCTGCTGTCGATGAGATTGTTCTTTCGGAGATATTTCTCAATATTATTTTCACCTTTTCATCTGCCTTTTCCACGCTGAGTAAAACACGTGAGCCCGGCATTGCATATTTTAGGATGTTGCTGAAAAGATTTTCAAAAACTCTCCATAAAATCATTCCGTCAGCCCGAATATAAAGGTCTTCTTCAGGCATATTTTCTTCAATAACCAACGACTTTTCGCTGAATTTTAATCGAAATTCCTCAATTGTCTGAGAAAGGAACAGGGCAACATTTATTGAATCGAATTCAACCTTGAGCGCACCTGTTGATATTTTCGATACCTCAACGAGATTAAACAGTAAGTCATTCAGCTTTGCAGATTGTCTGCTGATTATTTCCGAATATGCTTTTGTTTCTTCTTCAGTGCATTTTCCGGAGCTGATTATGTTTGCGTAATTGACGATGGAAGTCAGCGGAGTTTTTATGTCGTGAGAAATATTTGTAATAAGCTCGCTTCGCATTTTCCTGCTCTTGTTTTGCTCCTCAAGTGCGTGAATCATATCGTCTTTTATTGTAATAAGGTCATCGTTAATTGCCTTGAAATCGCCGAACATAATATGCGAATCGGCAACGCTGTCAAAATCTCCCGAAGCAATTTTCTGACCGCTTTCACGAACTCTGTTAAGATTGAAAACTATCATGAAAAACAATGCACCGAGAACGAACAAAACGGTAACCTGTCCGAAAGCAAAATAAAGGAATTTGAAATCGGCAAGTCTTCCCGAAAGGCAGGTTTTATATTTGAAAACAAAATAAAAAATCAAGCCAAGCTCGAGAAGCATAATTATACCAATCGAAATAAGTGTTTTACCTAAAAGAGGAACCTTGAAATAACCCTTGTCGTCATTTTTTACTTTTTTTCTGACTTTAGATATCAGCATATATATCAAGGTGTTTTGCATAATATGACCGATTTTAATTCTTGTCGCCAATGTTATGCAGTACATAAGCAATATAAGAGAAATAACAAAGGTCAAAATAAGGATAACAACATTCCACAGAACAACACTTACCTCTTTAATATCCGCCGCTGAGGTAAGAACTATCATTATCAGAATAAATCCGATTAATAATATTGCAATGAGCGACAGCAAATCAAAAGGTATACGGTCAATAAAGTACAGATGCTTTTTCTGTCCGGCTACGTTGTTTTCCTTTCCGATACTTGACATCAGAAGACCCAATAAAAATACTGCAAGGCACATTGCGACGAATAACAGGAAGAAAATAAAATATCTTACCGAATGAGCAAAATGAATCATTTTTACAGCTAATTGATAACCGTCCTGAACTGTCATTTCGCTTTCGCTTCGGATATTAATATTGAGTGTACCGGTAATAACGCCTTTTCCTTCGACGTAAACAGAAAAGGCGGATGTATTTGAGTAACACACTTCCGTCGGTTTATCGGCATTTTTGCAAAGTACGTTTCCGTCACTGTCGCAAGCCTCAAAAACCAGATTAGTATTTTCAGCTTTATATTGCGCAACTAAATTTTCGTATGCGGCTTCTTCGTTTTCAGTAAGCGTATTACCCGCTTCCTTTTTTAACGAAATAGCAATAAAATTTGCAATATGGTCGTATTCCTTCTCTGTTTTCAGACTCATTGCCTTTTCGAGCGGATATATAAGATTATCGCTCGAATAAAAATGGTAATCGTACATAAAGTTAATTGCAAGTGCAAGAGAAACACAAATTTCAACAACCAGCATATATACGACTGCAACGGTAATTTTATCCGCCAAATTCTTAATCTTCAAATCAAGCCCTCTTTTCCATTTTATATCCGTGTCCCCAGACAGCTAAAATATAATGGGGATTAGCAGGGTCAATCTCGATTTTTTCACGCAGATGTCTTATATGAACTAAAACAGTATTTTCTGCACCGAACGGGTCTCCGTTCCATACTCGTTTATAAATCTCTTTTGGAGAAAAAACCTCTCCCGGATTTTCAACGAACAGCTTAAGAATAGCATATTCCGTCGGAGTGATATTGATGGGATTCCCGTCAATAGTAACGAGCTTTGCCTTATCGTCGATTACGATTCCGCCGTTATGCAGCTTTGTATTGTCAAGCTGAACCTCACTGCCGAATTCGGTATAGCGTCTCAACTGCGATTTAACCCTTGCAACAACCTCAATAGGATTGAATGGCTTTGTGATATAATCGTCAGCGCCGATATTTAATCCGAGAATTTTATCCGAATATTCGCTTTTTGCCGTGAGCAGGATAATAGGAACATTGGAGATTTTGCGAAGCTCCATTGTTGCCTCAATACCATCCATCTCGGGCATCATGATGTCCATAAGCACGAGCTTGACATCATTTTTTGAGAATATTTCAAGCACTTCTTTTCCATTATATGCTTCTATTACATTCATTCCTTCTGAGGAAAGATATATTTTTAACGCTTTTACAATAT
>DCGX01000032.1 GCA_002315505.1 Ruminococcaceae bacterium UBA1767
CCAATTCCTCTGTACCTATATCTGTAAGTAATCCCTTCAGCTCGGGGTACGGCATGGCATATCTTTGTGATAAATAGCGGAGTGAAGCTCCGAGCTCACCGTCCGGACCACCATATTGTGAAATAATTATACTTGCATATTTCGGATTGGGATTAGCAATCTTTACAGGGTACTGTAATTTCTTTTCATAAACAAACATCAGCCATTACCTCCGATTTCCCATGGCCATGGGTCTTTGAGCCACGAAACACCGGGTGCTTCGTCTGAATAAAGCTGACCGCACTGTTCAATGTATTCAGCGGTTAGCTTTTCGTTTTTCTCCTTGTACTTGTTATAAAGTGAAAGTGCACTTAAATCATCGGGATGTGTGTCAAGGTACAGGTGAAGCTCCCACATTGCAAACTGTACGGCCTGGAGCTGTTTTGAAAGCATTGCTTTTGTCATCTTGTACCACGACCGAGAAACGGCTTGTTAAGACAGGGAAAAAACGTGCCGCATTTCAGCGCAGTAAGTTCATCGTAGGTTGTTGAATCCGTCTGAAACGGAACGTATGCCATGGCGACAACCGGATTATCGGGCAGGGCAGTTGTGTAGCCTGTGTAAATATTATCGACCTGTGCATTGAAGCCTATGCTTCTGCCACGGGTGGATTGTTGATAATTGTTCAAGTTAATTAACTCCTTTTCTTTTTGGCATAAGCCTATTACATTGTATGAAAATGGTGAAAATATGCCACATAAAGCTGTATTATTAACATAATTTGTATTGTTTATTTTGTTTTTATATGGTATAATAAACCGATAATGCGGTATTCTGCTTTTATATAACGGAGGTTTGCACATGAAAAAGCTGTTGTACTTCGCACACGGCTTAAGTGCGAACGGAATTGAGAGCTTTCTTGTCAATGTGATGAAGCATATTGATAAATCAAAATATGCTGTGACGGTTATAATTGCTATCGATGAGGGTGTTGAATGCCTTCACGAAAAAGCTGTCCTTGATATGGGCATACGTGTTATTCACGCAGGCGATATGGACTCGCTTAAAAAGAAGCTCGATTACTTCAAAAACATCCTCAGGATGATGAAAGCAGAGCATTACGATATAGTTCATGCGAATATGGATTTGATGAACGGAATAGTCTTGCATTTTGCGAAAAAATGCGGAATCAAAAAACGTATTTGCCATGCACATAATTCGAAAAGTCAGTACAATCCTGTCGGCAGGCTGGCTTTTGTGAAAAGAAATGTGCAGAAGCTGTATTCGTTCACGATGAAAAGACTTATGCAAAACTCGTCAACGGATTTTCTTGCCTGTTCAAAGGAAGCAGGGGAGTATTTCTACGGAAGTAATCCTTACAAGCTGATATATAACGGAATTGATATTGACAGGTTTAATGCTGATGTGCCGGATGATTATCTCAGAATAAAAAAACCTCATGTCATTGTCTGCGTAGGCAGACTTACGATGCAGAAAAATCCGATATTTGCAGTAGAAATTGCAAATGAGCTTAAAAAAATACGAAATGATTTTCAGATTATATGGGTCGGAGTCGGTGAGCTTGAGAATGAAGTGAAAAGCAAAATCCGTGAGCTTTCAGTTGATGATGTGTTTTCTCTTGTCGGATTGAGAACCGACATTCCGCAGATTTTAAATTCCTGTGACCTGTTTTTGATGCCGTCGCTGTTTGAGGGACTTCCCGTTTCACTCGTTGAAGCACAGGCATCGTCCTTGAAATGTCTTGTTTCCGATGTTGTGACAAAGCAGGCGGACATGGGACTTTGCGAATATTTTTCACTTGAAAAGTGTGCAGGTCAGTGGGCGAAGAAAATCAGCACTATGCTTGATGAACCTAAGGAAAAAGCAAATGAAGAAAAGCTGAAATTATTTGATATAAAAAATACTGTTTCCGTTTTGGAAACAATTTACAGATGAGAAAGGAGTGGCACTGTGAGCAGAAAAAAATGGGTAGTTAAGCCCTACGATAAAGAAGATGCAACAGCTATAGCCGAGGCTCTCGGCGTCAGCCCGTATGCCGCTCTTATCGCATCAACCCGAGGGATAAAAACTCCCGATGAGGCTCGTGAATTTTTCGGGATGAGTGAGGAAAACATTGTTGACCCTTACTTTTTTCCTGATATGGAAAAGGCTGTCAGCCGAATCAGAACTGCACTTGATGAATTTGAACGAATTGCAGTTTACGGTGACTATGATGCCGACGGTGTCACAGCGACAAGTCTTTTGTATTCTTATCTTGAAATGCAGGGTGCAGACGTTGTTTATTATGTGCCCGACCGCCATACTGAGGGCTACGGACTCAGCTTTGAGGCTGTTGACAAAATCAGCCGTATGGGTGCAAAGCTCATAATCACGGTGGATAATGGTATCAGCGCCGTTGATGAAGCAAAATATATCCGTAATCTTGAAATGGATTTGATTGTAACTGACCATCACCTGCCGGGCGATGTGTTGCCCGAAGCGATTGCCGTTGTTGACCCTCACAGAGAGGATTGCACACTGACTTTTAAGGATTATGCAGGTGTAGGTGTCGCATATAAGCTAATTTGTGCACTTGAAGGCGGCGAGAATGAAATTACTGACTCATACGTTGACCTTGTGACAATAGGCACTATTGCCGATATTATGCCGTTGAAATCCGAAAACAGAAGAATTGTGCGTCGTGGTGTCGAAATGCTTGCTGACTCCGACAGAATCGGAATACAGGCGCTTATGGAGGTCGCAGGACTTACCGAACGTGCAGTGACATCAACGTCGATTGCCTTCGGGATTGTACCGAGAATTAATGCCGCAGGCCGAATGGGCTCAGCACTTCGTGCGATAAAGCTTTTGATTTGTGATGATTATGAGGAAGCAATTTCAATCGCACAGGAAATCCATGACGATAACTCATCACGTCAGCAGATTGAACTTGATATTTTCCTTGAGGCAGTGGCAAAAATCGAAGAAAATCCGCAGTGGATTTATGACCCTGTACTTGTTGTGAGCGGTGAAGAATGGCACGATGGTGTTATTGGAATCGTTGCATCAAGACTTGTTGAAAAATACGGAAAGCCGACGATTGTGGTTACGGTTATCGGTGACGAGGCGAAGGGCTCTGGCAGAAGCATTGAAGGCTTTAACCTTTATGAAGCACTGAAAAACTGCGAGAGTACACTTACACATTTCGGCGGTCATAAATTAGCCGCAGGTGTAGGTCTGCTTCCCGAAAATATAGATGAATTTCGCAGTGCAATCAACGAATATGCGGAGTCACAGCCTGCGTTGGTACCTATACAGAATATTGATTTTAAAATCAATCCTGCCTGCGTGAATACAGATTTACTCGGTGTGCTCAGTACGCTTGAGCCTTTCGGTGCAGGTAATACACAGCCTGTGTTCGGACTTTACAATATGGTTGTATCTGATATTCAGCCAATCGGTGGCGGAAAGCACATACGTGTTGTCCTTACAAGAGGAGATACATCACTGCAGGTTGTTAAATTCAAAATGACTCCTGCGGAGTTTCCGTTTTATAAAAATGATATTGTCGATGCGGCGGTTATTATTGAACCGAATGAATATCTTGGTCAGCTTCGTATAAGTATATTATTGAAGAATATCAAGCTCCACGATATGGATGACGATATTCTTATTAAAAGAATGAATGATTTTACATCGCTTATGCGTGGCGGAAATATAAATATCAGAGCAGATGAATTTCTGCCCGACAGAAATCTTACGGCGAGTGTTTATAAATTTATCCGTTCAAGCGGACGCTGGAATTATGATATAGAAACACTTTGCCACAGACTCGGTCTTTCTGCCGAATACTACGGCAAGGTTGCAAGTGCGGTGGAGGCTCTGACACAGCTCGGCACACTTGTATATGACGAAAACGGCGGGCTTACTCTTCCCGAGGTCAGTCAAAAGGTGAATCTTGATGATGCACCGATATTTACAAGAATTAAAATGCTTGATGAAATTAGCAGGCGAATAAACTGAAAGGACGTGGAATAATGAGTGAAGAAATTACAAGAATAGAAGAAGTTACAACTAAAACTCCCGATGAATTGTATTCGGAGCTGGAAGAATGCGTAAAGAAGACCATGTCCGAGGAAGAAATCAAAGTAATCAGAAAAGCCTACGAGCTTGCGAAGGAAGCTCATTCAACACAGTTCAGACATTCGGGTGAGCCGTATATTATTCATCCGATAGCAGTTGCAAAAATACTTTATGAATTAGGTATGGACGGCGAGAGTGTTGCCGCAGCATTGCTCCATGACGTTGTTGAGGATACACCGATTACAAAAGAAGAAATCAGCAGAGATTTCGGTGAGGATGTTGCAAATCTTGTCGAGGGTGTTACTAAGCTCGGCAAAATACCGCTTTCAACAAAGGAGAAACAGCAGGCTGAAAATGTACGAAAGATGCTCATGGCTATGTCACAGGACATCAGGGTTATCATTATCAAGCTCGCAGACCGAATTCACAACATGAGAACATTGTCTTTTATGAAGCCGGAAAAAAGACGTGAAAAATCTCAGGAAACATTGGAAATATACGCACCTATTGCACATCGTTTGGGTATCAGAGGAGTTAAGGAGGAACTGGAGGATCTGGCTATCAGCTTCCTTGATCCGAATGCATATAATGAAATTCTCAGTTTGCTTGAGCAGCAACAGACAAAGCGTAAGGAATACCTTGAAAATATCGAGAAGAAAATCAGCGACAGAGTTACACAGATTATTCCGAACTGTAAAATTTACGGCAGAGTAAAGAGCGCTCATGGAATATATCGAAAGATGTATATGCAGGGCAAATCCTTTGACGAAATTTATGATGTATATGCAATCCGTATTATTGTTGATGACGTAGTCGATTGCTATAACTGTCTCGGGATTATTCACGATATGTTCAAGTCGATTCCCGGTAGATTCAAGGATTATATTACAACACCTAAGGCTAATATGTATCAGTCACTTCACACTACGGTTGTCGGTGAAGAGGGCATTCCGTTTGAGGTTCAGATAAGGACGTGGGAAATGCACCAGACCGCTGAATACGGTGTTGCAGCTCACTGGAAATATAAGCTCGGAATGAGCGGAAGACAGAAAAACGAAGAGAAGTTTGCATGGATAAGACAGCTTCTTGAATCGCAGAATGTTTCGGGAAATTCCGAAGATATTGTCAATACAATCAAAACCGACCTTGTTCAGGAGGAAGTGTTTGTCTTTACTCCCAAGGGTACTGTTATCAGCCTCCCGGCAGGTTCAACGGTTGTCGATTTTGCTTATGCAATTCACTCCGCTGTCGGTAACAGAATGACGGGCGCAAAGGTTGACGGCAGAATTGTGCCGATTGATTATGTTGTTAAAACAGGTGAAATCGTTGAGGTTATAACTTCTCAGCAACAGGGTAAAGGTCCGAGCCGTGACTGGCTTAAATTTGTCAAGACCAGCGGCGCAAGGAATAAAATTCGTTCATGGTTCAAGAAGGAACGAAGAGAAGAAAACATCACCGAAGGCAGAGAAGAGGTCGAGAGAGAATTCAAGCGTAACTTCATTCATCTTGAGGATGAGGCTTACGATGAATTTGTGCTTGAAATCGCTCAAAGGCAGAAATTTGCCAGTATTGATGATTTCTATGCAGCAATCGGTTATGGCGGATTCTCACTTACGAGAATGATGCCGCATATCAAGGATGAGTATGTAAAGCAATACGTAAAGACTGAAAAAAATGATGATGACGTTATCAAAATTTCCAAGAAGGCTCCCGAAAAGCGTTCAAAGAGCAAGGATGGCGTTGTTATCGAGGGTATTGATAACTGTCTTATAAAGCTCTCAAAATGCTGCAACCCTGTCCCCGGCGACCCGATTATCGGCTTTATTACAAGAGGACACGGCGTGTCAATTCACAAGAGAGATTGTACAAACGTACCCGTTGATATCGCAAAGGATGACGAGCCCGACAGATGGATAAACGCATCGTGGGACTCAAATATCAAGGAGGATTTCACGGCATCACTTTCATTTACCTGCCTTGACCGTGTCGGACTTATGGCGGATATGTCGAGAATGATTGCGGATATGCGTGTTATGATTTACGGAATCAATACCCGCAGTTCAAAGGACGGCAGAGTAAATATCGAGCTTAATATCGGCGTTAACGGAACAGAGCATTTGCAGAGTGTAATGCTTAAACTCAAAAAAATAAACGGTGTACTTGATGTTGAAAGGACAAACGGATAATGAAAGCAGTAGTTCAGAGAGTAACCTCGTCTTCCGTTAAGGTTGACGGAAATATAATCGGCGAAATCGGGAAGGGCTATAATATTCTTCTCGGAGTATATCCCGATGACAATCGCAGGGATGTCGAAATTCTTGCGGCAAAAGTAGCTAAATTGCGTATTTTTGAGGACGAAAATGAAAAAATGAATTTATCGATAGCAGATGTTGATGGTGAAATTCTTGTAATTTCACAGTTCACACTCTGCGCAGACATTAAAAAGGGCAACCGTCCTTCGTTTACCACAGCCGCACCACCCGATTATGCAAATGAGCTTTACGAATACTTTATTTCTCAGCTGAAGGAGAACGGAATCCGTAAGGTTGAGCACGGTCAGTTTGGTGCTGATATGAAGGTTGATATTCAAAATGACGGACCTGTGACTATTCTTATGGATACAACAATATGGAACGAAAAGAAGTGAATTCTTTGAAAATCGAAACACTTGTACTTGATTTTTTGGGTGCTAACTGTAACATCGTGACAGATGAAAAGACGAACGAAACCGCTGTGATTGACTGCGGTGATTGTTCTAAAGAGGTATTGAAGGCACTTGAAGGCAAAAACTTAAAATATATTTTACTCACTCATGGTCACGCAGACCATATTCTCGGAGTGTATAAGCTCAAAATGGCTTTTCCCGATGCAAAAATTGTCATTCATAAGGATGATGCAATTTGCCTTATTGATTCAAAAAGAAGTCTTTGTGACGGAATTGTACCGGGCTATCAGACCTTTATCGAGGCTGATATGAAGGTTGACGAAGGTGATAAGCTGATGCTCGGCGAGAGTGAAATTACTGTTCTTCACACGCCCGGACATTCGCTCGGTAGTGCCTGCTATCTTTTTGAAAAAGAACGGGTTATTTTTACGGGTGATACACTTTTCAGTCTTACTGTCGGCAGAACGGATTTCTTCGGCGGAAGTGATGAGGATATGGATAAATCAATTCGCAGGCTTTACAATATGGAGGGTGACTACGAGATTTATCCGGGTCACAATCGTTCAACTACTCTCGCCTACGAGAGAAATCGTAACAGATATATGAGGAGATTCAGATGATACTCAGAGTGTTGAATCATAAATTTCATTACGAAATGGAAAATCTTTGCAGGGTTTTCTATCCTTATGAAAAAATAAAGGTTGTTCACGATAATGAGGAAGAGGATGAGCTTTGCGTAATAACCGAGCTTGCAGACGAATATACTGTAAGAGTCGGTGCAAATATAAACGGCATAGCTTATGCTTTGGAAAAGACAGCCGCTGATGCTGACGATTGCGAACGTGAAATGGCAATATTGCTTTTTGATATTCTGTCAAAGGCTACGGGCTATGTGCCGAAGTGGGGAATACTGACGGGTGTGCGTCCGTCAAAGCTGATGAATGCACTCATTGATGAAATGGGCGAGGAGGAGGCGGTAAAATATTTTACCGAAAAACTGCTTGTTTCTGAGGCAAAAACCCATCTTGCACTTAGTGTGGCAAAGACGGAAGCTGAAATAATGAGCTTATCCGATGAAAAATCGTTCAGCCTTTATGTTTCAATTCCTTTCTGCCCATCAAGGTGCAACTATTGTTCCTTTGTCTCACATTCAATTGCACAGGCAAAAAAACTGTTGCCCGAATACGTCGACAAGCTCTGCGAGGAAATAAGAATGACCGCCGAGGTCGCAAATGAGCTTGACCTCAGACTTGAATCGATTTACTGGGGTGGCGGCACACCGACAACACTCAGTGCTGAACAGCTTGAGCGAATCTGCAATGTGATTAACGAGAGCTTTGATATGTCACAGCTTCGTGAATATACAATTGAAGCAGGCAGAGCAGACACGGTAACACCCGATAAATTCAAGGCTATCAAGGCGGCAGGAGTCGGCAGAATCAGCATAAATCCGCAGACCTTTAATGATGATGTACTTGTTTCAATCGGCAGAAAGCATACTGTTGCAGATGTTGAACGTGCATTTTCGCAGGCGAGGGAAGCCGGCTTTGATAATATCAATATGGATTTGATTGCAGGTCTTACGGATGATACGTTTGACAGCTTCTGCAACTCAGTTGACAGGGCAATTTCAATGAATCCGGAAAACATAACCTTACATACACTCGCGTTAAAACGCTCGTCAAATATAGTCACGGGCGGAGTGGATGTTGAAAGCGGAGAAACTGCAAACAGAATGCTCGAATATGCACAGAAGCAGTTTCTGTCAGCAGGATATATTCCGTACTATATGTACAGACAATCACGTTCACTCGGCAATCTCGAGAATGTCGGCTGGTGCAAGCCGGGTTACGAGTGCCTTTACAATGTCTTTATGATGGAGGAGTGTCACACCGTCCTTGCTGTCGGTGCAGGTGCTGTAACAAAGCTCAAAGATCCGTTTTCACGAAATATTGAGCGAATTTTCAACTTTAAGTATCCTTATGAGTACAATTCCCGCTTCGATACATTGGTTGAAAGAAAAAATACGATAAAAGAGTTCTACGAAAAAATATATTGATAACAAAGGAAAATTGTGCTAAAATTTTTCTAATAATGGTTTGGAGGAATATCAGTGGCAAAAGGAAACAAGAAGCAATCACTGCTTAACGGCGCATTTGTTCTCGTCGTTGCAACGGTGCTTGTTAAGATAATAGGTGCGCTGTTTAAGATACCCTTGTCAATGCTAATCGGTGAGGTCGGCAGAGGCTATTTCAGTACGGCGTATGATATTTATACTCCGCTTTATTCAATTTCAATGGCAGGCTTGCCTGTTGCGGTTTCACGTATGGTTGCAAAGGAGCGTTCTCTCGGCAACTTCCGTGATGTACGAATGATAAGACGGGTTGCAAGAAGATTGTTCTTGCTTACGGGTGCAATTGGTACAATAATTATGATTGCTATTGCATATCCGTATTGTAAGATTGTTGCAAGCACACAGAATATTTATTGTGTTCTTGCTATTGCTCCGTCAATTTTCTTCTGCTGTTGTATGTCTACATATCGTGGATATTATGAAGGACTTCAGAATATGGTTCCAACAGCGGTTTCGCAGGTTATTGAAGCTCTTAGTAAGCTCGTTCTCGGACTCGGTGTTACCTATGCTTATCTGAAAATTCAGATTTCAAACTATAATAATCAGAAGCCGATTATGGGCACTGTATACACAACAAAGTCAGAAGCTCTTGCGGCAATATATCCGTATGCCGCCGCAACGGCAATTTTAGGTGTTACGATTGGTACTGTGCTTGGATTTGTATTTCTCGCCATTCGTCATAAGATAGTCGGTGACGGAATCACGAAATCGGACCTTGCAAATTCAAAGACTCCCGAAAACAGCAAGGCTATTGCAAAGACAATTATAATGACAGCTCTTCCGATTGCGCTGAGCTCACTTGTTCTCAATGTTTCCAACATCATTGATGCCGCTACAATTCAGAATCGACTTAAATATGCTTTTGAAAAAGCACCTGATATATTATATGCACTTTACGGTGACCAGTTCAGAACGGCGAACGTTTCCGATTCGCAGGTTGTAACATATCTTTATGGTATTTATAACGAAACACTTGATTTTAAAAATCTTGTTCCGACGATTACAATGACTCTCGGTATCAGCGCGATTCCTATCCTGTCTGCCGCATGGGCAAGAAAGGATAATAAGGAAATCAAGGTGACTGTTGAGTCGGTTATCCGTGTTACAATGCTTATTGCACTGCCGGTAGGCTTCGGTATTGCCGCAGTATCATATCCGATTCTTAATATGTTCTATTCCGATGCGGCTGCTTCAATCGGTTCAAAGATATTAACCGTCAGCGGATTTGCTATTTTCCTGTTCTCGGCTTCTTCACCGATTACAAATATGCTTCAGGCACTCGGAAGAACGGACATTCCTCTTAAGTCACTTTGTGTCGGTGCTGTTGTAAAGATTATCTTCAATTTTATTCTTATCGGAAATCCACACATTAATATCAACGGTGCACCATACAGCTCAATAGCATGCTATGTGGTTGTTGTATTGATTAACTTCATATGCATACTGAAAATCACTAATGTTAAGATTGATTATAAGTCGGTATTTATCAAGCCGCTAATCTGTTCGGCAATAACCTTTGTTGTGGCTTTTGCAACATTCAGAGTATTTGACAAGGTGCTCGGTAACTTCGGTGACAGTGAGAATATGATTAACGGAAGCTCAATTTCACTTGTTATTGCGGTTCTTGCTGCAGGAATAGCATATGTTATTTCTCTTCTTTTGCTCAAGGGTATTTCAAAGGATGACCTTCTTATGATTCCTAAGGGAGAAAAAATTGCAAAAAGACTTGAAAAATATGGATTTTTAGGTTAAAATGGTAGTACTATGGTGACAAATTTCAAAATAAAAGATTATTATAAATTTTATGATCTCGTAGATATTCTCAAGGAGCTTCGTTCGGAGAACGGATGCCCGTGGGACAGGGTACAGACTCATGAGAGCATCAAGAAAAATCTCATTGAGGAAACCTACGAAACTATTGAGGCCATTAATAAGCAGAATCCCGAAATGCTTCGTGAGGAGCTGGGTGATATGCTCATGCAGGTCATCTTTCACGCACAGATTGAGGATGAGCAGGGCAACTTCAATATCGATGATGTTGCCGATGAAAACTGCAAAAAGCTCATTGAAAGACATCCTCACGTTTTCGGTGAAGTTCAGGCGGATACAGTTGATGCCGTTCTCACTAATTGGGATGCAATCAAGCGAAAGAGTAAAGGACAGAAATCCACCTCCGAGGCGATTGATTCAGTTCCTCGTGAGCTGCCTGCATTGATGAGAGCGCAGAAGATTCAGTCTAAGGCGGCTAAGGCGGGCTTTGACTGGGATGAAATAGGCGGAGCTATTGATAAGCTCTATGAGGAAATCGGAGAGCTTAAGGAAGCCATCGGCAATAAGGACGAAATTAACATTAATGAGGAGCTTGGCGATGTTCTTTTCTCGGTTGTTAATGTTTCCCGATTTGCAGATGTGGATTCCGAAGAGGCTCTTACCGCTTCAACGGACAAGTTTGTTTCAAGATTTAAGATTGTTGAAAAGCTTGCAAAGGAAAGAAGCATTGATATGAAAAATTCACCGCTTTCTGTTCTCGATCAGCTTTGGGACGAAGCAAAAGCAACCGAAAAGAAATAAGGTTGCATAAACTATGGAATATGTAACACTGATGTGTTTCATAATATAAAATTTGGAGGAATTACAATGAACAAAACAGAACTCATTGCTGCAGTTGCAGCTAAGGGCGAACTCGATAAGAAGGTTGCTGAGAAGGCAGTAAACGCTGTTTTCGGTGCACTTACAGATGCACTTAAGGATGGCGACAAGGTTCAGCTTATCGGTTTCGGTACTTTTGAGGTTAGAGAGCGTGCAGAGAAGACTGCTCGTA
Organism: Ruminococcaceae bacterium UBA1767; assembly: GCA_002315505.1. Lineage (GTDB taxonomy): Bacteria > Bacillota > Clostridia > Oscillospirales > Acutalibacteraceae > CAG-488. Next base: position 11,683 of record DCGX01000032.1, read on the forward strand.
ATCCGAGAACAGGTGAATCAATGGTTGTTCCTGCTTCTAAGGTTCCTGCATTTAAGGCTGGTAAGGCTCTTAAAGACGCTATCAAATAATTAAGACTTTAATCTCAATGCGGCAGGGCTTATGTCCTGCCGCAGGCATTTTCGGAGGGTACTATGCGACTTGATAAGTATTTAAAGGTTTCAAGAGTTATCAAAAGAAGAACTATTGCAAATGAGGTTTGCGATGCAGGCCATGTGGTTGTAAACGGTAAGGTTGCAAGAGCCTCATATGACGTTAAGGAAAACGATATTATCGAAGTCACAATGGGCTCAAATACCACTAAATTTCAGGTAACAAAGGTTACCGAGCACGCTACAAAAGATGACGCGTCGCTCATGTACAAAATTCTGTAATATAACTTTATTTCACCTCATAATTATTTTATGAGGTGATTTTTATGCCCGAAAATAATGCTGTGAGTGACGTTATCGTAGAAAGCCGAAGGAAAGCAATTCTCACGGGAATATCGGATGTTGAGAGCTTTGATGAGCAGGAAATACTTGCAAGCGGTGCGTGCGGAGATATAACTATTCGGGGTAGTGAGCTGAAAATCTGCCGCCTTTGTGTGGAAACAGGGGATATGACCGTCGAGGGTAAAATTGACAGCGTCAGCTACGATGATGTTAAATCGAATAAAGGAATTCTCGGCAGGATATTCGGATGAATTATCTTCCGTCGCATGAATTTCAGCTTCAGGGCTTTTTGTACTCAATATTGCTGGGCTTCATTTTAAGTACGGCTTACGATATCCTGAAAATCGTTTTCTTTCTTATAACTCTGAAAAGAAATAAATTAACAAACATCCGTGATGTAATTTTCTCTGTAATTTCTTTATTTGCAACATTTATTTACCTTC
>DCGX01000002.1:0-855 GCA_002315505.1 Ruminococcaceae bacterium UBA1767
ACGTTGCGTTTTTATCTTTGCTTTTTATAATCAGGCCCATAGACCATGATTATCAATAGATTTGACTTCGCTACTGTATTCGATTGATCTGATTTTGAAAATCAACCGAAAATCTACCGACATCCCCCCGTCTACCTGCGTATGGTGGAAAAAAACAGCAGGTAGTATCTGAAAAAATCTTTCGATATTCTCCCCGAAAACGTGTTGTGAGAAAATACATTTTTCATTTGATAGATGTTCATTTTAGCAAGCGGGGGATAATACGGCGAAATTGTCCGTGCATCCACCGTTATAAGTTCAATTCCTCAAAGGAGATTTCCGCCAAATAATGTTGCCTTGCGTTTTCGTAGGCAATCAGTACTTTTTCACGTTCTTTATCCACCAAGGCATGAGGGTAAAAGAATGGTTCGTCGGTTTCAAGGCTGCAAACCGTTTCATAAGAAAGACGGTCGGAAAGTTTCAGAATGCTTAACCGTTTCCGTTCCCAAAAGCCGTTGTTGGGACAAGTATTGTTGACCAAAAATACCGTCCCGTTAATTTTAAATAAAACAGATTTCGAATCGGCATTTGGAATATCTGTTAAGATAGGGGTACTCCATGTTCTGCCGAAGTCAAAACTTTCGGAAAGTGCCAAAAAACCCAAAGGATTACGGCAGAACATTAAAACATGGCCCTTGTCGGTTTCAATAACGCAAGGTTCCCAAAGTCTTTGATTGTCAAAAGCAATGTAGCCGTAGTTTTCAAAGGTCTTGCCGCCGTCGTGGGACACCGTCGCACCACAGCGGAAAAACCATTTGTCGCGCATATCATATTCACTTTTGTCCTTATAGTAACTGAAAAATTTACCCGTCACTT
>DCGX01000002.1:868-2667 GCA_002315505.1 Ruminococcaceae bacterium UBA1767
CCCTTCCTGCCAATACACAGGAAAGAGGATGTCGCCGTTTGAAAGGGTGATACCGCCCCGAATGCTACAATCGTTACGCATACCCTTTGGTGATACGGGTTCACTCCAAGTTTTTCCGTTGTCTTTCGTAAAAGAGAAATAGGGACGAAGTTCGCGGTAGTGACAGGTATGGTTGTAGGTGTGTACAGCCATCATCGGTTCGGTGGTGCCGGTGAAAATTTCAGTTGCCCAAAGACCTCGCTCTCCGCATGTAAACAGAACCTCGGGCTTCGTCCAGTTTTTTCCGCCGTCAAAACTATGGCTTAACAATACGCCATTGCCGTTGTCGGGTTCTCCGTCTCCCAAGCCCAAAAAAGAGCACACCAAGTGACCGTCCGGCATTTTGGCAATCACCGGCTCACGGGCATAATTGTTCAGGGTGTCGTCCTTACAAAAATCATAAATTAAGTATTTTTTCAATATAATCGCCTTCCTCTGATTTCATTTTATCAGGGGAATAAAGAACTGTCAAGTTATGAAAATGTGGGCGTAAATGGAAGTATGAAAGGACGATTTATTCGCTATCGAATTATGATATTGCAATTTAAAATCCGTCCACTTACGTGAACGGATTTTTATGATGGCTGCTCTTTTGATAAGCGGATATCATTTCCTAAAAGGTGACCGAATCGTATCACCATACTGTTTCGGCGTTATCCCGGTTTCCTCTTTGAATTTTTTGGAAAAGTAACTTGCACTGTCGTAACCGCACCGACATGCTATTTCGGTAATAGGTAAACTCTCATTTAACAGTGTTTTTGCTAAACAAATACGTCGTTCGTTGCAAAATTTAATAACGCTTAATCCCGTTTCGCGCTTGAACAAATGAGAAAGATAATATTTGCTGATGCAAAATTGTGCCGACAATTTTTCTAAATCAAAATGCTGTTGAAGATTATCTTCAACAAAGGTAATAATTGATGAAATAACATTATCGGTTACTTCTTCGTTGACGCTCATGCGCATGGTTGAGATGATTTGTGTAAGAACAGCATCCCGATTTTTTTCGTCATTGTGAAAACTGTCAAACAAAGCATCTAATTTTTGATAATCAACTTGATGGGTTTTATCGCAACAAATCGGGTTGAATTCAAAAACCTTTTCCGGAATATCTGTTATTCGCCTGTCGAAAGAACAATAGGGTTATTCATCATAACGTCTTTTCCGATAACAAACTCCTCACCGAACTTCAAAACATCATCATCGGGATGGTCGCAGATTACCGCATAGACACACTCATCGGGAAAATATGCCCAAATAAACCACAACCGACCTAACGGATCAATCCAAACGGTGGCATAGTAACAACGGTGCCCGTCGTCCGGCACTGCGGCAGCAATCGGCTCAGAGAAATTCGTTTCATCCGTTCCCGTAAGCATAATAACATAATTACCGATACACTCTTTTGTCCCGCCGCTGTAAAAAACAACAAACTGTTTTCCTTTTTCGGTGACGGCAATGCTCGGAATTCCCTGCCAAATTCTATTTCCGGCAGATAATTTCTTTAAAATGTTAGGATCATTTGTAAACATTATCATATCCTCCTTTGCGTATTTTATTATACAGAAACACACAAAAAAAGATATAACAATATTGCGAAAACATTCTGTTTCACCAATTCATTGCCGATAAAAACAAGCGAAAAACATAAAGTCGACCATTAATTCAAGAATTCCGTTCACGATGGACAAGTATACAAGTAAAAAATCCGCTCACTTACATGAGCGGATTTTTATGGTGCCGCTGACCGGGCTTGAACC
>DCGX01000002.1:2714-2835 GCA_002315505.1 Ruminococcaceae bacterium UBA1767
TCTGCCAATTCCACCACAGCGGCATATGGTAAGTATAGCACGAACAGTTCTCAATGTCAAACCGAAAAGGATAAAATATGTTCCCCGCTTATCAAAAAAAAAGAAAAAGGCCATCGCGACA
>DCGX01000011.1:0-867 GCA_002315505.1 Ruminococcaceae bacterium UBA1767
ACTGTCATTCACTACCGTTCGGACATTCGCTTCGCTCACTACCCAAAGGGGGCAGCTTAATAGTGCGAAGATTTAATCAGGCGCCCCATGGGGGGGAACTGTCTGCGAAGCAGACTGAGGGGGTAATTCTTGGCATCGTCCCCTACGGAAGAATAGTAATTTCTTATGATATTAGGGCGACAGATTGTCGCCCCTACAAGTATGTCATTCTTTGGAACGAAGAATTTCAAGCATACACAATCCCTTCGTTTTTGACTTAGTTTCTGCTTTTGGGACGATGTGGGCATCGTCCCCTACGAAAAACTGCATATGTCATTCTGAGGAGCAAGCGACGAAGAATCTCAAGTGAAAATCATTTCGTAGTGGCGACAACCTGTCGCCTAAAGTCAGCACAAACTTCTATTATTACGTAGGGAAAAACGTGTTTTTCGCTGGGCTTTGATGAATTTTGACGGGCGCACACAATGACTCCCCTGCTGATAATCACCGTTTAATATCATTGCGGTTTTCACTCATCATTTTTGAAACTAAATAAAATTCTTAAAAAATCAAAATAAGTGATATTTTTTTTAATTTTATGTTGACAAACCCAACAATGTATGGTAGAATAATCAAGCACTTGGAGAGATACCGAAGTGGTTATAACGGAACGGTCTTGAAAACCGTCGTATGGCAACATACCGTGGGTTCGAATCCCACTCTCTCCGCCACTCTGAGACTTCCTAATTTTAGGAAGTCTTAGTTATAAAAAGAATAATTTAATTATTCACCAATGGAGGATTACTCAAGTGGTGAAGAGGCTCCCCTGCTAAGGGAGTAGGTCGGGTAACCGGCGCGAGGGTTCAAATCCCTTGTCCTCCGCCAAAG
>DCGX01000011.1:957-1110 GCA_002315505.1 Ruminococcaceae bacterium UBA1767
TGAAGCCTAAGAGGGTGAGGAGCGTTAAGAAAACAATTCGGTGAATTGTTTTTAGCTCCGAAGTCCGAATCGGGTACTGCACGAAGTGCGGTCGATGAGGATGGAAGACTTTGCGCAGCAAAGGATTTATCCCTTGTCCTCCGCCAAAGAAAT
>DCGX01000011.1:1187-4964 GCA_002315505.1 Ruminococcaceae bacterium UBA1767
TGAAGCCTAAGAGGGTGAGGAGCGTAAATTCTTGACAGTTTTGCTTTTATTATGTATAATTTAATAAAATAAAATGAAATGGGGATTTACTATGCTTATTTTTCAGCGAATTGCAACCTTCTTCGTAGGATTTGCCTTCTGCTTCTGCGGTCTTTTTATGGGCTCGGGCTTTGACTCCACAATCAGATACAAGCAGACAATCAAGGACATTCCAATCTACGAAAATACAATCAATACTGCCGTTCCGCAGACAGAATTTTACAACTATATCAACGACTTTTTCTCAACTCCTTCAGCTGACGGCAAGGTGAAAAAAGCCATCGTTATCGGCTATGACGGATGCCGTGCAGACACCCTTCAGCACCTGAGTGCCGACAATGAAAGCGGTATCAATGCTGTTATGGCAGAGAGCGATTCTCAGGCGTTTCTTACATACTGCGGCGGTGTAAATTATCCGTATATAAACACGCAGAACACTTCAACCGCTCCCGGCTGGTGTGCTATGCTTACAGGCGTATGGGCTGACAAAAATCTTGTTGACCAGAATCATATCATCAAGTCAGATGACTACCCTACCGTTTTAACCTCACTCGTTGAGAGCAAAACAATTGATGCTTCTGCATTCTATGTTTCATGGTCGGGACATTTCGCCGACAGCGACGCAACATATATTTCTGAGAAGAACTACTGCGAAACAAACAACATTAACGTGAATTTCGTTACTGCCGCAGATCATGCAGGCACAAAGCAGAATGTTCTTAATGACCTTGCAAAAACAGATTGCTCGGATTTCATCTTCTCAATCTTCGAGTCACCCGACCACGAAGGTCACAATGATGTTTTCTCACCTTACAACGAAAATTTCAAAAACGGATTTCTCAATGTTGACAAAATCGGTTATGATATTTTCAATGCCGTCAAAGCAAGACCGACCTACGAAAACGAGGACTGGCTCATTATCATCACAGCAGACCACGGTGGAAACTGCTTCGGTCACGGCAATATGACCATTATGGAAAGAATGACATTTATTGTTTCCAATAAAGAATTACTCAAATAATCAATTCTTGTACACTTCACCTCATCCATTCGGTTGGGGTGATTTTGTTTTAAAATCAACTCTAATCATTGACTTACTATTAATAATAAGATATACTATTATACATAAAAAAATTATCATGGGAGTGCTGTAATGTCTTTAACATCAATGTACTTTTTGATATTGGCTGTTCTGTTAATACCGATATTCTATTTAGTACCTAAAAAGGGTCAGTGGATTGTCCTTCTTATTTCGAGTGTCACATTCTATGTATTCAGTGGCTGGACTAATATTTTCTATGTTTTGTTTGCCACCTTGTCGTCATTTCTTGCCACGACTTCTATGCAGAAGCTCACGGACAAGCAGAAAAAATACATAAAAGAAAACAAAGCAACTCTTTCAAAAGACGACAAAAAATTATACAAGCAAAAAATCAAAAGCAAGCGAAAAGCAATTATGCTTGTTTGTATAATTCTGAATGTTTGTATTTTACTTTTCTTTAAGCTCTATCTGAGATTGAAGAACAGCATCAATGCTTTGGATTCGTGGGATATTATTGTTCCGCTCGGTCTTTCGTATTTCACATTGCAGACAATCGGATATGTTGTTGATGTTTACTGGAACAATGTTGAAGCCGAAAAGAACCCGTTAAAGGTTTTGCTGTTTGTTTCCTTCTTCCCTCAGATGACTCAGGGTCCTATCAGCGATTTCAAGCAATTAACAGGCGAGCTTTTCAAAGAGCATAATCTCACTTACGAAAACTTTTCACGAGGCTTCCAAAGACTGCTTTGGGGTTATTTCAAGAAAATAATGGTCGCAACCTTAATGAGCCCGTACGTTTCGGAAATTTTTGAAAATTACAGGGATTATTCCGGAATAATGCTCTTTGTCGGTATGTTTGTAGTAATGATTCAGCTGTATGCTGATTTCTCGGGCTATATGGACATTGTCTGCGGACTTTGTGAAATGCTTGATATTAAATTATCTGAAAACTTCAACCATCCGTTTATTTCAAAATCACTGTCTGAATTCTGGAGAAGATGGCATATCACACTCGGTGCATGGTTTAAGAAATATGTTTTCTTTACTGTCGGCACATCAAAATTTGCAGGAAGTATTTCGAAAAAAATCAAAGAAAAGCACGGTTCTGATGCGGCAGAAAAGGTTGTTTCAACCATCGCACTTTCAGCTATTTGGATTTCAATCGGTGCATGGCATTCTTTGTTTGCTCCGTTTGTTCTTTGGGGACTTCTTAACGGAATTATTATGATATTCTCCGTATGGATGGAACCCGTTTACGCAAAAACAAAATTAAAGCTAAACATCAAAGAGGAATCAAAAATATTCAATCTGTTCAGAATCGCAAGAACATTCGCTCTTGTTTCTGCTCTCGAGGTTTTCTCTGACATCGGTTCTTTAAAGGACGGACTGAATTATTTTGTAAAAATGATAACTAACATCCCGATGGGACTCGGTCTTAAAAGCTCATTCCTGTTCACTACGGGTGGCACAAAGGATTTACTTATCATGGCTGCCTGCTTTGCTTTGATGGCTTTCGTTGATGTCTGCTCATTGAAATGTCAGTTCAGAGATAAATTCAACAAGGTTCATTTTTTAATTCGTATTATTATACTCTTATTCATTTTTGCGCTTCTTGCGATTGTGGGCATTCATACTTTGGTTGAAAGTGACGGAGGATTTATGTATGCACAATTTTAAGAAAATATTAATTTCAACTTCTTTATTTCTGACCGGATGCATATTAATGTCTGTTGTTCTGCTTGGTTTTTATTTCAATACCTGCTACCAGTATTACCAGGATGCCGGAGTCAGAGAAGAGCTTGCAGGAACTATTGACACGTTATTTGTCGGTTCCTCCCGTAGCTTTTACGGAATTGACACTGAGGCAATTGATAAGTGCCTTGGAGGTAACAGCTACAGTTTATCTGCGCCTGCCATATCACCTACAGGAAAATATACTCTTGTCAAAAAAGAATTGCAAAGAAACAACATTAAAAAAGTTGTTCTCGGACTTGAGGACGACGACTTGACATACGACAACGAAAGATGGAAATCCGAGGGTGAAATCAGCCTGATTTCAAGACTTTCAAATCCAAAGGAAAGAGTAAACTATTTCTTTAAGAATGTGCGTGTCGAGGACTATCCCAAGTTTTACTCCGTATGGATGAATCTTGGCACAAAAGCGGTAATTAAATCTGTTCTCAGCCCGGAATCCAACGGAACGGAAATTAAAACCATTCATAAGAAAAAGCCGAAGGATATCAGTCTTACCGACGATGAAATTCTGAACGAAAGAGCAAGCGAGCCTGTTGAACCTGAGGTTGAGCAGTGCAAAGACCAGCTTCGTGAACTGATTAAATTATGTCAGTCATACAATGCAGAGGTTGTTTTAATCATAATGCCAAATGCCGAGAGCTGGCTATGGAGAGCGGCAAACTACGAGCCGTTGGTTAACGATTTCGTTGAGATTGCAAACGAAACCAACTGCAAAATTTACAACTTTGACCTGTTTATAAACAGAGATGAATATTTCAACGATTCATCATCATTCTATGATAAACGTCATCTGTCAAGTGAGGGTGCAGATTCCTTTACAAAGCTGTACTGTGAATTCTTTACCGAAGTCAATAACGGTACCGATGTATCAAATATGTTCTACAGCTCATATGATGAAGCTATAAAACACATGGATTATTATAAAAAATATCAGGAATTAA
>DCGX01000011.1:5047-10408 GCA_002315505.1 Ruminococcaceae bacterium UBA1767
CTCGCATTTGTTGACGAAAACAGAGCCGTTACTTACAGCGAATTGCAAAGCAAAGCAATGTCAATCGGCAGTGAAATTGCAAAAACAGGAGCTAAAAACAAGCCGTTTTTAATTTTTATTGACAAAAGTGTTGATTGCATTGAAGCTATGCTCGGAGTTGCGTACAGCGGAAATTTCTATGTGGTTATTGATGTTCATATGCCCGAAGACAGACTCCAAAGCATTTGCAGCACACTTAATCCTTTCGGTGTTGTCACCAATAAGTCTGCTGAGCTTCCGGGTGTGATTTCATCACTTAAGGCTGTTATTTACAGCGACAGCGATTATGAAATTGACTGTAAGCTGTTAGATGAGGTTCATTCAAAAATGATTGACACCGACCCGCTTTATGTATTGTTTACATCGGGTTCAACGGGAGTTCCTAAGGGTGCGGTTGTTACTCACAAAAATGTAATTTCCTATACAGAATGGGTATGCGAAACCTTTGATATTACAGACAAAACAATTTTCGGAAGTCAGGCTCCGTTTTATTTCAGTATGTCTGTTACCGATGTTTTCAGCTCGCTTAAATCCGGTGGAACACTTGTTATTATTCCGAAAAGTCTGTTCATTTTCCCTGTAAAATTGCTTGAATTTCTTGCAGAACATAAAGTAAATACACTTTACTGGGTTCCGTCTGCACTTGGAATTGTTGCCAAATGGAAAGCTCTTGATTTTGCAACTGTGCCGACTCTTGAAAAAGTTCTGTTTGCAGGAGAATCCATGCCTGTAAAGCAATTGAATGTGTGGAGAAAGCACTTCCCGAATGCAATGTTCGCAAATCTTTTCGGTCCGACAGAAACGACGGATATCTGCACATATTATGTTGTTGACAGAGATTTTTCCGACGACGAAAGTCTGCCTATCGGAAAAGCCTGCAATAATTGCGACGTGTTTATTTTAAATGATGAGGACAAGGAAACAGCCTTCGGTGAAGAGGGTGAGCTTTGTGTTCGCGGCTCGTTTGTGATACCGGGATATTACAACAATCCCGAAAAAACGGCCTCGGTTTTTGTTCAGAACCCTTTAAATACTGCCTATCCCGAGATAATCTACCGCACGGGCGATATTGTTAAATACAACAATCTCGGAGAAATTGAATACATCGGCAGAAAGGATTTTCAAATAAAGCACATGGGCTATCGAATTGAGCTTGGTGAAATTGAAACTGCCGCTTTCAGCGTTGAAAATATAAGCTCTGTCTGCTGTGTTTATGACAGTGAAAAGAGTAAAATTGTTCTCGCTTACGAGGGAGCAAGGCTGAGCGTTCAGCAGGTTGAGGAAAAAATCCGAAGCAAGGTTCCCGAATACATGGTTCCCGATGTAATATTTAAAATCAATTCCATGCCGCACAATGCAAACGGCAAGATTGATAGAAAATATATTAAAGAAAATTATAAAATTTTAAAGAAACAATCAAAGGAGAAATAAATCATGCGTGACGAAATCATTGAAATTCTTGAAGGAATCAAAAGCGGAGTTGATTTTGATTCAATAACAGACATTATCAGCAGTAATGTTCTTACATCTCTCAACATTTTCACATTGGTTAATGAGCTTAATGACGAATTTGATGTTGAAATCGGTGCAGACAAGCTCATTCCGGAGAATTTTGAATCTGTTGATGCAATCGAAAGACTCATCACCGAATTGCAGGACGAAGAATAATATAATTTTAATCTGCTCAAAAAGCTGTTTCAGTTAACACTGAGATGGCTTTTTACTTTTTGTTCACAATTTGTTTTAATTCTTTTAACTTCAATTTAAGGTTGAATTAATTTACAAATGTTATCATAGCATCATCAAATCTATGAAAGGAGCTTAAAATGGACTTTCGACACGAATGGAAACACGAAATTAATATGTCGGATATGATTACAATCCGACAACGTCTTCGTACCGTTGCGAAAATTGACAGTCATTCGATTAACGGAAAATATGAGATAAGAAGTCTGTACTTCGACAATCTTTATGACACCGCTCTTCGTGAAAAAATCGACGGTGTGAATATGCGTGAAAAATTCCGCATCCGTTACTACAATGGCGACACGTCTTTCATCGCACTCGAAAAGAAAAGTAAAATCAACGGTCTTTGCCAGAAATCCGAAGTTAACATTTCCGCAGAAGAGGCACAAAAAATTGTTGACGGTGACTACGGCTGGATGCTTGAAAGCGACAGACCCCTTGTTAAAGAGCTGTACTCAAAAATTCTTTCAAAGGGACTGCGTCCGAAAACAATTGTTGACTACACTCGTGAGCCGTACACCTATCCTGCAGGCAATGTGAGAGTTACTCTCGACTACAACATCCGCACAGGACTTCATTGTACGGATTTCCTCAATCCGAAGTGCCTTACTGTCCCCGCAGGCGATGCGCCGATTATACTCGAAGTAAAGTGGGACGAATTTTTACCGAACATTATCCGTGATGCGGTTCAGCTCACAGGACGACGTTCATCCGCATTTTCAAAATACGCAGCTTGCCGAATTTACGGCTGATAAAAAAGGAGAAATTTTACTATGACATTCAATGATATTTTTAAATCAAGTTTTCTTGAAAACATCAACAGCGTAAGCTATGTTGACATGGCAATCGCACTTTTACTCGCATTCGGTTTAGGACTTTTCATCTTCCTCGTTTACAAAAAGACATATCAGGGCGTTATGTACTCATCGAGCTTCGGTGTTACACTCGTTGCCCTCACAATGATTACAACCGTTGTTATTCTTGCAGTTACTTCAAACGTTGTTCTTTCACTCGGTATGGTCGGTGCATTATCAATCGTTCGTTTCCGTACCGCAATCAAAGAACCGCTCGACATTGCATTCCTCTTCTGGTCAATCGCAGTCGGCATAGTTCTCGCCGCAGGCATGATTCCTCTTGCAGTAATCGGCAGTGTTATCATCGGCGTTATTCTTATGATTTTCGTAAACAAAAAATCACACAAAAATCCATATATCATTGTTGTTAACTGCGATTCTCACGATAGTGAAAAGAGTGCAATGGACTATATCAAGAGCAACACAGTTAAATGCGTAACAAAGAGCAAGTCAGCTCAGAAAGGCTCAGTTGAGCTTAATCTCGAAATCCGTCTTAAGGACGACAACACAGATTTCATCAACAAATTATCAGATATGCAGGGTGTTAACAATGCTGTGCTTGTAAGCTACAACGGCGAATATATGGGTTAAGGTGATACGATGTCAACAAACAAGAATTTTGACAAAATTTGTTGTATTGTTCTTGCGTTTGTCATTGTAATTTCCGTACTGTTTGTTAACGGTGAAAAGTTAGGTATTACCGTAGCATCAAGAGCTATGGGCTATGAATCAAAGCTCTTTGACCAGTCCTATGTTCACTCAATCAACATCATTATGGACGATTGGGATGCTTTTCTCGAAACCTGCACAAGCGAAGAGTACACAATGTGCTCGCTTGTAATTGACAATGAAGCATATAAAAATGTTGCTATTCGCGGTAAGGGAAACACGTCTCTTACACAGGTTAAGAATTACGGCAACAACCGATACAGCTTCAAGGTTGAGTTTGACGCTTATGACAGCACGAAAACCTATTACGGACTTGACAAGCTCTGCCTTAACAACATCATTCAGGACAACACCTATATGAAGGACTATCTTGTCTACACAATGATGAATGACTTCAGCGTTTCATCACCGCTTTGCAGTTATGTTTACATTACGGTCAACGGCGAAGACTGGGGACTTTACCTTGCAGTTGAGGGCGTTGAGGATTCATTCCTTCAGCGAAATTACGGAAATGACGATGTAAATCTCTATAAGCCCGACAGTCAGTCAATGGGCGGTGGCAAAGGAAACGGCGACGACTTCGATATGGATAAATTCAACGAAGAGCAGAAAGCAAACAGCTCCGAAGAAACCACAGAAGCAACAACCTCAAAGTCAGAAACCAAAACAGACACAAGCAAAACAACCACTTCCAAAGCGGATACAAACGAAGAAACCACAACAAAAGCTAATACAGAGCAAAGTAATAATTCGGGTATGCAGGAGCCTCCGGGAGGCTTCGGCGGAGGAAATATGCCGAGCTTCGGTGACGGTGAAATGCCGAGTATGCCAGAAGGCTTTGATGGCGAAATGCCCGACTTCAGCAATGGCGAAATGCCGCAGATGCCCGATGGTAATTTCCCGGGAATGCCCGGACAATCAAGTGATGACAATTCCGAGGAAACCGACACCAACACACCACCTGCAAAGCCCGATGGTGACACATCGGATACAGGTACTCCTCCCGAAAAACCCGATGGTGAAAACGGTGGTGGTCAAGGTGGTGGCCAAGGCGGTGGCGGAATGGGCAGTGACGATGTTAAGCTCATCTACTCCGATGACGAATATGACAGCTACACAAATATTTTCAACAATGCAAAGACTAAGATAAATGACAGCGACAAAGAAACTTTAATAGCTTCCCTTAAAAATCTCAATGAAGAAACAGAGCTTGAAAACACAGTTGACATTGAGGAAGTTATCCGCTACTTTGTTGTTCACAATTTCGTACTCAACGGTGACAGCTACACAGGCTCAATGATTCACAACTACTACCTTACAGAAAATGACGGTCAGCTGTCAATGATTCCGTGGGACTACAACCTCGCTTTCGGCGGTTTCCAGTCAATGGGCGGAGCACAAAGTCTTGTGAATTCTCCGATTGACTCCCCTGTTTCGGGCGGCACAACAGATTCACGACCGATGATTGCGTGGATTCTCAACAGTGAAGAATACACCGAACAATATCACGAGCTTTTCACCGAATTCATTGAAAGCTACTTTGACAGCGGTAAATTTGAGGAAGAAATTGACCGTGTTAAGGAAATGATTTCCCCTTATGTTGAAAAAGACCCGACAAAGTTCTGCACATATGACGAATTTATCAAGGGTATTGATACTCTCAAGGAATTCTGTCTGCTCCGTGCCGAAAGTGTTAAACTTCAGCTCGACGGAACAATCGGTTCAACAAGTGAAACTCAGACCGATACAAGCAATTTTGTTAAGGCTGACGACATTACAATTTCCGATATGGGTTCAATGGGCAACATGGGACAAGGCGGTGGCGGAATGGATAAACCTGACGGCGAAGAACAGAATCAACAGCCACCAACACAGAATGGTGAAACACAGAACACTGAATCGCAGGATGGTCAGCAACCTCCGACACAGAACGGCGAAACGCAAAACACTGAATCGCAGGATGGTCAGCAACCTCCGACACAGAATGGTGAAAGTCAAGACGGACAAAAAACCGAAATGAAATCACCTCCAAATCAGCAGACCGAAACCACAA
>DCGX01000050.1 GCA_002315505.1 Ruminococcaceae bacterium UBA1767
GTAAATAAAGTAATAAGTAATAGTGAATAGTGAATAAGTAGGGCAAGTATGTCATTCTGAGGAACAAAGCGACGAAGAATCTCAAGAACAAACAATCCCTCCGTTTTTTACTTCGTCAAATTCACATAGGCTTTTATATTATTCTCTGTCAAATAATATATAATTGTGAATTGCCTAAACCTCTATTTCTCTTTTTAATCTCTTGATAATCTTCTTCTCAAGTCTCGAAATATAGCTCTGTGAAATTCCGAGAATGTTCGCAACCTCTTTTTGCGTATGCTCGGTGTTGCCGTAAAGACCGAACCGCATACTCATTATCGTCTTTTCTCGTTCATTCATATTATTGATTGTACGCAAAATGATGCTCTTTTCATCCTCTAATTCAATTCCCTTGTTTACGATATCCGGCTCACTTCCGAGAATATCAGATAAAAGCAATTCATTTCCGTCCCAGTCCACATTGAGAGGCTCGTCGAGTGAAACCTCGTTTTTCTGCGAGCTGGTTTTGCGTAGGAACATAAGAATTTCATTTTCAATGCATCGTGAGGCGTAGGTTGCGAGCTTAATATTCTTGTCGGGGCAGAATGTCCGAACAGCCTTTATTAATCCTATTGAGCCGATTGAAACGAGGTCGTCGACGGTAGCGGAGGGACTTTCAAATTTCTTCGCAATGTAAACGACAAGCCGTAGATTATGTATAATCAGCTCATCTCTCTGAGCCTCGTCGCCGAGCTTCAGCTTTTCTACTATTTCTTCCTCCTGAGCCTTTGTAAGTGGCGGAGGCAGGGTTTCCGGGCCGATTATGTAGTGCGTGAATGACTTTTCGGGAATAATTTTCTCTTTTATTATTCTTAAGAATTTAAGTATGCTTTTCACAGCTTTGCCTCCTCAAATACAGATGGATTAAGTATTATCTGATATTCTCCGTTGCCGAGATTTTTGTCGATAACGGCTATGTAGACATCATTGACTGTGAAATTCCTGCTAAGACTTTTTATTCTGACCTCATCGGGTCTGAATGTCGGCAGAAGTCCGCTTCCCGAAATTGTATTGTATACAACAAAGCGAATACTTCCGTCAGCTTTAGGCTCGGTTGAATTGAAATAATTTCTGACACTCTGCGGTAAAATCTCCTTAATTGCATCATATTGTGAAATGAAAACAGGATATCCGCTGAAGGCTTCGCGTAGAGAATTTCCCGTGTCGCAAAGACCTGTCAGCTCTGCGGATTTTCCGCTGTTAGTAACTGTAAGCTGATATATTGAGGATTTAGGTGCTTTTCTTGAAATGAAAAAATTAATTGCACAAATTATAATAAAGCAGGCGATTGTTGTGATTACAAGCACCTTTAAATCAATGTCAAAGTAGGCTATTCCGTTTGCGAGATACATATTTATCGGGGCAACAGCTGTCCAGATAAGATACATAAGTCCTGCAAAGGTGAAGCTGACGGCGAGAAATGACATAATTCCACGTATGAATTGCCGTGTATTTATAAATCCGAAGCAGATTATTATCATAATAACCGAAACGATAATTTTAGATAGAAGCTCAACGATTTTCGGCAAATCGGGCAGGAATATTATAAGTCCGTATATGCTTCCGATGACTGAGCTTATAAGAATTCGCACCTGCTCAGGCTTGCTCGGGATTATTTTCGATGTACAAAGCAAAAGTATGTAATTTATATAAAGATTTACAATCAGCAGCACATCAACGTAGACCGTCAAAATCATCCCTCTTTTCAAGGTTATGAGTATATCATACGCCATTGCAATCGCTTATTTTGTCAAAAAAGGGCTTTTGACATTGCAATATTTTTCGTTTGTGTTATAATAAAAAACAGTTTTAAAATAGAAAAGAGCAGATAATAGTTGAAAAAATTGAACCCCACCTTACAATTTCAAAGGCTGACGGAAACAAAAATAAGCAAGCTCATACCGAGCCTTGCTGTTCCGACGGTTATAAGTATGATGGTCGCAATGATTTACAATGCCGCCGACACTTACTTTGTTTCCAAAATCAGCATTCCGGCAAGCGGTGCAACGGGAATCGTGTTTACACTTATGGGAATAATCCAGGCGTGTGGCTTTACCTTCGGTCACGGTGCAGGCAGTATAATTGCCCGTCACCTCGGTGCCAAGGACGTTTCCGAAGCGAAAAGATATTGTTCAACCGCATTTTTTGATGCTTTGACGGTCGGTATAATAATTGCCATTGCAGGTCTTTGCTCGTTGAGTCCTTTTATGAAATTCCTCGGAAGCACGGACACAATTCTTCCGTATGCGATTGATTACGCTAAATTCATTCTTATTGCCGCACCTGCCTTCACTACTTCATGCGTTATGAATAACATTCTTCGCTATGAGGGTATGGCAAGCCTTGCGATGATAGGTCTTACCACAGGCGGAATCCTTAATATGATAATCGACCCGATATTGATTTTCGGCTTTGATATGGGAATTTCGGGTGCAGGAATTGCGACAGCGATTTCACAGTATATCAGTATGGGAATTTTGCTCGCTATATTCCTTTCGGGCAGGGCACAAAGTAAAATCTCACCGAAATATTTCTCGTTCAGCCCGAAGGTTACATGGCAGATTCTTTCCACGGGTGTACCGAGCTTTGCAAGACAATCGCTCAATTCAATTTCGACAATGCTTCTGAACAAAACTGCCGCACCATACGGGGATGCGTGTATTGCCGCAATGAGTATTGTTGCAAAATGCTCAATGATGATTTTCTCAATCGGTGTCGGAATCGGACAGGGCTTTCAGCCTGTATGCTCGTTCAATTACGGTGCAAAAAAATACAGCAGAGTGCGTGAAAGCATTCTTTTCACACTCAAATTCAATACGATTGTCTGCACTGTAATTTCGACATTTATGTTCATTTTTGCTCCGAGGATAATCTCACTCTTCCGCTCGGAGGAAATGATTGTCGAGGTCGGAACAGATGCACTGCGATATGTCTGTATTGCCATGGTGTTCCTGCCTACTGTTATGATTGCGAATATGTGCTTCCAGGCAATTGGCAAGACAGGCAGAGCATTCTTCCTTGCCTGCTCGCAGAACGGACTTTTCTATATTCCGCTTATTCTGCTGCTGAGTTATTTATTTAAACTGAAGGGTATTGAACTTGCACAGCCGTGTGCCTATGTGCTTGCCGCCTGCGTGTCAGGACCGCTGTTGTTCACCTTCTCACATAGCTTGAAAAATAAAGAATAAAATGATAAAACGATAAAAAAGATAAGAATTTGCTTCGCTTCGGCGGAGCTTTTTTTCAATGCACAATTCACAATGCACAATGCACAATTACGCTCTATCTTGCATTGTTTATTAAAATGTCATTCTGAGGAGCAAAGCGACGAAGAATCTCAAGAAGAAGTAAAATGAGATACTTCGCTATGCTCAGTATGACATGATTGTTGTTTGTTCATCGTTGATTTGTAGGGCAGTGGGCTCTGCTCCTGCCGAATTTGAGGAGCAAATTGAATTGTTTTTTCTGATATGTAATTCCGAGGCGCAAAGCGAAAAAGAATCTCAAATAAAAATCAAATCCTGTTCGTCGCACCTTTTTCATAAACGGGCAGGGGAATTGCCCTTTTCTCAAACTCCTCAACATCATAAGATGGTTTTCCGTCACAATTATTATTATTATATTTATTATTTTTATTATATTTATTATATCGTTGTTGATTGAATGTTGATTGAGTGTTAGCTGAATGTTGATTGAATGTTGATTCGTTTGTTGATGAATTTGTATTATTAGTGAAAATGTCCCATTTTTCAATGGTTACAATACTGAATCTGTTTGTTGCTCTGAGTGTTATTTCCTTGCTTTCTTCAAGGTGCTTTATTGCGGTTCGGACCTCTTGCACTGATATGCCGAGTGCTTTCGAAAGACCATTATAGCTGCATATTGTCTGACCGCATTTTAATTTAACGCCCTGCCATTCGTGGTCAGAATACTGGGCGGTTAACAGTAAATGAAAATAAACGGCACGCACATTCGGTTTGTCGTACCACTGCCAGTTAAGAATACTTCTGTTCAGCTTTATATATCCTTGTATATCTTTCATGCTTCCTCCTTTCTCCTTTTAATAGCATCTCCGATTAATATTATAGAACAAATGTTCGCATATGTCAATCTATATTTAGTTAATATAAATAAATAATATCTGTACATTTTGTGCTATTAGTAGTATTTTGAAAATTCGGTTTACATTTTACTTGATATTTGTTAAAATATAACAGAATATTAATAACCCAAAGGAGATATATTTATGTCAAAGTATTTAATTATCAACGCAGATGATTTCGGAATGTGCAGAGGTGCTAACCTTGCAGTTATGGACTTGTTCAAGGACCCGAATTCTCCGCTTACATCATCAACAATTATGGCTCCCTGCGGCTGGGCACCTGAGGCTGCACAGTTCGCTAAGGCAAACCCTGAGCTTGCAATCGGTGTACACTGGACATTCACCTCAGAATGGGGCAGATATCGCTGGGCTCCTGTAAACTCCAAGAACACAGATTCTCTCCGTATGGATGACGGCTATATGTTCTATGAGAGTGACGAGTTCGAGAAGCATGCTGACCTTGCCGAGGTTAAGGGTGAGTGCATAGCTCAGATTGAGAAGCTCAAGAAGCTCGGTCTTAATCCGTCACACGTTGACAACCACATGGGCTCAATCTACGGCATCGAAACAGGTCGTTTTGAGCTTTTGACAGTTGCATTTGACACAGCTTCAGAGTACGGACTTCCGTTCCGTTTCCCGGGAAATATTCCTGACGAGATGTTCGACAATGCAATGCTCGACATCAAGATTGACAAGGACAGCGTTAAGGGCATTTTCTCACAGGTAATGGATTATGCAAAGGCAAAGGGTGTAGCTATTCCCGACTTCCTCATTCCTAACGACTGGGAAGGTCCTCAGGCTGAGAGCTATGAGAACTTCAAGGAGTATATGTACAACCTTTACAGAATGTTCCCGGACGGAGCAGTTACAGAAACATATATGCATCCTGCAATTGAAACAGATGACCTCAAGGGTACATCAGGCTGCTGGCAGAGAAGAGTATGGGAATACAATTTCCTCAAGGACCCTCAGACAAAGCAGCATCTTGAAGCACTTGGCTTTAAGCTCATAAACTACAGAGATTTAGCTCAGATGAAGAAATAAGGTGAATTTATGTCAACTCAGCATGAAATTACAGCACCTCAGCGCCTTTTAGACGGCAATGGTAATATCAAAGAGCCGGGCTTTGCAAAGAAGCTCTACTGGGAATATAACCGTTCCGATATCAAGGCTAAGAAAATGCGTATTAAGGAGTGGGACTACTATTATATCGGCAATCAGGACTGCGGACTTTGTCTTACAATCTCCGACAGCGGATATGTAAGCTGTCTGAGCATTTCGCTCATGGGCTTCGGTGATAAGCCGTTCCAGATGAATGACAGCGAGATAGGACCTTTCCCTCTCGGCAAGCTGAATCTGCCATCCACAAGCGTAAAGGGTGACATTCACTCAAAGGTCGGCACCTGCGAAATGACCTTTGCAAATGACGGAAAAACTCGTCATCTTTTCGGCAGATATGATAACTTCTGCAACAGCAAGAAGACATTGACCTTCGACGTTGAATTGACCGAAATTCCCGAGGAAAGTATGGTTATCGCCACACCTTTCGATAAGGATGCTCACTTCTATTACAATCAGAAAATCAATTGTATGAGAGCAAACGGCTTTATGAAGTTCGATAATCTCGAATGGGATTTCAACGAGGAAAACAAGTCGCTTGGCACACTCGACTGGGGACGTGGAGTATGGACATACGATAATACCTGGTACTGGGGCAGTGGTCAGATGGTGCTTGATGACGGAAATGTGTTCGGCTTTAACATCGGTTACGGCTTCGGCAATACTTCCGCCGCAAGTGAAAATATGCTTTTCTTCAACGGCAAGAGCCACAAGCTCGACCAGATTAAATTTAATATCCCGATGAAGAACGGCGAATATCTTTACACTGAGCCGTGGACCTTCACGAGTAACGACGGCCGCTTTGAGATGACCTTCAGGCCACTCATTGACAGAGTTGCTCCGCTTGACTTAAAGGTTATCTGTATGCTTCCGCATCAGGTATTCGGTCTTATGAGCGGAAAGGCAATCCTCGATGACGGCAGAGCTGTTGAATTCAAGGATAAGGTAGTCTTCGCTGAAAGAGTACATAATAAGTGGTAATATTAAGCTCCCTTCGGGGAGCTTTTTCAATGCAAAATTAGGATTACGATATGTCATTCTGTGGAGCTAAGTGACGAAGAATCTCAAGAAGAAGTAAAATGAGATACTTCGCTATGCTCAGTATGACATGATTCTTGTTTGTTCATCGTTGATATGTAGGGCAGGGGCTCTGCTCCTGCCGATTTGCGAAGCAAATTTAATTATTTTTTCTGATATGTCATTATGAGAATCTCAGTTAAATTAATCCCGTAGAGGCGACAACCTGTCGCCTGAGGTTTGAAGAAACTTCGATTATCACGTAGTGGAGTACAGTGTTCTTTTGTCTATCTCTTATGAATCTTCAACGGGTGCACAAAGTGATGCCACTACTGAGAATTTAAAATCCTGAGTTGGGGATGATACCTACATCAAAATGCACAATGCACACTGTGTCCTTCCACCGGGAATTCCAAATCACTTTCTATTTTTTTCTTGCTATCTCAATTCAAATAATATATAATTAACAAAAAGGAGGCAATAATATGAAAAAAATTATTTCCATATTACTATGTTTGATTATGATGACTTCTACATTAGTATTTTCGGTATCTGCATTGCCGAAGACCTATGATAATGAAATCTTCGTTTCGGATTCTGGTGATGACAAAAACAGCGGAACTAAAGACAGTCCGCTTAAAACTATTTTTGCCGCACAGACTCTTGCTCGTACAAAGAGGGGAACTGTTGTGGTTTATTTCCGTGAGGGCAGCTATTCTATTGATAAAACAGTGAAATTCACTTCTGCGGATAAAAAGGAGACTCTTTACAAGGCATATAACGGTGAAAAGGTTGTGTTTACCTCGGGAAAGGCCTACACGGGCTTTGAGGAATGCACGGTTAATGGTGTAAAGGCATTTAAAAAATATGTCGGAACGGATGCTGATTTCAATATTCTTTTTAATGATAAGACTACCTTGAACCGTACTCGTTATCCTGAGAGCGGTTATCTTTACATTACAAAGGTTTCACAGGATGACAACATTACAAAGGATAATGCCGTGCATGACCATTATGTCGGTTTTTATGCCGATAAGTCGAAAATGCAGAGTTTTAAGAACGAGAATGACGTTGTGGTTCGTCTTCTTCACTACTGGAAGGACGAAATGGCTACAATAAAGTCATATGATGCTTCAACAGGTCATATTGCAATCAGCAGACCGACTTCAATGAGAGCTGAAGTTGATAACCGTTTCTTCCTTGAAAATGTTTTTGAGGCACTCAATGAGGCAGGCGAGTGGTATCTTGACAAGGCTGACGGTACACTGTATTATGTCCCGTTCGATGGCGAAAAAGCTGACGAAGTGACCTTGTGGGGCTCTGAGCTTGAAACAATGATTTCCGTTGACGGTGTTGACGGAATCAGCTTTGAAAATATTATTTTCCGTGGAAACGGCTTTAATATTCCGCATAATAATGCTGAATGTGACTGGTCAAGCCAGGCAGGCTATGATGCAACTCCGTGTATTTCCTACACAAATTCAAACAATGTTACAATTAAAAACTGCGAATTCCGTGACCTTGCCGCTTGTGCAATCTTCTTCGGTGTTGCGGTTAAGAATTCAACAGTTGACTCTTGTATTTTCAATAATATCGGTGCACAGGCTGTTTATATCAGAGGCGGAAATGTTCCTGTTGATGACAGCAGAGTTATTAAAAATATAACTGTTTCGAATAATATTATTGACGGCTACGGTAAGGTGTTCTTTAATTCTGTTGCTGTTCTCGTAATTCACGCAAATACAGTTGATATTCTCCATAATGAAATTCATGACGGCTATTATTCTGCAATTTCTGTCGGTTGGGTATGGGGCTTTGCATACTCCGTAACCTATAACAATCATATCTGTGACAACCTTATTTATGATATAGGACAGGGTTGGCTTTCGGATATGGGTGGAATTTACACACTCGGAATCCAGGAGGGTACTGTTATTTCGGGTAACGTAATTCATAATGTTGCCGCTGACCCCGAAGAGGGCGGCTACGGCGGATGGGGCGTTTACCTTGACGAAGGCTCTTCAAAGATTCTTGTTGAGAAAAACCTCGTTTTTGCCTGTGGAAGCGATTCATATCATCTTCATTATGGCTCATATAACACAGTAAGAAATAATATTTTTGCGCTCAGCGGCGAGTCGCAGGTACGTGTAAATTCCGCATTTAAGAGAAATGACAAGCGTTTCGGAAGTATGAAGAGTGCGGATTTTTACTCGAATATTCTTCTGTCTGATGACGGAGTAAATATTTATTCTCACATTGATAATATTGAATCGTTCACCGATAACAATAACATTATCTGGGATTATAAGCTCGGCGAGAAAGCTGTACTCAGCCTTGATGATTATGAATCAAAGACAATGAGCATCGTAAAGGCACAGAATAAGGGCTATATCAATAATCCTGTTATCGCTGACCCGATGTTTAAGGATGCAAGGAACTTTAATTTTGAGCTAATTTCGAATTCAATGACAGGTCTTATCGGCTTCGAAGAGTGGGATTATCAGAACGCAGGTACAATGAAGAGTACAACAATCGGACTTGATACACAAGGCGGTATGACAGCATATAACAGCGGTGCACATACCGTGACCTATTCAAGTGCAAAGAAGCCGTTTGAACCGTTTACAGCTGTAAGAAGATTTTTCCTTAAAATCTACGAATGGTTTGTAAGGTTTTAATCAATGCAAAATACACCAATGTATGTCATTCTGAGGAGCATAGCTACGAAGAATCTCAATAAGCAATAAAATTAGATTCTTCGCTCCGCTCAGAATGACCTGCTTTTCAGCCTTCCTTGTGCAAAGGGAGGTGGCATTGCGAAGCAATGACGGAGGGATTGTTTAAAAGTAATATGTAATAGTGAAAAAGTAATATGTCGCGGACGATTTAAAAATTATTTTGTAGGGCAAGGGTTTACTCTTGCCGAATTTGCGAAGCAAATTGAATAAAGGATTTTCTTGCGAAAATCGGCAGGAGCAGAGCCGCCTGCCCTACATATTCACTATTCACTATTACTTACTACTTTATTTACTCCCTCAGTCACTTCGTGACAGCTTTGTAAACCCTTTTGTCGCTTTGCGACATTTCCCATATCAGAGGAATAACTTTTTCCGTTACACGGAAAACAGGAGCCTTATTGGTATGTCATTCTGAGGAGCACAGCGACGAAGAATCTCAAGCAAAATTATATTAACCTGTAGGTGAGAACTGTGTTCTCCCGAATAAAGAAATTATGATTGAAATTCGAAAATACAAAGAAACTGACAAGTCACAAGTTCAATACATATGTAAAGCAACAGCAGGGGAGTTTTTCTCGAAAAACGAGATAATTCTCAATGCTCTTCCGCTCGTCTATAATGATTATTTCACAGAGAATGAAGCCGATAATATTTTTGTTCTCAGTGATGACGGTAAAGCGGTCGGTTATATTCTTTGCTCGTCGGATTACAGGAGCTTTATGAAAAAAATGCGTAAGATATATCTCCCGAAAATCCGAAAGCAATCTCTTTTCCTTTATGCTGTCGCTGTTGGATATCTCGCAACTATGGTTCTTGCTACCGCTGAATATGGTACACACCTTCACATTGACCTTTTGCCGGAATATCAGCACATGGGCTATGGTTCGCAGATGATTGATGTACTTCGCAAGCATCTTTCAGCTAAGGGCATTGAAACTCTTTCTGTAAATGTCATTGAAAGGAATTCCGATGCCTGTAAATTCTATGTAAAATGTGGCTTTGAAAAGAATAAAACCTTCACAAAGGATTTAATTTCACTTAAAATAAACACTAAAGGCGTGGTAAAATGATAAGATTAGTACCGCAACCGCAAATAATTAAAGAAAAAGGCGGATTTTGTAAATCAAATGAAATGATTTGCGTAAAAAATATGTCTTTTACAAACAAAGACGCTTACAGAATTGTTGCTGACGAAAAAATAACAATTTACGCAGGCGATGAGCGTGGCTTTTTCTACGCTCAGAAGACGATAAAACAGCTTAATGCTCTGTATGGTGAAAGTATTCCACGTTGTGAAATCGAGGATTGTCCTGTGTTTTCTTATCGTGGATTTATGCTTGATTGTGCAAGACATATGATTGATTTTGACGAAATTAAGAAATTTATCGACCTTGCGAGTGACCTTAAGCTTAATAAATTTCATTGGCATCTGTCAGATGACCAGGGTTTTCGTATTGAGCTTGAAACAATTCCCGAACTGACTGAAAAGGGCAGTGTACGTAACGGTGATAACTTCGGCTCAATGTGTAAGAGTGATAAGCCGTATGGCGGCTATTACACGAAAAAGCAGATTGCCGAAATTGTTGAATACTGCAAAGAAAGATACATAGACGTAATCCCCGAAATTGATATTCCCGGACACAGCTCCGCAATTTTACACGTTTTCCCCGAACTGAGCTGTAAAAAAGAACCTGTCGAGGTCAAAATGCGACAGGGTATTTACAAGGATAATTTCTGCATCGGAAATGCTGATACATTTGAATTTATTAAAAAGCTGCTTGATGAGCTTTGTGATATGTTCCCGTATGAATATTTTCATATCGGCGGTGACGAGGCTCCGAATGACTATCGTGAGGATTGCCCGTTGTGTAACAATGCTCTTAAAGAAAACGGTCTTAAGAATTTCAATGAATTGCAATGCGTTTTCTCAAATAAAATTTCCGATTATCTTAAAACAAAGGGCAAAAAAGCAATTGTCTGGAACGATATCTTAAAAGGCAAAAAACTTGATTCCGATATTGTTATTCAGCGATGGATGGATAAAAAAAATCTTGCACCCGAATATGCAAACAGGGGAAGCAAGGTTATAATTTCGGATTTCAGTCCGTATTATTTTGATTATCCGTACGGAATGTATCCGCTTCAGAAGGTATATTCTTATAATCCTCTCGGCAATAAAGTGCTTGATAAAAACGGCAGAAAAAATATAATCGGCACTGAAGCACCGATGTGGACAGAATTTGTCGACAATCCGCAGAGGCTTGAGTACATGCTCGTTCCGAGATGGTTTGCATTTGCGGAAAATTCGTGGACAGAGCAGAAAAATAAGGATTATCCGTCATTTAAAGAGGCAACACAGCTTCTTACAAACAGTATGACCGACTTCAATGTTGCTCCGCTTTGTGACTGGGATATGCCGAAATTAAAACGCTTGTCCGATACCGCATCATTTTTTAATAAATTTTTGAAGAAATAATTTTATTATGTATAATTTACCCATTTCATCACTTCGTGAAACTTCTCACTGTGGCTTGGTTATCTTACGGCTCTGATGGTCCATCGGAGTGTTTTCTTCCGCAAGCTGTTGCTTGCTCCTTCCTTTTCAAGTTCATTAACAAAAAACATCCCAACCAAATGGTCAGGATGTTTTTTTGGTGCGAGTGTTCATATGGGATTTGAAAAAACTGTTTACTGACAGCGAACATACATATAAAAATAATTTAAACTATTTTGTTTACAAAATTTTCCTTAAACTCTTTTACAGTATATGTATAGACATTCCTGAAACAATATCCTTGAAATTTTTCTAAATCGAATTTGATTAATCTTTCATTACCAAATCCTAATAATGTTTTATCAATATAATCGCGAGATTCCGAATTGGAATATTGAGTTTCTATATTTGAATTCTTCACTTCATTATAAACCAAAATATAATCCAAATGTTCACGCATAAAAGAAATATTTTTATCGATAATGTCATTTAAAATCAAAACACTATCGTATATTTTTTTCCTTACACCATATTTTTTTTCGCTATCAAAAAAGCCATTTTTAAATTCAATAAAAGTCGCTAATGTATCAGAATTGATAAATAAAGCATCGTTTGATTTGGGAGCATTCGTTAAAGCAAGCCCTGAAATGTATTCATCTTTAACTTTATCAAAATTAATAGCTTCAGCATCGGATTCTGTCATAAAGGTAATAGCTCCATCGTGATTATCTTTTGACGTTTCCTTTAAGGTTGATTTATTATTGGATAGAATGGGAAAAATATCAACATCAATCATTTTGAAACCTCACATTCTCCAAATTTTGTAAAGGTCTCGCTAATAATTTATATATTTCTTCCGGTGAAGAAGTTACATCAATTATTTTCGAGGTATCATCCGATTGACATTGAGCTAAATAGAATTTGCACTTATGCGCAATTTCATATTTTGCAGAAAACACCTCAATGGCCTTTAGAAAATAAGGACTATGAGTATTTATTAAAATGTGCATATTAAATTCTTTTTGTATTAAAACAATAAGTTCAGCAAGAATCAATTGCCATTGTGGATGTTCGTGTATTTCAGGTTCATCAAGTATTATAGTTCCGTTGTATTCAAGTGATCCGTTTTCTAATAATGTTTTTAATATTACAAAAGTCTTTAAGCCT
>DCGX01000015.1:0-43615 GCA_002315505.1 Ruminococcaceae bacterium UBA1767
ACTGTAGGTCTCCAACCCATGTGGCGTTTTCTACCGGCATTACCGATTTTAACGTTTTCATGATCAACGTTACCAACCTGACCGATAGTTGCCATACAACCAACTGGAACTTTACGAAGCTCGCCTGATGGGAGTCTGAGGAGAGCATAATCGCCTTCCTTAGCCATAAGCTGTGCAGCGTTACCGGCAGCTCTTGCAAGCTGACCGCCGCGGCCCGGATAAAGCTCTACATTGTGGATAAATGTACCTGTTGGGATATTTACGAGCGGCAGTGCGTTGCCCGGCTTGATATCAGCATCTGGGCCTGCCATAACCTTGTCACCAACTGCAAGACCTGCAGGAGCAAGGATGTAGCTCTTCTCGCCGTCCTCATACTTGATGAGAGCGATGTGAGCTGAACGGTTCGGGTCGTACTCGAGGCTGATAACTTCAGCAACAACATCGAACTTTGAACGCTTGAAATCGATTACACGGTACTTTCTGCGGTTTGCGCCACCACGATGACGTACTGTAATGCGACCATAGCTGTTACGACCTGACTTATTTTTGAGCGGTTCGAGGAGGCTTCTTTCAGGAGCAACCTTTGAAAGCTCTGAATAATCTGTAACCGACATATTTCTGCGAGAGTTTGAAGTCGGCTTATAGACCTTGATCGACATTTAATTCACACTCCTTTAAGTGGCTTAGCGGAGTATGTCGAACTCCATACATTACCACCGGAATAAAAACGATTTTTGAATTACATCATACCATCGAAGAATTCGATAGTCTTAGAGTCCTCTGTAAGAGTAACGATTGCCTTTTTCCAAGCAGGTGTATAACCCTGTGAAACGCCCTGTCTGCGGAGCTTACCGAGGCAGTTGATTGTGTTAACCTTTGCTACCTTAACGCCGAAAAGCTCTTCAACAGCTTTAGCAATCTCAATCTTGTTTGCTTTCTTGTCAACTGAGAAGGTGTACTTCTTATCAGCTGTACCAAGCATACTTTCTTCTGTGATGATAGGACGGAGGATGATTTCCTGTGCTAACTTACTCATGCATATACCTCCTCAATCTTTGCAACGCCGTCTTTAAGAACGAGCATTGTGTCACAATTAAGAATGTCATAAACATTCAATGTGTTAACGGTTGAAACCTTAACGCCTGCAATGTTTCTTGCACTTCTGTAGAGAACATCGTTGTTCTCAGGAAGAACAAGGAGAACCTTCTTGCCTGTTTCGAGAGCTGCAAGAACCTTTGCAACTTCCTTAGTCTTGATTGCGTCAAGCTTAAGGTCATCAAGAACTACAAGTTCCTCAGCAGCAACCTTTGAAGAGAAAGCTGACTTCATAGCGAGTCTTCTTACCTTCTTGTTGATTGAGAAACCATACTCTCTTGGCTTAGGACCATGAGCGATACCACCGTGTGTCCACTGCGGAGCTCTTGTAGAACCCTGACGAGCACGGCCTGTACCCTTCTGCTTCCATGGCTTCTTGCCACCGCCGCTAACCTCTGAGCGTGTACGGGTTGACTGTGTGCCCTGACGCTGATTTGCCAAATAGTTAACTACGCAAAGGTGCATAGCATAAGCATTCGGCTCGATTCCGAAAACTGTCTCTGCGAGAGCGATGTCGGAAACCTTTTTACCGTTCATATCGAATACTGATACATTAGGCATACTTTAAACACTCCTTCCGTTACGCTTTCTTGGCATCGGCAATAACAACGATTCCGCCCTTAGGACCCGGAATAGCGCCCTTAACAGCGATGAGGTTGTTCTCGACGTCAACCTTAGCAATAATCAAATTCTGAACTGTGGTGCGGTCTACACCGTAGTGACCTGCGAGCTTCTTGCCCTTGTAAACACGAGATGGTGTTGAACAAGCGCCCAAAGAACCAGCATGTCTTGCAACAGGACCTGTACCGTGTGACTCTCTGAGTCTGGAGAAGTTCCAGCGCTTGATTGAGCCTGCTGTACCGTGACCTTTGCTTGTGCCGATAACGTCAACTTTGTCGCCTACTGCGAATACGTCAGCTTTAAGAATGTCGCCTACGTTAACATCAGCGATGTTTTCAAGACGGAACTCCTTGAGTACCTTCTTAGGAGCAACATTGTTCTTTGCAAAGTGACCCTTCATTGGCTTTGTGACCTTCTGAGCCTTAACATCGCCGAAACCAACCTGAACAGCTTCATAGCCGTCATTCTCGATTGTCTTCTTCTGAGCGATTACGCAAGGACCAGCTTCAACGACTGTTACAGGGATTACGTTACCCTTCTCGTCGAAGATTTGTGTCATACCGATTTTCTTTCCGATAAGACCTTTTTTCATATGGTTTTCCTCCTTATAGGTTATTGGTTGGCTTTGTGCCAACTTGACCTGTAGCGTAGATTAAAGTTTGATTTCGATTTCTACGCCTGCAGGAAGCTCAAGACCTCTCAAAGCATCAACTGTCTTAGCTGATGGTCTGATGATGTCGATAAGCCTTTTGTGTGTGCGCTGTTCGAACTGCTCTCTGGAGTCCTTATACTTGTGAACAGCACGAAGGATTGTAACAACTTCTTTCTCAGTCGGAAGTGGAACAGGACCTGAAACCTGAGCGCCTGTGCGCTTTGCAGTCTCAACGATCTTCTCTGCAGCCTTATCAACGAGATTGTGGTCATAACCCTTTAATCTGATTCTGATTTTTCCCTTAACTGCCATGATTTTGCCTCCTTAAAAAGTTTGGCGGGCATCGTTTAAAACCTAACTTGCAACGTGTCCGGGTGTTTCTACCCTCCACATTTAAAAACCGGAAATGGGTTAGTTTCCGGGAAAGTGCATTTAAGTCTTAAACGCACATACGTACGCAGATTCGCTAAGGGATAGCGAACCCGTTTCGTAGGTTATTAGATCGCCCGGTTTTAAATCGGACATACTCCGTGAAAATTCCCGACCTCTACGGGTCGCCACCTCTCACATCAACGCATATCTACGCATTTCACTACATAATAATATAGCATGCTCTAGTATGATACCACACACTTTTAGAAAAATCAAGCATTTTTCACAAATTTTTTAAAAAAATTTTGGCTATTCCAACATTCAGGAACAGCCATATACTATATATATTATTATTTAAAGAAATGCATCAGTTTGTACCCAATACCTATGATTTTTCTGTAAAAATGCTTGCTTAAAAAGTTTATATCAAAGAAGCCGATTTTCACTAAAAAGTTCAGAAATCCGTATTCACGTGTGTAATTCTCGCCTGTTGTGCCGCAAACGCCCTCAATATACGGATAAGTGCGGAATGCCCTGAACTTAACATTTTTATTTACTATTACATTATACATAGCGGTTTCAATGTCAATGCCTTCTGCTTCGTTGCACATAGCTTTGACACAACTGAACTTTTCAAGATACTCTGCCGTATTCATCTGAAACACAACCGAGTAGCACCAGCCTCTGTCCTCACGGATAACAAAGCGATTTGCGTTCCTGTGCTTTTTGCACATCTTATCAAGATTTCTGACGAAAACTCTGCCCGTGCATTTGACAAAATACTCTTCATTTTTTGCAAGCTCGCTTTTGCGAAGCCCCTGTTCAATGCAATCTGCTTCGCCGTAGGATTTTCCGAGAGTAATTGTTTTCTGAATATCTGTTGTAATACGAACAATTTCAAATTCCGCATTGTGCTTATTTGCAAGAGCCTGCATTTCCTCAATCGGGAAAGCATACCCCGAATTCTCCACAAAAACAACACTTGAAAACATATCAAGCGAAATGTATTTCCTGATTGAGTCAACATACTGACCGAGTCTTTCTTCGGCAGAGGTAACCTTTACGTTGGTATTATTGAACACAGCAGGGTCAATAGTACCCGTCAACAGCAAGAGCATCCTGTCACCACCTTTACATCATATATTATATTAAAAAGATAAATATGTCAATTTTATATTTACATTATAATACGAATAAATTTCAAACACTTACAAACAATAGAAATGCAAACGAAATATTCAAAGGGAGTTAATATAAAATGAAAGCAACGGGAATTGTCAGAAGAATTGACGACCTCGGACGAGTTGTAATTCCGAAGGAAATCCGAAGAACAATGCACATTAAGGAAGGTGCCCCGCTTGAAATCTTCACTGATACCGAGGGCGGTGTTATTTTTAAGAAGTATTCTCCAATCAGTGAATTATCCGACGTTACGGAAAATTATGCCGATGTGCTTTACAGAAGTGTGAACACACCTGTATTAATCTGTGACAGAGATCACGTAATTTCCTGCGCAGGTATTTCAAAGAAGGATTTTCTCAACAAGCGAATTTCATCTGAGCTTGAAAAAATTATGGAGGAGAGAAAGCTCTTCACAGGTGACGTGAATAATCAGCTGTTTCCGATTGAAGACGTTAGCTATGCCGCTTCGATAGCTGCACCGATTTTAAGCAGCGGTGATGTGCTCGGTGCAGTTGTATTTCTCCGGAGCGACGGCACAAAGATTTCTTCAACCGAAACAAAGCTCGCACAGGTATCCGCATCTTTCATCGGCAGACAGATGGAGGAATAGTAAAAACAAGGTCACACTCGATGACCTTGTTTTTATTTATATTTCTTTTCAATTTTCTTCGATTTTACTATTACATATATAATGTATACAATGCATCCGATTGTAACCGCCGCAGAACCGATTGTCCACGGCAGAGTCATCGTTCTGTCACTGATTTTGACAGGTGCTCCGCTGAGGATTCCGTAAAATCCGTAAATCGAAATTACAAGAAAAACAACCGCACCGATTCCGACAGGGATAAATGCTTCCTTGAGTTGATTCCTTGAGAATCTTTTTCGGGTTTCGATATTTGAAAAGTTTTCGTTTGTACTTTTCAGTTCACCGCCGCTAAGCTCAACCATGTAACCCGAAAAGACGGCATCAAGTCCGATTTTACTCTGTGCGGTCACCTTGCTTCTCACGGTTGCAACGCATTTGCCCGAGCTGACATTAATTTCAAAAATCCCATCAAGCTGGTACACTTCGCTTTCTTCACCCTTCAGCGGATGTGAATCCTCCGCCACTCCACGCACAGTACGTGTGCGGTGAACAATAAGAGTATGCACACCCTTTTCGATATTCTCAATCGTTAATTTTTCGTCCTCCTGTACGGCATAATCCTCTCCGTCAATAAGCACGGTAATCAAGTCATCGGACAAATTATCAATTCTCAGGCTCGACATTATATTTCCCTTCCTAAAAATAAAGGCTGCCTTTCGACAGCCTCAGTTTTAATTTTGTTTAGCCAATAGTAACTGTTCCGTCTTCAGCAACAGTAATCTTGTCGCCATCCTTAACTGCGTCAAGGAATTCCTGGCCAAGACAATCTACAACAGGCATCGGGCTGTCTGTCCATACTGCTGAAAGAACTGCACCTGCTGCTGCAAGTGAGTCGATATGCTCTGAGAAGAGAAGGCATGAAGGACTCTTGCCGAGTGCCTTTGCACAGTAAAGAACCATACCGCCTGTGGTTGAACCGATTGTCTGCGGAAGGCAGAGAGCCTTGTTGAGCATCGGCTTACCAAAGAGGTCCTTATTGTTCTGGTCACCACATTCTGTATTCTTGTACTTGCTGCCGAGAATAGGAATTTCTCCATACTGAAGTGCACTCTGGAAAGAGGCAAGCGTATTAAAGCCACTGTGCGAAACAAGTGCTTCGGCAGTACATTTGCCGGCTACAACCGGACGACCTTTAAACTGTTTCATATTACTTTACCCCCTTTGTGATGATTGCAAGAATCTCTTCGCTCTTGTAATAACGAGAAGTTGTATATGTACGGAGCTTGTTAGAGTTTGTTATAACAGGCATCTTCTTTGCAAGAGGATTGTTCATATACATAAGAGGACAAATATAGCTGAGAACTACGCCTGTAGCCTTGAGCTTTGCAGCATACGGAGTCTTGTTGAACTGCTCAATAACACCCGGTGCAGCTGTGAATACTGTAGGAATTGAAACCTTGCTCAGACCGTTCTTCTTAAGTCCGTTTGCAACATTGTCTGTCCACTCCTTGAGCTGTGCGAGTGAAAGATGAGGACAACCTACGAAGCAGAGCTTCGGTGTGGCATTCTTGTCTGCCCACATAACAGGATAATTCTTGTAAACTCTTTCAAGCTCAGCATCGTCGATAACATATGTCTTTGCGCCATCAGCGATAATGCTCTCGCCCTGCTCAACTGCTTCCGGAGTAAGATTTTCGATATGATAAAGACCAACAGCACCGTTTGAAGCTGTTGCAGCACCGAAGTCCTTGAGGTAAGCACAAGTATCACCATCAAGCTCTGTGCCAATCCACTTATCAAGACCCTTAACAAACGGAACGTCCTCCATAACCTTCATACCGATTGCAGAACCGAGAATCTGTGCCTCAGGCTTCTTTGTTGTCTTAACTTCAACAATCCATGTAGCCTTTCTGCCTTCCTCAGTAAGAAGTCCGAAATAAGGAACAAATCCTACGATTGAACCGAAGAGCTCAATGATACCTGAGTTACGGTTACATTTTGCACCGAGAACTGAGTTAGCATATACAACAGCAGAAGACTCAGCCCATGAAAGAACATCGCCCTTGTTCGGCTTGTTGCCAACCTCATCCATATAGCAGGTACAAGTGTATGCTTTGCTGTCAACAAGACCGAGCTTCTTAAGCTGAGCATCGTACTCATCCTGAACAGAATACATAAACTTGTTAAATACGAAATTTTTGAGAAAATCTGACGGAACATTTTTGTCAAGCGGTTTCGGGTCAACAGAGAATTTCTGACCTGAAATTGCACCACCGTCAATAAGTGTGTCCATAAGCTCATAAACCGGCTTCATAACGCCGAGACCGAAGCTGGTAACAAGATGTCCCATTTTGCTTGTTACAGGAACCATTTTAGGAGCACCGAAAGCATCGCCGTACAATACAAGGGTCTTCATAACCTTTGCCATTGTTTCTCCCTTTGAACCGTGAAGAATAGCGGCTTGTTCCTCAGTAAGCTCCATTTTATAATTGAAGTTTTCATTCATAGGATTTTGCCTCCTTTAATTTTCAGTTATACAACATAACTATTTATTAAATTATATACTAATATTTTCTGCAATGCAAGTATCTTTGATAAAAAAGAAACGAATGGTTATACTCATTCACTCAATATTTTTTGAATTTGTTCTAATTCCTTTATACTCTTATTTGTGGAAAGAATCTGATACTGCTTCTTTGCAGATTGATTTAGTTTTACAAGCCTTTGTGATTGTGATAGTCCCTCGACAATAAATTCAGCATTCGAAATCTGTAAATTATTAAGAATCACTAACTGTAAGACGTTTGCATAATCCCGTATGTTTCCGTGCTTCGCCAAATCAGGATTTTTATCTCTCCACTCTTTTGCCGTCATGCCAAACAATGCAACATTAAGCACATCTGCCTCATTTGCATAAATATACTTTTTCTGTTCATCTGACAAAACAGGAACAATAAACTCCTGAATTGCATTTGTATGAATTGTATAATTTGCTTTTGACAGTAATCTGTTAGCATTCCAATCTATTTTATTTTGATATGCTTCATCTTTCTTAAGTCTTTCAAATTCGGTTATTAAATATAATTTAAATTCCGGAGAAAGCCAGGATGCAAACTCAAAAGCAATATCCGGATGTGCAAACGTGCCAATACTATATCGACCGCCTTTTGACACAAAACCGATTGCATTTGTTCTTTTAATCCATTGAGTCGGAGTCATCACAAAAGCGTTTTTTCCGTATTCAGTTTTAATTTGGTCGAATTCGACCAAATTAAAATCTTCATTGTGTATTTTTTCCCACAACCCGACATAATCAATCGTAGTTACTCTTCTAAGCCAATTCTTTACTGTAAACGATGGCTCAGAAGAATTTTGATATTTAGCTAAGTCAGTCAGCGAAATATAATCAACATTGCCAACTCTTAAAACACCTATTTTATTGTTGTTCACATTCAATTCGGCTGTTATTTTTGAATTCAAAAATTTCCCCTCACTCAAACTAAAAACTGATATTAAATAAAAAGAAACAAACGAAGCAAAAAAAGTTTCCTGCTTCGTTTATATGATTTTTTATTTTGTTACCTTAGCCTTTTTGCTCTTAAGCTGATTTTCAACGTACTGATTAACGTCGTTCTTGCCTGTATGATTGTAAGGCTTGATTTTCAATACAACCCATGCAACAATTGCTCCGATTGAATTAAGGACAATATCCTGCATTGTATCCATAATCGGCCATCTTTCCGTGAATACGGCAGGAATGAATGTTGAGGCCTTCTTTGTGCCTTCTGCAAGTGCCCAGCACCAATGCTGTGCGTCGCCTGCCTTCATGATATCACCATTTGCCGTGAAGCACATTACCTCGTCTGCAGTGAACTCGAAAAGCTCCCAGCAGGTTGAAACGAAGAATGAAAATCCAAGCGCACAAAGTAAAGCGATTGGAACTGATGTAACCTTCAAATCACGCTTCTGCATTGTGGCAACAACCTCGTAACCGAGCAATACACAAAGTGCGCCGCTTGTGAGATGCATAGCTGAGTCCCAGAAACGAACGTCATAGTAGAAATTAAGGAATCTTCCGCAGAACGAGCCTGCAAAAATCATTAATGCTGAAAAGTTCTGAATTTTTGATGAAAAATGTCTTACAAATGTTTTTTCAGGGAACAGCATAAATATTTCCCATGCGAACATACCTACTAAATTTGCAAATACCTGCAACGGGTCAGAAGCCACAAACGGCACTGCAGTAAACCCTTTAATCATTGCAAAAATCATTAATAATCTGAGAATCCACCAATAAACCAATTCCCATTTTTTACACGAACTCATAATTCTGTTTATATATTCTTTCACGTTTTAACCTCCTTGTTCTTTGCTAAAACATAATAAAGCATAAGAAATAAAAAGTCAATACCAAAATAGAAGTTAGATAAATTTTTACTATTTCTTAAGAATCAGTCAGAATAGTCTTCCTTTGAAAAATCGAAATTCTTGTCAATCTCAACCTTTCCGAATTTATTTCTTCTTGATGAACTTTTACGTGTATACAATCTGTTTATAAAGCACGTATCATAGCCGTTATCCTTGTTGCAGACCTGACCCTTCTGCTCAACCTTAATGAGCAATGAGCCGTAATTGTCATCGGCTTTGATTGACATTATTCTCTGAGTATTACCCGAGTGAGCGCCCTTCATTGAATCCTTGCCGCTGTGCTTGTCATAGTACCACACACGGTGTGTTTTCAAAGTGTGCTCATATGCCGACTTATTCATATAGCCAACCATAAGTACCTCACCTGTATCATTATTTACAGTAACAACAGGTAATACCTTGTCATTTTTAAAAATCTCATCTACGTCTTTCATTTTTGACCTCCATCAATTAAAAGAAGCTCATCTGTGTGCTTTGAGGAAGTCCCTCGAGTGCACCGCATTTATCAAGCGCTTCGATTACAGATTTACTAACTCCTGCTCTCTGCTGTAAATCGTCACGGGACATATATTCGCCGTTACCGTCATCCCTTGCATTCATAAGAGAAATCGCGGCAGATTCGCCCGTGCCGGAAATTGCACTGAACGGAAGTCGGATTTTACCATCCTCAATTTTATAGGTCTTTGCATCCGATTTATATAAATCAACGCCAAGGAATTCAACACCACGGGCCATCATTTCGTTAACAACCTGCATTGCAACATACATATTTTCTTCCTTTGCCGTTGCATCATTGCCCTTTGCCTTGATTGATTGCATCAAGCCCTTAACGGCCTCTCTGCCCTGAATAATTGCGGCGGCATCAATATCCTCACCACGCACAGTCATAAAGGTTGCATAATACTCTGTCGGTCTGTAAACCTTGTACCATGCAAGTCGCATTGCCGCACTAACGTAAGCGGCGGCATGAGCCTTAGGGAACATATATTTGATTTTCATACACGAGTCAATGTACCACTGCGGAACATTATGGTCTCGCATAGCCTTCATATGGTCAGCCGTAAGGAGCTTTGTTGCATTACCCTTACGGGTGATTTCCATAATTTTAAATGCCATATCAGGCTCAAGTCCCTTATGCATAAGGTAAACCATTATATTATCACGAGTACCGATAACTTCGGAAATCGTACAGGTTCCGTTTTTAATCAGCTCCTGTGCATTACCGAGCCAAACGTCAGTACCGTGTGAAAGTCCCGAAATCTGAAGCATATCCGAAAAATTCTTCGGCTTAGCCTCAAGCAGCATTCCGATAACAAACGGTGTGCCGAGCTCGGGAAGTGAAAGTGTACCCGTCGGACAGCTTATTTCCTCCTCTGTTACACCGAGCGGTTCGGGAGAAGTAAGAAGCTGATACAGCTTCGGGTCGCAGATATCAACATCAAAAACATTGATGCCGGTTAAATCTTCAAGATGCTTGTACAACGTCGGAACATCGTGACCGAGGTTATCGAGCTTGAGAATCGTATCGTGAAGTGAGTGGAAATCGAAATGAGTTGTACGAAGTCCGCCCGAAACATCGTCGGCGGGATGCTGAATCGGTGTGAAATCCTCAGCATCGTTTACTGCAGGAACAACAACCATTCCGCCGGGGTGCTGACCCGTTGTTCTCTTAACGCCGACACATCCTCGTGTCAGTCTTGATTCCTCCGCCTTGTTAACGGTCATGCCCTTTTGTTCAAGCCATTTTTTAACAAAGCCGTATGCAGTTTTATCGGCAATTGTGCCGATTGTACCTGCCTTGAATGTATGGTCAACGCCGAAAAGCTCTTCGGTATATCTGTGAGCATAGAACTGATATTCACCGCTGAAGTTAAGGTCGATATCGGGCTGTTTGTCGCCCTTGAATCCAAGGAAGGTTTCAAACGGGATATCGTGACCGTCACGGTGCATCGGAATTCCGCAATTCGGACAATCCTTCGGCGGAAGGTCATAGCCCGAGCCGACAGAACCGTCGTGAAAAAATTCGCTGTGCTTACATTTTTTACAAACGTAGTGAGGTGCAAGCGGATTAACCTCGGAAATACCTGCGGCATTTGCAACGAAGGATGAGCCGACAGAACCTCTCGAGCCAACATAATAGCCGTGCTCCTCAGAGTTATAAACGAGCTTCTGCGCAATCATATACAAAACGCCGAATCCGTTTGAAATGATTGATTTAAGCTCCGTTTCAAGTCGCTTTGCAACATATTCGGGAACTGGGTCACCATAATCTCTCTTTGTTCTCTCCCAGCAAATTCGGGTAAGGTCTTCGTCAGCACCCTCCATACTCGGTGGGAAGGTTCCACGCGGGAACGGAGTCATTCCCGATTCGCACATATCTGCGATTGCATTGGTATTTGTAATAACAACCTCTTTTGCCGTTTCTTCACCGAGATAAGCGAATTCGGCAAGCATTTCATCGGTTGTTCTGTAATAAAGCGGTGCTTGCTGTGAAGCATCGGAAAATCCCATTGAGGTCATAAGAATTTCACGGAAAACAGCGTCGCCCTTATCCATAAAATGAACGTCGCAGGTCGCACAAACCATTTTGCCGAGCTCGTCGGCAAGATGAACGATTTTTTTGTCGATTGCCTCCAAATCTTCAACCGTTTTGAATCGAGCATATCGCTCGTCATTACTGCGGAGCATAAAGGCATTGTTGCCCTTCGGCTGAATTTCAAGATAATCATAAAAATCGGCAATTTTCAGAAGCGCTTCATCACTCTTATTGTCAATAACGGCACTGTAAAGCTCACCTGCTTCACAGGCGCTGCCGATAATAAGACCTTCACGGTACTGCATAAGTCTGTGCTTCGGAATACGTGGTCTGCGCTTGAAAAACTTCAGATTTGAATCCGTAATGAGCTTGTACAGATTTTTAAGTCCGTGCGTGTTTCTTGCGATAATAATAATATGATATGTCTTCTGTGCCTTGACCTTTTCGATATATTCCTCGGGAATTTCATCATCTCTGCCAAAGCCGTAATCATCATAGAATTCATCATCGTCAACAAGATAGCCTTCCATTCCGTAGATGATTTTAATTCCCTTTGCAGTATTGCAAGCCTCGGGGAAGGACTGTACAACACCGTGGTCGGTAATTGCAATAGCCTTGTGTCCCCATGCCATTGCACGTTTTACAAGGTCTTTTGCACTTGTCATACCGTCCATTGCGGACATCTGTGTATGTAAATGAAGCTCAACTCTTTTTTCCGGAGCTTCGTCTTTCTTTTCGATTTTTTCAATCTGTGTGATTGCTTTTGCATTAAAAATATATGAATGTGTGTAGGAATCAAGAGCGATTGCACCACGCACAAGAATAGTCATATTTTCACGAAGATTTTCAACCACCTCTTTGCATTTGCGTTTCTCACCGAAAACCTTAATGCAATATGACGAGGTGTAATCCGTTACATTGAAGTTGATAATGCTGTACTTCCCGTCACGGCTCTCACGAAATTCAAGGTCAAAAACATCGCCCCAGATAACAACCTCGCCGTCCTCGGGAATACATTCCGCAATCGGCTTCGGCTTACCCTTGATAAGTCCGCCGAAAAGCGGCTTCGCATTCGTGATTGAAATCGGCAAATCG
Organism: Ruminococcaceae bacterium UBA1767; assembly: GCA_002315505.1. Classification (GTDB taxonomy): domain Bacteria; phylum Bacillota; class Clostridia; order Oscillospirales; family Acutalibacteraceae; genus CAG-488. The sequence goes on from DCGX01000015.1 coordinate 12,571, forward strand.
TCATAAGCCTGCTCAACGGGTTTCTTTTCAACAGGCTTCTTCGACTCGGCAACAGGGTTGAATTTAGGCGGAGCTGACGATACCTTTTTATTCTCGTCCTCCTGGATTTTTTTGAGCTTTTCAACGTCCTCTTCTTCATTCACATTGCTGACAAATTCAACGTGAACAAGTCTTTCAAATCTTCTGTCGATTGTTTTTCTGATAAATTCACTGCAGCCTAAATTTACAAGAATATCACTGCCGTTTGCAACAAGATTTACAATAAATTTATCTCCGTCAATTTTATATTCAGCGCCGTCAAGTATTGAGCTTGCGGCAGGAAAGTTTTCAATAATTTCCTTAACGAAGTCAGGTAAATATTTCTCATCAAATGTTTCGGGAGGAAAATGCACCCCGAAGCTCATATGGCGAAGATTCATCACCCTCATAAGGTCAATTTTAACCGCCTTCAGAATGCTCGTACTGATTGTTTTCGGAGAAAACACAACCATATTTACGCTTCGTTCAGAAAGGCTGGCCTCAATGCTTTCAACAGTTGCATCGGCAAAATATTGTTCTGTTTCTTTATCTATGTAGTTGCCGAACAACTCCAAAAAGCTCTTCATTCAGTCACATCCTTATAATAATTCAATCTCTTTCAGTAATTCTTTTACTATATCTTTTTCGTCGATTTTGCGAAGAATTTCGCCCTTCTTAAAGAGCATTGCGCAACCATCACCGCCTGCGATACCGATGTCTGCCTCACGTGCCTCGCCCGGTCCGTTAACAATACAGCCCATAACCGCAACCTTAATCTGCTTTTTGCAATCTCTGAGCGCCTCTTCAACCTCACCTGCAACCTTGATTAAATCAATCTTCGTTCTTCCGCAGGTCGGACACGAAACAATCTGCACACTGTCATTTTTAAGTCCGAGTGCTTTAAGAATATCGAGTCCTGCATAAACCTCATTAACAGGGTCATCAGTAAGCGAAACACGGATTGTGTCACCTATTCCGTGCATAAGAAGACTTCCGATACCTGCACTCGACTTAATAAGTCCCATTCGTGCAGTACCTGCCTCGGTAACACCTAAGTGAAGCGGATAACTGCATTTCTGAGCAACAATTTCGTATGCTCTTATCATGTTTTCAACACTTGACGATTTGATTGAAATAACAATATCGTCGAAGTCAAATTTTTCAAGTAATGATGCGTGGTACATTGCACTTTCAGCCATAGCTTCAGGAGTCGGTGCACCGTACTTTGCGAGAATTTCTTTTTCAACAGAGCCGGAATTGACACCGATACGAATCGGAATATTCTTCTGCTGACACGCCTTGACAACTGCCTTTACTCTGTCATCCGAGCCGATATTTCCCGGATTGATTCTGACCTTGTCAACACCTGCGGCAACCGATTCAATTGCAAGACGATAATCAAAATGAATATCCGCAACAATCGGCACGGAAACATTTTCTTTCAGCTTTTCAATAAGCGGTACTGCATCCATATCGGGAATTGCACCACGAATAATCTGACAGCCCGCCTTTTCAAGCTCGATTGCCTGCTTAACACTCTCTTCAAAATTATGTGCAGGCTTATTGAGCATTGACTGAACTGTAATCGGTGCGTCACCGCCGATAAAAATATTGCCAACCTTAACCTTTTTAGTCTGTCTTCTCTGCATAATCATACCTGCCAATCCACGTCACTTTTAATCACTCTTGCAGGCACTCCGCCTACAAGTGATTTTTCGGGAACATCATCTGTCACAACAGCACCTGCGGCAATCACACTGCCGTCGCCGATTGTAACACCCTTTAATATCATCGCACCCATACCAATCCACACGTGATTGCCGATTTTTACGGGAGCGGAAATTTTATCTCCGATTTTATGATTATCGCTGTCACGAATAATTACATTTTCAGAGATGATAACATCATTTCCTATTTCTATACTGTCAAAGCAGTAAATTTTACTGTCATAATTACAATATCCGCTTCCGATTCTGAGCTTCGCATTTTCGAGCACACCGACTCTGCATCCCGACGAGAAAACAAAATTTCCGTCACAGATGAGTTTTGAATTCTTACCCATTGTAAGATATCCGCAGGTTTTGTTTTTAAGACCTGCAGTCTGTGAAATATTAAAATCAAGGCTGCCCTTCACGTCAATCAGAGCGGACTTGTCAACGGAATAAGAAAACGGCTTGTATGCACAGGTGTTTTTGCTCAGTTTCTTTCGTGAGAGAAGCAATTTCAAATCTGAAAGCGTCATATTGTCACCTCTAATTTACAATCAGCGAATAAATATCCTTACACGTAATCAGTGCCATAAATATCAGTAAAATCACCATACCTGCGGCATGAACAAAGCCTTCATATTTCTGATTCACGGGCTTGCGACGAACAAGCTCAATCAGAAGGAACAGCAATCTGCCGCCGTCAAGTGCAGGAAGCGGAAGAAGATTAAATATACCGATATTAATTGTAATAAGCGCCATCATAGTAAGAAGTCCCGTATAATCTGCGGTTTTAACAGAAGTCTGTGCCGCCTCGGAAACGTAATTCACAACACCGACAGGACCCGAAATATCCTTAACCGAATATTTGCCCGTAACCATATCGAAAAGACTGAGCCACACCATACGGAAAATGCTGACGGATTCCTTAAATGTATCAATAAATACAGTCTTAGCCGTCTTGTCAACACCGACCATAGTTACGCCCATATAAGACAGTTCAATGTCGTTGACTTCAATTTTTTTGCCGTCACGTAAAACTGTAATGTCTGCGGTTTTGCCCTCATCACGGCTGAGAAGGTACGGAACATCGCTGTAATAAAAAACGTGCTTACCGTCAATTTCAAGAACCTTATCCTTTGATTGCAGACCCTTGTATTCTGTAACCTGCTTGTCATCAACCGTAAAGCTGTGAATATAGTTTGTACCCGAAAGTCCGTCGGAAATGCCGAGCATAATTGCAACAAGAATAAGCCCTAAAAAAATATTAACAAGTGCACCTGCAACAACAACAACTATTCTCTGCCAGCAGGGTTTGTTGTTAAATGCTCTTTCGTCATCGCTGTCCTCGTCCTCGCCCTCCATACTGACATAACCGCCGATAGGAAGAAGTCGCCACGAATATTTAGTTTCGCCCTTCTGCTTTGAAAGAATTTTCGGACCCATACCGATAGAAAATTCATTGACCTTAACGCCGAAGAGCTTTGCAAATGTAAAGTGACCGAATTCGTGCACCATTACAATTATACCGAAAAACAATATTGCAAGAAGGATAGTCCATTTACTTGCTATTGCTGATAATATCGTCGCTATTTTAATCGCCTCCAAGGGGAATTTTTGAGCCTCCCTTGTGCAAAGGGAGGTGGCTCGGCTTTGCCGAGTCGGAGGGATTGTATCTTTGATCCCTCAGTCACTTCGTGACAGCTCCCTTTTTCGCAAGCGAAAACAGGAGCCTGATGTTCTATTTTAGAATTTCATCATGATATTCGCATACTCCGTCAAAATTTTTGTTTATTTCATTATTCGGAATTCTGATTACTTTGATACCATAACCACTTAAATAATCTGTTCTTTGTATATCATTTTTTAACTTTTCATCCTCGTAATGCTGTGCGCCATCAAGCTCTATAACTATTTTGGCTTTCGCACAGTAAAAATCTGCAATATATTTACCTAATATTTTTTGCCGTGTAACCTTTAACGGATAATCTTTCAAAAAATCATACCACAGATGTTTTTCTTCTTTTGTCAAATTGCGACGAAGTTCTTTCGCATACGGCACAAGATTCTTATTATGCTTTCTATCCATTAATTTTATTTCTCACAAACTCTCTTGCCCAGTTATACATATTGATAACATCCTCGAGAGTATATGTATCGAACTTCTGCGAAGCCTCAACTGTCTGATGGACAAGGTCTTCAATCTGCAAAAATCTGATTTTTCCCTGACGGAAGGCAAGGTTTGCCTCCTCATTTGCGGCATTTGCGCAGGCAGGGAAAAGTCCGCCGTCGTTGATTGCTTTTCTGCACACATTGATAAGACCGAAGGTTTCATAATCGGGCTTGTCAAAGGTAAGCGTTCCGTAATCTGTCAGAGAAAGATCCTTTACAGGTGACGGAATTCTGTTCGGATAAGTGAGTGCATACTGAATCGGAATTCTCATATCGGGAACACCGAGCTGTGCAATAACAGAGTTGTCAACATACTGCACAAGCGAATGAACAACACTCTGTCTGTGCACAACAATATCAATATCGCTCGGATTCATAGAAAACAGCCAAACCGCCTCGATTAATTCAAGACCTTTATTCATCATTGAAGCAGAGTCGATGGTTATTTTTGCACCCATGCTCCAGTTCGGATGATTGAGTGCCTCTTTTACAGTTACATTTTCAAGCTCGCTTCTTTTTTTGCCGAAGAACGGGCCGCCTGAAGCGGTAAGAATGAGCTTTTTGATTTCTTTTTTATCGGGACAACCCTGCATTGACTGGAAAATTGCGGAATGCTCGCTGTCAACGGGCAAAATGCTGACATTCTTTTCCTTTGCAAGATTCACAACAAGCTGACCGCCTGCAACAAGAGTTTCCTTGTTAGCTAAAGCAAGCTCGCTTCCTGCATTGATTGCAGCAACCGTCGGCTCAAGTCCTGCCATGCCGACAATGGAATTAAGCACATAATCTGCACCGAGTGATGCACATTCGCAGATACCCTTCATTCCGGAAAGAACTTTTGTATCCGTGTCCGCAACCTTTATTTTTAACTCTTCAGCCGATTTTTCATCCACCATTGAGGCATATTTCGGCTTGAATTTTCTGATTTGTTTTTCAATTATATCAACATTTGTTCCTGCGGTGAGTGCAAGCACCTCGTAACCCTGCAAATCGATTACTTCAAGTGCCTGTGTTCCTATTGAACCTGTCGAGCCTAAAACCGTAACAACCTTACTCATAGTATCACCTTAAAAAGCAAATGTATTTACCACACTCAAAAATGCGTACATTACAGGGAACACGAAAAGCATACTGTCAAAGCGGTCCATAATCCCACCGTGTCCCGGAATGAGCCATCCGTAGTCCTTGACTCCGTAATGTCTTTTAATAACCGATGCACTGAGGTCACCGAAAATGCTGATAACCGAAAGTGCCATCGAAACAGGAATTACTGCATACCAATCCCAAAGGAAGAGATTTCCGTCGGGGAAGAACTTGTTTGCGAAAAAGAAATAAAGTACAACATTCAATGCGGCTGTGATTACGATACCACCGATTGCACCCTCCCATGTTTTTTTCGGACTTACAACAGGAGTCATCTTGTGCTTGCCGAAAAATACGCCTGTGAAGTATGCGAAAATATCCGAAAGCCATGCACATGAAATTACAAACAGCATGAGATACATAACAACATATTTGTCGTACTTGTCATAAACCAGCTGTAAATCATTTATTCTTATCCAGCATCCGAGTGCCATAGGCACTGCAACTGACGATACAAGCGAAATTGCAACCTGGTCAAAATGCACCTCACTGTGCCATTTAACCATCATTATAAGCATTGCAATTACATATGCCGTGAATGCCGCAAACGGAGTTATATGAATTTTCTCAAGCAGGCTGTATCTCAGCTCAAGCGGTATATATGCGCTGACCGCAATAGACAAAACCATAAACGGGAGCTTCACCTTTGCAACATTGTTAAGCTCGTAAACTGCGATACCGCAGACTACTGCAATGATAAGCGGGAAAATAAAAGTGTTAAGAGTGAAAAGGGAGCCTAAAAGAATAACCGCAATTATAACTCCGGAAATAATTCTTTCTTTCATAATCAAACACCTCCGAAGCGTCTGTTACGATTATTAAAATCGTCAATAGCCTTATCGAGGTCAGCAGGAGTGAAATCAGGCCACAGAATATCCGAGAACCAGAATTCCGAATAAGCCGACTGCCAGATAAGGAAATTTGAAAGTCTGTACTCACCGCTCGGACGAATAATCAAATCGGGGTCAGGCTCACCTGCTGTGTAAAGATGGTCGGAAATCATCTGCTCGGTAATATCCTCGGGATTGATTTTTCCGTCCTTTACATCTGCGGCAATTTTCTTGAAGCCGTCAAGAATTTCGAGTCTTCCGCCGTAGTTGATAGCGATATTGACATCGTACTTGTCTGCGTCCTTTGATTCCTCTTCAGTTGTGTCGAAAAGCTCATTCAAATCATCGGGGATACCCTCACGATGACCGATGAAATGCATTCTCATACCCTTCTGAAGATTTTCTTCCTGTCTTTCCTGAGCCTCGCCCATATACTCACGGAACAAATCCATAAGCGCCTGAACCTCCTCAGGCGGTCTTCTCCAGTTTTCGGTCGAGAAAGCATAGAACGTAATACATTTTATTCCGATTTCTCCTGCATAATCACAAATCTGTTTAAAAACCTTTGCGCCTGCCTTATGACCTTCGGAACGAGGCAGGTTTCTCTGCTTAGCCCATCGGCCGTTGCCGTCCATTATTATTCCGATATGAGCGGGAATTTTTCTGTTCTCCATAAAAATACCTCAAACCTAACAAACAGGGCAGACGTAAGCCTGCCCCGAAATTCATAATTGAATTATGTCTTAAACTGACATAACCTCTTTTTCCTTTGCCGAAGCAAGAGCATCGATTTCCTTAATGGAATCATCTGTGATTTTCTGAAGCTTTTCTTCACCGTTTTTGAGGTCGTCCTCTGTGATTTCGGAAGCCTTCTGCATCTTCTTGAGCTTGTCGATGGAATCACGGCGGATTGAACGAACAGCAACCTTTGAATCCTCAGCCATCTTCTTGATATCCTTAACGATTTCCTTACGTCTGTCCTCTGTGAGCGGTGGGAATGTAAGACGAATTACATTACCGTCGTTCTGCGGATTGATACCGATATCCGAAGCAAGAATTGCCTTATAAATCGGAGTAAGAGTTGACTTATCCCACGGCTGAATAACAAGAATTCTTGCTTCAGCAACAGAGATTGCAGCCATCTGATTAATCGGTGTCGGAACTCCCCAGTAATCAACCTGGATTTTGTCAAGAACGCCCGGATTTGCACGACCTGCACGGATTGCGCCGTATTCCTTATCAAGAACGGCAATAGTTTTGCTCATTTTTTCTTTTGTAAAATCAAATACTTCTTTCATAGCTATTCTCCTATAAATTATTCTTTTACCAATGTACCGATATTTTCACCGTTGACGGCTCTGATAATATTCTCAGGGTCTTCAAGGTTAAACACTAAAATCGAAATATTGTTGTCTCTGCAAAGTGAAGCCGCTGTGCTGTCCATAACCTTAAGTCCCTTTGCAAGAACCTCGGAATGTGAAAGCTCATCGTACTTGACAGCATCATCGAATTTATTCGGGTCTTTATCATAAACTCCGTCAACGTTAGTTGCCTTGAAGATTACTTCTGCTTCAATTTCCGCTGCACGAAGTGCCGCTGTTGTGTCAGTTGAGAAGAACGGACAACCTGTACCGCAGCCGAAAATTACAACCTCACCGTTGTTGAGAGCCTTTACTGCATCACGTGCAACATACTGCTCTGCGATTGGTTGCATACCTACTGCAGACATAACTCTTGCCTTAACGCCGAGCTGCTCAAGTGCCTCGCAAAGAGCAAGTGAATTCATTACAGTTGCAAGCATACCCATATTATCGGCTCTTGTTCTGTTCATAGTACCGCTGCTTCTTCCTCTCCAGAAGTTTCCGCCGCCGACAACAAGTCCGACCTGAACACCCATTTCAGCTACTCTTTTTACATAAGTACAAACATTTGTAACCATATCGAAATCAATGCCGTGTCCCTGCTGACCTGCAAGTACCTCACCGCTGAGCTTAAGTAAAATTCTCTTATACATCAAAAGACCTCCATATTTCGCTTATTCTATATTATTTTACTTTAAAACTTGCAAACTGTAAAGTGGTATTTTAATATTTTAATTAAATTTTTACAAATTTTCTTCTTTATTTTATCTGCAATATAATGTATAATAGATACATTATAGATTTAAGGAGACAGCTATGCTTAATCTTATTTCAAGAAATACACCCAAAATTAAAGATAATTTTATAATAAAAGATATTGAAGCCGTTGATGGCTTCGATACCTATGAAATCTATGCCGAGGATAACAAAATAGTTCTTGCCGGAAGCAGTCCCTGTGCCAAGGCAATGGCTTACTACCGTTATCTCGGTGACTTCTGCTCGGTTGTTATCACGAGCGGAGATTATGATATTTCCACGCTCGGCACTTCACCTCTGCCTGAAGAAAAAATCACTCATACAGTAAGGCAGAAAATCCGTGCGAGAATGAGCTATGAAATGTTCTCGCTTCAGGGCAACTTCTGGGGCTTTGACAGATGGCAGAAGGAAATAGACTTCATGGTAATGAACGGCATTAACACCGCCCTTCAGCCTGTCGGCTTCGATGGTGTTATGTACAAAATGCTCAGCGAAATAGGTCTTGATGATAATGTCAGCCTTGAATATTCGAGTGGCCCTGCATTTTTAATGCGTCAGCTTACAGGCAACATTGCTTCGACAAACGCAGTTATGAGCAAAACCTATCTTGAAAGGAAGGTTGTACTCGGCAGAATGATTACCGAACGGATGAAGGAGGTCGGCATTGAGCCTGTACTCCCTGCCGCTTTGCCGAGTGTACCGTTCTCGCTGAGAAGAAAAGCCATAAAAATGGAAATTTTCAAAGCTCCGATGTGGTACAATTTCCCGCCGATTTTCTTTATCAAGCCCGAGAACTATTACTACGTTTATTTTAACAATAAATTTCTTGAAGTACAGAAAAGACTCATCGGTGAAACAGGTTCATATTTCTTTGAGCCGCTCTATGATGTAAATCCCAAGGGCTTCACCTCTCACCTTGAGCAGACAGGTGCCGCACTCAAGGCATTGTTAAAGCTGTTCTGCGAAAATGCCGTCTGCTATACTCACGTAGGCTCAATTTCCGAGAGCTTTTTCAAGAAAACCTCTGCCGACGGATTCATCATTATTGATGACAAAAACACACCCGAAACTATCGAATTCCTTAAGGACAAGACTCACCTTGTTGCGATTACCGGCAACCGATACGGCAGAACGGGAATTTACGGAAATGTTGACAAAATTTCAGCCAACCCGTATATTCAGAGAAAGGCACAGACAGACACCGTCCTCGGTACTGCCGTCAACCTTGACACCTTCGATGAAAACCCGATGTATTGCGGAACCGTTCTTCATGCACTCACACAAAATGACAGCTTCAATGCTGATGAATTTATCCGTTCCTTCTGTAAAAAGAGATATAAAACCGATGCGTATTCGGACAAGCTCATCGAGCTTAAAAATCTCTGCAATCAGGACGAATGTGCAGGCTCAATTATCTGTGCAAGACCTTGCACAAACGTAAAGCATACCGCTCCGTATGATTCGGTTGAGAGAGTTATCGACTTCAAAAAATTATATGAGCTTGCGAATTCTATTCTCAAAACAGACGAGAGAAAAATCGACACGATGCGTGCGGATTTGCAGTCAATTGTGCGACAGTTTTTGTCGGAGCTTGCATACCCTGTTTACAAAGCCGCAACATCATTTTTCTACGATGGAAATGTAGGAAACTTTGAGCAGGCAAGTAACCTTTTCCTTGAAATATGCGAGGATATGGACAGACTTCTCAAAACAAGAAAAGAAACCTGCTTCTGCATTAAATATTCCGATGCGCAGGAGCTTGGTGATACAAACGAAGAAAAGGAAGCAATTCAGATTAACTATCTTATGCTTCACACAATATGGGGCCCGTTTGACCATTCTGTTCTTTACGATACCGTTTGGAACGAGTGGGCAGGACTTATCAAGGACTACTACGAAGGCAGATGGCATATGTATTTCCGCTCACTTGCCGCATATTTCAGCACACCGAAAAAATTAAAGGACAATTCAAAGAAACAGCCTCTTGACAGAAACGAATACAAAGGCTCGTATCAGGCAAAGCGTCTTGCATTTTTCGAGGACGATTTCCTCGAGGGATATCTGCCGAAAAAGGACGGAGTGGAAGAGGAAGACACAATTGAAGTCTGCAAAGAAATTTTAGAAAAATATGCAGAGGTTTACAAACAATTCTGATGAAAAGACAAACAACAACCTATAAAATTACAATCGGTGCATTAATGGCGGCATTTGCCGTAATTCTGCCTCAGATATTTCATTTTACGGGCATACCGCAGGTCGGCTCAGTCTTTTTGCCGATGCACATACCCGTACTGATTTCGGGTTTTCTGCTCGGCCCTGTTTACGGAATGCTGATTGGTATTGTTTCGCCGATAATCAGTATGCTCATCACGAGTATGCCGACTCTTGAACGACTCCCGTTTATGATTGGTGAGCTTGCGGTTTACGGACTTGTAAGCGGTTCAATGTACCATCTGTTCAACTTCAGAAGCAAAAAGCTCGGCACGATTTTTTCACTCATCGTATCAATGCTTGCAGGTCGTGTTTTTTACGCACTTATGCTCTGTGTTGCACTATGGGTATTCAAGCTCGAATGCGGCGGATATATGGCGGCGGTGAGTGCAACAATTCAGGGTGTTTACGGAATAGTTTTGCAGATTATCGCAATTCCTCCGATAGTTTATGCGGCAAAAAAAGGTGGCTTTATCGCAAATGATTCAAAAGGCAAAAAAACTGCTAAAAGAAAATAAATATACCTTTGTTGCAATCAGCGCAGACGAAATTTACACCTCACAAAAACGAGGCGTCGCACCGATTCTTGATAAAATTGACGAAAATCCCGATTTTTTCAAGGGTGCGGTTATTGCCGACAAGGTTATCGGCAAGGCGGCGGCAATGCTCCTTGTAAGATACGGTGTCAGCGAAATTTTTGCCGTGCTCACAAGTGAAAAGGCAATTGAATATATTAAAAATAAACCCGTAAAATTAACATATGATAATAAAACCGGGTACATTATCAATCGTGACAAAACAGATATGTGCCCGATGGAAAAAGCGGTCTTTGACACCGATGACGAAGCTCTCGGTGAAAAATTAATTAGAGAAAAACGAAATCAGCTTATGAAAGGATGATTTATTATGCCAATGATTCAGACAAAAACAAATATTGAAATTTCAAACGAGCAGGAGCTGGCTCTCAAGACAGCGCTCGGCAAAGCGATTTCCATTTTGTCGGGCAAGAGTGAGCAATGGCTTATGCTCTCATTTGAGGAAAAATGTCATCTTTATTTCAAGGGTGACAATTCATCACCTATGGCATTTGTCGAGGTTAAGGTTTACGGTAAAATTGACTACACACAAGCAAACAGGCTTACAGGAGAAATCTGCAGGATTTTCAAAGAAATTCTTTCAATCAGTCCCGACAAGGTTTATGTCAAATACGAGGAAGTTGAGATGTGGGGCTGGAATTCCAACAATTTTTGATTTTCTCTTGAAAATTATTTTTATTTGTGATACAATTTCACAACAAATGCGATTATCGGGAGAAGTAGCTTTCCTAAGGCATTGCAGAGAACAGGACATAATGGTGAAAGTCCTTAATGCACATCAAAGTGAAATGCACCCGCCAGCACACAAGGGGAACACCTATGTCAGTATCCTTGTGCGGATACCGCCGTTATCGGTCAAAATTTAAGTTATAAGTCGGAGTGGAACCGCGGAATACCGCCTCCGTTGCCTTTATGAGGTGACGGAGGCTTGTTTTTTTGGAGGTCTTATGTTTCAAAAAATGATGGAAGATATAAACTGCATACGTGACCGTGACCCTGCCGCCCATTCCGTAATGGAGGTTATGTTCCTCTATCCCGGCTACAAGGCAATAAGAAGTCACCGCAAGGCTCATTGGTTTTACAGGCACAATATGTTCTTCCTTGCAAGAGCCGTTTCACAGAGAAATGCACGCAGAACGGGAATTGAAATTCATCCGGGTGCACAGATAGGCAAGCGATTTTTCATCGACCACGGCACAGGAAGTGTTATCGGCGAAACCACTATAATAGGTGACGATGTCACAATGTATCAGGGCGTTACCCTCGGCGGTACAGGTAAGGATGTCGGTAAACGTCATCCGACAATCGGCAACAATGTTCTTATCGGTGCAGGCTCAAAGGTGCTCGGCCCCATCACGGTCGGTGACAACACAAATATTGCCGCAGGTGCGGTTGTGCTTGACCCGATTCCCGAAAATTCAACGGCTGTCGGTGTTCCTGCAAGAATCGTACGTCGCAACGGCAAAAAAATCAGCGACCTTGACCAGGTTCACATTCCCGACCCTGTGTCACAGGAGCTTTGCAAATTACAGTATGAAATTGACAAATTAAACAAGAAATTGGAGGATATAAGCAAATGAAAGTTTTCAACACCTTAACAAGACAGAAGGAAGAGTTAAAGACTCTTGAAGAAAAAAAGATAAAAATTTATGCCTGCGGTCCTACAGTATACAACTTTATTCACATCGGTAACGCAAGACCGCTTTGCGTATTCGACGTACTTCGCCGTTTCCTTGAGTACACGGGCTACGATGTTCGTTTTGTACAGAACTTCACTGACATTGATGACAAAATCATCAAGCGTGCAAATGAAGAAGGTCTGACCTACAAGGAAGTAAGCGAGAAGTATATCGAGGAATTCTGGAAAGACGTTAAGGGCATGAACATCCGTGAGGCAACAGTTCACCCGAAGGCAACAGAAAACATTGACGAAATTATCAACATCGTTTCAGCTCTTATCGAAAAAGGCTATGCTTACGCAGTTGACGGTGATGTTTACTTCAGCCCGAAGAAATTCAACGAATACGGCAAGCTCTCACATCAGCCACTTGAAGACCTCGAAGCAGGTGCAAGAATTATGGTCGGTGAAATCAAAAAAGAGCCGATGGACTTCGCTCTCTGGAAGAGTGCAAAACCGGGCGAGCCATACTGGGAGTCACCCTGGGGACACGGCAGACCGGGCTGGCACATTGAGTGCTCCGCAATGGTAAGACGTTATCTCGGCGAAACAATTGACATTCACTGCGGCGGTCAGGATTTGATTTTCCCACATCACGAAAACGAAATCGCACAGAGCGAGTGCTGCAACGGTGTTCCGTTTGCAAACTACTGGATGCACAACGGATATATCAATGTTGACAATGTCAAAATGTCAAAGTCACTCGGCAACTTCTTCACAGTTCGTGACGTTGCTGAAAAATACGGCTACGAGCCGATTCGTTTCCTTATGATTTCTTCACAGTACAGAAGTCCTATCAACTACAGCACAGACATCATTGAGCAGTGCAAGGCTTCGCTTACAAGACTTTACACCTGCCGTGACAGTCTTGACTTTGCACTTTACAACGCAGAAGACGGTGAAGCAAGTGCAGAGCTTCTTGCAACCTTCGACAAACGCCGTCAGCAGTTCATTGACGCAATGAACGACGACCTCAACACAGCGGATGCAATCGCTGCCGTATTTGAGCTTGTACGTGACATCAATACAAATGTTATCTCCGCAAACGCAAACAAGGGTGCTTGTGAAGAAGCAATCAAAATTTTTGACGAGCTTTGCGGTGTTCTCGGACTTGTTTACAACCGTAAGACAGAAAATCTTGACGATGAAATCGAAAAACTCATTGAAGCAAGAACACAGGCAAGAAAAGACAGAAACTGGGCAGAGGCTGACCGAATCCGTGACGAGCTTAAGGCACAGGGAATTGTACTTGAAGACACCGCACAGGGTGTTAAGTGGCACAGAGAATAAAATAAATTTTAAGAGGCTGTATCGCATTGATGATACAGCCTCATTTTTTACAGTGAAAATTTTGTTTTATATATAATTCTTTCAATCGGTTCTGACATCATTATCAGTTCCAAAGCCTTTTGAGCAAAGCCTAAATCTGATGAAAAAATTCTCTTTTTCAACACTTTTTTATTTTCATCCGTTGCCTTGATTTCTTTGAGATTTTTATCTATCGTATAAAGCTCTCCGAAGAAACAATTTCTGAAATATCGCTTTGCAAGAATGGCATCCGTCAGTTCTTTTCCCTCAAGCTCCGTTGCGTAAAAATAATTATCAAAATATTTTAAACACGCAAGCGTTTTTTCAACCAACAATCTTTTGCTTTTCGGTCTTGACAGAGAGCCCTGATTTTCAAAATAGTGGTATTTCGCGCTTTTTACAAAGGCCACCCTTTTTATATCAACATATTTCAGATAATTATAGTACCAGATGTTGTCCTCCATATAATTAATATCTGTCGGCATCTGAAGATTGTTTTGTGCTATGATATCTCTTTTAAAAAGAGTTCCGCACATAAATCCGTGTGTTCTGATAAAATCGGCTCTGTAATTGTAGGACTTTTTCTCAACCTGAATATCGTCATCACAGCTTTGTATTTCGTCAACATTCTTAAATCTTATAAAATCGCAGAAAGCCAGCTCAACATTATACACCGCATTCTCCGAAACCTCCACGAGCTGAGAAATGCAGTACTTATCCATACTGTCATCCGAATCGAGAAAGAAAACATACTTTCCCGTTGCAATTTTCAAGCCTTGATTTCTTGAATAAGACGGACCTTTGTTGCCGTCATTTACTGATAATTTGTATTCAGTATTCTGAGATTTAAGATATTCTTCAGCCTTTTCAATGCTATTATCTCCACCGCAATCATCAACAAGTACAATTTCAATATTATCATATTTCTGATTAACCAAAGATGAAAGACAGCGAACAATATAGTCCTCAACTCTGTAAACAGGTATTATTATTGATACTTTCGGACTCGGCATATAATATCTCTCTTTTCATTAAAAATCGCAGATTGCATAGTATGCTGCTTTCGGCATATGATTTTTGTCAAAAAGCAACGGCTCCGGACTACCATTATCATTGTTAAGATTTGAATGACCGTCATCCGGACCCCAGAATGAAACTGAAGTGATAGAGTCCTTGTGCTTACGAAGAACCTCAAACAAATGCTTATACTTAAGTGTCTGATAATCACGCATCCAGTCCTCAATTTCCATCATTGAAGGGTCAACTCTGTCAAAATAGAGTGACATATCAATTTCGGTAAGCTGAATATTCTTTACGCCGATTGCTTCAAGTGCATAAAGAAATGCGTCAAGACGTTCAGGTGTTTCGTTCTCTGAAACAGCATTGCTGTGTCCCTGGATACCGATTGCATCAATTGGAACACCCATATCCATCCACTTTTTAAGGTATTTAAGAACATAGCCCTGTTTTACATAATTCTTTGCCAGACCGCACTCATTAAGAACAAGTGTTGCACCGAGATTATACTTGTCGGAAATTTCCTTTGCACTCTGGAATGCTCTGACGATATACTCCGAGCCACAAAGTGCAACAACATCGCTCTGCTTGAATTCGCCGTCCTTAAGGTCATAACCGAACGGTTCATTAACAACGTCCCAAACCTTGATAACATCGCCGTAACGAGTCATAACCTTCTCAAAATACTCGTACTGACGCTGATAGAAAACTTCCTTATCAACGAAGTTGCCGTTGTCATCATAAAGCATCCAGTTGTACTGCTGTGCCCATACAAGACAATGACCTCGGATTTTCATATTATTCTCACGGCAGAAATCAGCGAGTCTGTCCATTTGTTTCAGAATATTCTCATTCCATCCGTCCTTTGTCGGATGAAGTGCTTCCATCTTAAGCTCCCATTCAGGTGTAACCGATGAAAAATTCTTGAGATAGAATTCAACAAGCTCAGGGTCATCAAGATAACATGAATTGGTACATGCACCTATATCGAAATAGTCTGCATAAACATCCTTGAGTCCAACGTAATCGTCTTGTGTTTTAACATTTTCCGGAACAACGGGTACTCCCCCGCAGATAAATACCACTATTGAAGTGATAAACGCTAATATTTTTCTGATTTTAAATAAAAACATATTTTCTCCTTACCATACAAAGTTTGTAAATGTTTCTGTGCTGATAACATTATCTGCTGTTACATTGCCGAGAACGGAAATATCCGCACTCAAATCTGCAGAAGCAGAGAACTCAGCCTTAACGAGCTTACCTGTCTTTGAATCAATCTTTGCATAAACATAACCATCATGGTATGAAAGAGTAACTGTCTTGATTGCAGAAAGCATAGCCTTTGCATCTTCAGGTGTAATAACTGTCATAACACGACCGTAGCTGCTTGCTTCGCCCTTACCCGGATTTACTTCCTTGCCGAGTTTAAGTGTAATTTCATAATACTGACCGTTCTGCTTGCAGGTTGCCGATGTAACGTCGCTCTCACGCAGCTTACTTGACCATGTATAACCGCCTGCAGGGAAATCGTCCTTGTTGTCGCCGCCCTTAGCCATTGTTGATGTCTTGTTCTGCTTGATAAGATTAGTTACGATTGAAGGTAAATCGCCCTCGCACTTTCTGACATAGGTCTTTGTGTAACCTGCTTTTGACTCCTTGGCATTGTTGAGAGCCTTGTTGCAATACTCAACAATTTCAGCCTTAGTCTGCGGTGCGCCGTTCTTAACTGCGGCAGCCGTTGTTGCAGCTTTCTTGCTGTTGCCTGCAGCTGCTGAAGTTGTATTTTCTGTGTCAGCGCCTGTGTCTGTATCAGCAACAGTACCCGCATCGTCTGCGACAGGAGTTTCACCTGCGGCATCTGTCACTGCCTCGTCAACAGGAGCTGCGCCGTCGTCGGCAACAACATCTGCATCTGTGTTATCGTCATAAAATTCTGCCTGTGCGGTGTCACCGCCGCCCTGTGCACCTGCCTTGATTGAGTCTGCAATTTTGCCCGAAGCAGAAACCGCCGAAACGCAAAGGCAACCTACGCAAATCAAAGCTGTAACGGATTTAACTATCTGAAGTTTAATTTTTGCATCCATTTTTTTATCCTCCTTGAAAAAATATTAAATATATATTATTATTTTATTGGCATTTTGTCAATTATTTTATTGAGGTGAGCATAATGAAATATGTAAAAATCGGAAATACAATCGCATTAAGGCTTTCTGTCGGGGAAGAAATCATCGCTTCTCTTCGTGAGCTTTGCGAAAAAGAAAATATTAAATTTGCACAGGTAAACGGTATCGGTGCAACTAAAAAGGTTACTGTCGGCACATTTAATGTTGACACAAAGCAGTACCACGCAAATTCATTTGAAAAAATAATGGAAATAGTTTCTCTTCTCGGAAATCTGTCGACGAAGGACGGCGAGCCGTACATTCATCTTCACGCAAGTCTTGCTGACGAAAACGGCAACATTTTCGGAGGTCATCTTAATGAGGCAATTATCGGAGTAACATCTGAGATTTTCGTTAACATAATTGACGGAGAAATGGACAGAATTTACCAGGAGGAAACAGGAATAAATATCTGGAAAATATAATATTGACATTTTTTTGACACTATGTTAATATCAAGTCGAACAAAATATTTAGGAGGCGTTTTTATGCTGAAATCGCTTGTGGCTTTTTGGGTTTCATTTGTTATGATGTTCGTCAATTTTGTACCCGGCTTCGTTCCTCCTGAAAATAAAAATGATGTTAAAACTTATCCGTTTGTTTTCGTTCATGGCTTTCTCGGATGGGGAGAGGATGAAGGTATTGACGAGGACCTTTCTTATTGGGGTGCAACATCGTGCAACCTGATGAAGAATCTTACAAAAGAAGGCTATGAATGCCTTGACGCGTCCGTCGGTCCGTTCTCAAGCAACTGGGACAGAGCCTGCGAGCTGTATGCTCAGCTTATGGGTACAACCGTTGACTACGGCGAAGCTCATTCAAAGATGCACAACCATCTTCGTTATGGCAGAACCTATGAAGAGCCGTTGATTGAGGATTGGGGTAAAACAGATAAAAACGGACTTGTCAACAAAATCAATCTTCTCGGTCACAGCTTCGGCGGAAACACCGTAAGACTTCTTGCAGGACTTCTCTCCGAAGGTGATGTAACCGAAATCGCAACATCATCACCCGATGATATTTCACCGCTTTTCACAGGCGGTAAGGGTGATTGGGTAAATACAGTAGTTACAATCTGCTCACCGAACAACGGCACAACACTTGACTATATCGCAGAGAAGCTCGGAATGGTAAAAACACTTGAGTATCTTCTCTTCGGATATGCAGGAATAATGGGACGTTCCATTGCCAACGGATATGTTGATTTCCACCTTGAGCAGTTCGGACTTACCTATGTTCCGGGTCAGAAAAGCTCTTCAAAAACCGTATGGGATGCCATTGACACCATTATGGAACAGACCTATGACTGCGTTGAATATGACCTGTCACCTGAAGGTGCAAAGGAGCTCAATGACCGAATTGAGCTTGATGACAATGTTTATTACTTCTCATATGCTTTTCAAACTACATATAAAAGTCTGTTTGATGAAGAAAATGAAGTTCCTCTTCCGAGCACACTCGCAATTCTTCAGCCGTTTGCAACAATGATGGGACAGTATTCTTTCAACGATTACTCCTCGTTTGAAATCGATAGCAGCTGGTTGCCGAATGACGGACTTGTAAATGTAGTATCTGCATTGCATCCATTTGACGACCCTGCAAAGGATTATGATGCAAATAACATTACAACAGGAATATGGAATGTTATGCCGCTGAGCACAGGCGACCACGGAAACGCAATCGGAATCGGTATTTCGGAGAAAGCCACAATGGACTATTACCACGGAATGCTTGATATGATTAACAGCCTGCCGGTTACAAATTAAAATGATTAAGGACTGTCACCGAACTAATTCAGTGACAGTCCTCTTTTTGTTTTACTGCTTATTTAAAAGCAAGATATATATATGATGTACCTGCCTCATTCAATGAGCTTGTAACTCCGCCTGAGGTTCGGCTGACGAGTTTAAAACCCGTCGATGTCAGTTCGATTCCCTGCGAGCCGTAATCCTGCGTAGCAAAGCCGAAATAGCTTTTAGCCGCAGAATTGGCGAAATTCACGCTGACCGCAGGCATACCGGACGCAATAACCATAACAAGTGTCGGCTGAAATTCAATCTGAATACTTCTTGAAGACGAACCATTGCCAAGATAAAATCCGCTGACATACGGCTCGTTAAATTTTGCCTTATCCTCAAGAGTGACATGAATATCATTGTTGCGTATATGACTTCCGCAGAGCAGATCCTTATCAAGAAACGAAGCATAATTTTCGTCCGTACTGATTGCCGGGCAGAAATCGGCTTCCATAATCAGCCATCCCGTCATAACAAGTGCATCTGTATCCCTGTCGGAAACGATTTTGTCGCATCCCGATTTTGCAATATTCAGATTAGTTCTGAAGGTAAGTGCATCCGCAATCCGGGTAAAAACATCGTGGCACTGACTTCCGCCTAAATCAAACGGAACACAGATATGAAGATTTGCCTTTATTGTTGCAAGTCGGCAGTATTCCTGTCTTTCAAGAACATCGTCATCATTCGCAACAAATTTGTCCTGAATGTCAATGCTTTCAATTCCGACAGCAACAATCGTCTTTTTAAGCGGAACAGCCTTATTAATCGGCGGATATTCCACAAAAAAGCTCAGGTCCTGCATATCGTTCTGGTCTTCAAGCCATTCCACAATTCGTATCGGTAAAGAAACAATGCTGTCCATCAATCCACCTCCACAATTTCACGGATAATCGCCCAGATATAAACGACCTCATTTTTAACATACACCTTTTCACCACGGTCAACGGTAAATTTCTTGCCGCTTGACTCGATATGGTGATTTTTCGTCAATATTGTAACATCGTGGTCGGGCGGACCTATATAAAGATAATGTCCCTCGCTGTTGAAACCGATTACGGTATTCACACCGTTGAGGTACATTTTATTTTTGTATCTCAACGGCTGAATAAATCCGCCATAGGTCGCAGAGCTCCAGTTATTCGGACCCTTAAGGGTAACATTCTTACCGAATTTTTCAAACATTGAAGTAAGTGTCATATTTTCACCTTCACTCTGACATTTGCAAATGCAAAATTGTTGTCACTGCAAAGCGGTGTCAATTCACGCATTTTTTCTTCAAGAAGACTCCTTGCATAAGCTAACTGCTTTGAAGAATCCGACTTTGACTGGGTTATATCAACGTCACCTGCACGAAAGGAAGTAATTTCTCCGTCTGACGTTGCTTCGTCGGCACACCGACGCAGCATCAGCTTATAAAAAGCCAATGCCGCAGCGGCTGATGTAATACGAATATCCTCCGAATTTACATCTGCACGGAGCTTTGCTTTGATTTCACGAAGACTTGTCTCACTGATTCTCATTGCAAGCTCCGTTTCGTCTGACGTGAGCGAAACAAGTTCACTGAGGTAGTCGTTAACCTCCCACTTATTCATCGTCGTTTACGTCCGTTGTTTCAGTGTTTTCAGTGTTAAGGCTGATATTCGGTGTGGAAAGAGTCTTGGATGCATCCGGAATAATCTTTGCAAAGCCTGTGATTGCAGTAATAGCAATCTGCTCAAGCTGATGGTCAACGAGCTTACCGTAGTCAGTTTCGATATCGCCGACCTTGACCATTTCAAGTGCACAGTTCTTGTCAAGACCAATCATCATATTTGCATTTGTGATGTGAGAAGTCTTGATGAGCTTTGCACCAAACGGAGTGATAATATTGCCTGTACCATGGAAATCAAGACCTGCCTTCGGGTCTCTGAATTCGCTGAGCTTAAGCAAAGCGGCAGTAACTGTCGGTGAAGCAAGAATTGTGTTCATCTCGTACGGAGAAAACTCGTTCCAGAAATCAACAAGCTCTGCATAGGAATATGCATTTGTTGTAAGTGAGTGTGCGGAAGCGGCATTTGCACCTGTGCCTGTTGTGTCACCGTTGATGATAACATCAATAGCATCAGCCATAAGGCTCTGTGCAAGATAAGAACCGATTCGCTTGAGTGCGATTGAAACAACGTCAAGTCGCTGGAAACGAAGAACATCATAAGAAGTTGAAATCAGACGACCTCTCTTCTTGAGCTTGATTGTTCTGTCGCTTACTGTGAAGTCAGCTGTTGAAAGCTGTGCACCTTCATTCACAACATTCATTGTTGCGTTTGCATTTGTCATAACAAGATTCATTGCACGATAATCCATTGAATCAATGTTGGTAGTTGTTGCAATAATATCCGGAAGGAAGCTGGCTTCGTCCATACCGTAACGAACTGCTCTTGAAACGTACTCAGGGAAAAGAACTGCTGCGTCACTTGTCTTGAAGAACTTGCCTACAACAGAGCTGTCCGAGCCTGAAGGACGGATTCCGAATCTCTTAAGCTGACGCTGATATGCGTCAAGGCCTTCATACTGAGTGCCTTTATAATTTTCCGAAGGGTCAATGCCCTCCAGAGTTTCTGTAAATGAACGGCCTGTACCGTACATACCTTTTTCAAGTCTTATATTGTCAAAACTCATTGTTTTTCCTCCTTAAAATTTAAAGTCGCTGTTGTCGACTTCGTTGTCATATTTCTTTGCTTTAAGCTGTGGTGAAAGCGGAACAATTTCTCCTGCCTTAACCTTAAAAGCATCTTTAATCTTAATAAGCTCCTTAGTGTCAACCGAAGAGCACATTTTTTCTACACTGTCGCTTTTTAAAGTCGGCACTGCGATAAGTGCAAACTTCACAGCCTCCTGTGTTAACTGCTGACGATAAATTTTGCCGTCGTCAGCCTGTTTTTCGAGCTTGTCGATATACTCTGCAAGCTGCTTTGACTGTACTTCTGTGAGCTTTACGGCATTGCCGTTTTTAATAGCCTTGATACAGTTTTCCATATTTTCAAACTCCTTTGCGTAGCTTTTAGTAACTCCTGCATTCATCTGTGCGGGAACTGCAACAAAAGACCATTCATAAGCATCCTGAACGTCGGACAAAACACAATAGCATTTGTGTCCGTCGTATTCATCGCCCTTAATATGACTGCACGAAGAGTATCGCATATCACCACCGCAAACCGAGCAGGTAAATCCGCTGACAGCACAGCTGACGCTGACTTCCTTTTTGATTCCTGCATCAATTTCCGCAATGATATCCTTGTTCTTTTCGGTTCTCGGCATATATGCCTTTGCCTTAACGCAAACGTAATCCTCGCCTAACGAATTAAATTTGCCTGCGACCTTTTCACATGAAGCGGAAAAAATTCTTGCATTCTGATTTTCAGCCTTCGGGTTGTGGTCAAAAATGCCCGTAACCCCGACAAAAAGCTCTGCAAGCTTCTCAAGTGCGGAAATATCAAACTGCTCACAATCTCTATCAACCTCATTGTCACAAAGGACAACATTAAATGTATAAACCTCGTCTTTTGTAAGCTCTCTTACTGTGAATTTATTAATCTGACTGAGTTCCTCGTCAGTAATTTTGCAGGGAGAAATGTCAGTTTTGAATTCTTTATTCATTAAGCATTTATCTCCTTTTCAATCTTTTCGCTCTGTGCACGATAAAGTCTTGCCTTTGCAAGCTCAACCTCATCCTGGAGAGTAATATCATCCCATTCAATCTTAAAGTCATCGTGAATTCCGTTGCAAAGCATATAATATCTGCAAATCTTCGTGATAACGGGATTGAGAATTCTTCTGTATGCTTCAAGCTCGCTTGTAAGTACATCAGCCTGCTGTGAAGACATTCTTTCTGTCGAAGACCAGCTTAAACCGAGCATAAACGGAGGAAGTCCCGTTTTTGCAACAATCTGCTCAAGCATCTGCTTTACGGGAACCTCACTGTCGAGAATCTGATTATCCGCACCGATAGCCTTGATGCTGACATCACCGATTGCGACAAAGTCACGCACTTCACTTCCCGACTGCATTGCCTCGCTCCATTCACGGGCAACCTGCTGTGCTCTGTCCTTCGCATATGCTCTGTCAACAACATCATTCTGTGGCTTGTAGGTAACTGCAAAACGGACGTTTCCGACACGCTCCCAGTTGATGCCGATGGTGTTGTAAATCTTCAGAAGCACCTTGCTGACAAACGGCAGACTTTTCATCAGCGAATTTCCGCCGAGCTGACCCGCCTCGGGATTGAGTACGGAAAGCATTGTCAGCTGAGGATATGCAATCGGTCTTGCCTTTGCAAAATCACGCACACAAATTTGAGTTGAAATTCCGTCGTCGCCTCGTTTAAGCTCGATTTCATCAACATCTGCATTGTAAAGTGCGGCAAAGTTTCCGTAGGAATCCGTTACAATTTCACCGACCGCAGTTCCGTAAGTCAGAAGCTGGTCAAGGTAAGTTGAGATAAAAGCACTGATGCCCTGCTGATTTCCGCCGACATTAACATTTTTAAGAAAATCGTTGATTCGTTTCGTGTTGAACTCGTTACTGCAAGCAATTTTAAAGTCACCCGTCAGACGGATAATCTTATAAATTGCAGCATCGAGTATCGGCACAGCCTCACGAAGCTCCTTGTAAAGTCTTGTCTGCGTATTGCTCAGCGGCATATAGTTGTCTAAAAGATTGAAAGGATTGCTTTTATATGTCTGCGGAGTTGCAACCGCAGTTTTTGCAGCGGATAATTTTTTAAATATTCCCACTGTAATGCTCCTTTCTAACGTGTAACACTCATGACGAAAAAGTCACCGCCGGGTGCGTTTAACGCCGTAGTAACGAAATATCTTAAATCGTCCATGGCATGGTCATCCTCTTTGCGTGGTGCATCCCGCACGGCTTTTTCGTCCCACTTGTAAAGTGAAAATTCACGCAGCGTATCCTTGCACGAGGCCGAAAAATATATTTTCTCCTGCTTAAGCGCATCGGACACCTGTCTTATCCCATCAAGCACGTCATTCTTGGCGGGTATTACCGTGAATTGTCCTTTTCGGCGGATACATTGTATGAAGCTCGCCGCTGACGGGTCAACGATAACCGCTTCAACATTCAGTCCGTCTGCCAGTTTTTCAAGTTCATCATAATGCTCCATGTCCGTTCTTTGTTCTCCCTCTTTACGGGAATTGTAGTAATATTCACGAATTCTGTACCACTTTCCACCACATTCTCCCCATAAACCAAAGGAGCTGGGATTAACCGTTCCGTAGTCGCAGGAAATATAAAAACGTGAAAACATACTGATTTCGGGAATTTGCTTTACGTGAACATTTTCATTGAACATCGGATAGACAACACCCTGTGCGGCAACCCATTTGCCCTCGACAAATCTTTCATAGAATGCACCTGAATACAGGCTTTCATATCTTTTTATAATCGACTTTGTCAATGACGGATTATCGTGCATCGTGAAATGAAGATAAAGACAATTTTTCTCGTCTGTCTTTTTTATCCATTCACGATAAAACCAGTGCATCGGGTGTTCGGGATTGCAGTTAAACCACAATCGTGAGCGTTCAAGTGAGCATCTTGCTATCGCCTGCTCAACGAATGAGCGTGGCATAAGCGCAACCTCATCCAAAAGCACACCACCGAGTGTCATACCCTGTATCAATGCGGCAGAGCCTTCGTCCTTGCCGCCGAAAAGGTAAAAGCGATTTGTCCTGTCCTTGTACGAAATTTCTATAATATTCTGCGATGCCTTCATTTTTATTGCGAAACCAAGGGAGGCTAATATAGGATTCAGAGGCGTAATTACATTACGCTTCAGTGATGCTATTGTCTTTCCGCAAATCGCAAATGAAGTATCGTTAAAGTCATAAAAGGCCCATGTAACAAATGAAAGAGATGTACATACGGTTTTTCCGGAACGCACGGCACCGTCACAGATAATTGCATCATATTTTCGCTTATCCGAATTCTGACACCACCACGTCAGGACATCAAGCTGTTTTTTCGAGAAGGTTGAAAATGAGTCGAGCTGATTACTCATTATCATCATCCTTCAGAGCCTGAGCACTTTTTTCAAGTGCCTTATAAAACGGCAGAGCCGAATCGTCACCGCTGTCGGACTTGCTCAATGCTTCGAGGTGTTCAAGTGCCTTAAGCCTGTCGAAGAATTTTATTTCAATTCCACCGCCCTTAGGTCTTTTGATTTCACTGATATTGAACAAATCAAGTGTTTCAACATCAAGTCCTCTCGGCTCACTTTCTGAGCAGACGAGCTTCAGCGCATCGGCAACCGAGCCGAATGCAAGCTGTCTGTATCCTGCGATAACCTCCTGCTCAACAACAGATTTTGTCCTGTCAAGCTTTTCAATTTCTTTTTGAATTTCTTTTCTGCTCATCAATTTAACGGCATTGCGCTGAGTGAGTATGCCATATCCTGCTTTTGCGGCGGCAGAACGGGCGTTACGCAGTTCCGAATAATATTTACAGAAAAGTTTTTCTTTGTCTTTTAGCGCCATGTTTTTCATCCTTTCTGATCGCTTGAGAATTTTACTTCTCACCCATAGCGCAAAAAAAGACAGTTTATACCCAAAAACAGGTATAAACTGTCTAAAAATCTATTTTGTTTACAATTTGTTCATATTTGAACCGATTTTTTCTTAAATTGCATTGGCAATTGACTCGTGAAGTCCAAAGTCACTGAAAAGCACATCAATAATAGTTTTGTAAGAAAGGAGCGAAACATTTACATCAAAATCAAGTGATGTTCCGTCCTTGAGTAAAGCTGTGATAACTGCACTGCCTGCCGACACAGCGGATACAACTCCGTCCTCTGAAACAGTTACAATATTTTCATCTGAAGAAGTATATTTCTCAACTCCGTTACCGAGGTCAAGTGAATATGTTTCAAAGAAGCAGAGCTTCAATGCGTCCTCGAGCTTTTCGTCAATTACAACAGGCTCAATAATCTCAGCTACTGTAGTAGTTTCAGCAACAGTTGTTTCGACAGTAGTTGCTTCAGTCTGTCTTGATGCTGTTTCTTTTTCAATCTTCTTCGTTGTTGTTTCGGATTTTGCCGTTGTCTTTTCTGATTTCCATGTTACAGGCAACGGGTCCGTCACTGAAGCGTAAATTGAAATACCGTAGTTTGTGCTTGCAATTTTAGAATATGTGATGTAGTGAACACCGCAGATATTCGGAGAAATGTAATTGCAATCAAAAACATAGAAGCCTTCCTCGTCACAGGAAACAAAAAGTGCAGAATGCTGGCTGTAGCCTCTTGACCACTGAATATAGTTACCTGACTTTGCGAGGTGCATCATATCATAAATATCACTGTATGAAGCCTTGCTTGTTCTTGCAACCTCAGTTGCACCGTAATGGTCAGGCAGATAATAATGATAACCGTCATTGTATCCGCCGATAGGACCGGTTCCGTAGATTTCATTGAACATCATATCTGCAAAGCCCTTGCACTTGTAAGCTCCGTGATAAGATGAATTCCAATATGCGCCCTCATACTGATTGATATAATACTGCATTCTCTCATTTGTACAATTGTAAGAAGCGGCATTTGATGTTACCGAGTTAAGACAAAAAATTGTTATGATTACTGATACACTAATAAGTAAAGAAATTACTCTTTTAGCATTGATTTTCTTCATCGGTAGTACCTCCTGTCCTTGTTATCTTTAACACAACGTGACGGAGTATACCATAAAAGGTTACAAAAGTCAAACGCTTTTGTAACCTTTAGTTTGTTTTTGTAATATTTTATTTGCTTTTAAAAGTAAATTTTGCCCGATTTCTTATTAATATTGCACAATACGCTCGCCGATTATTCAGCAAATTGTTGTGCATTATTTAAGAAATCATACTTTTTTGAAAAAGTTACAAAAAGTTACAAAATTACTCGCTGATTATTTTTCTAACGTCCTCTTCCATTTCCATAAGTCCGTCAATAATCATCTGCTGATATTTTGTGAACTTCTTATGGTCGCATGAACGTGACCAGAGGCTCATCTTAACACCGCATTTGTTCATATGATACTTTGCAATCTGCGGATAAGCGAGAACCTCAAGGAATGCAGTAAGGCAAAGGAAGTTCTGAATCTTCTTTGCTTTTTCAGGCTCCTTGTCAAAGTTTTCAACAAGCCAGTTGTAGAGGTCAGGATGGAAGTTGCCCATAATTCCCGAGAAACCTGCACCGCCGTTTTCCATTGTATAGAGAAGAGTCTGCGAGTTAGCATTGTAGAGCTTAACGCTTGTACCCTTAATCTGATTAAGTCTGTCAAGGAGCATATCAGGGTCACAGCAGGTATCCTTTATAAATGTAAATCTGCCTGTTGAAATGCACCAGTCAAGAATCTTGTGTGTAAGAAGTCTCTTATAAGGATGCGGACACTCATAAATACCGATAGCAATATCCTCAGGGAGCTTTGAGAGAAGATACTCTGCATTCTTAATCCACACATCGTCACCATCATTATGAATATCAAGTCTGTTGCTTACCCATACGATAGCGTCAACACCTGTGTTTGCCATAGCTGTAAGCTCTTCAATCTGAGCATTAACATCATCTGAAGTATGACCTGAAGCAACAACGGAAACATCTTTTCCGCTTGCCTTAACGGTTTCAACAACCGTCTTTGCAATGTTTATTTTTTCTTCGAGAGAAAGATAAATCATTTCGCTTGACTGACAAACAGCAAAAATACCCTTGCAGCCCTGCTCAATGTACCAGTTTGTAATAGCCTTTACTGCCTCGTAATCGACGGTGTTATCATCGTGATACGGAGTAATCATCGTAGGAAATGCGCCAATATTTATATCCTTCATAATATACCTCCTAAAAGAATTGTTTCCATTATAAACCTATACAATAATAAAAGCAACATAAAATTGTACCGAAATAACAAAATAAAATAATAAAAAGGTCGATTTTTTTATAAATATAATGTTTACATCTTCAAATAAAAGTGTTATTATGTATGGTGGTAAATTAAGATTGCTATATATTTATCTATTCTATCTTTGAGGAGGAAACAACATGGCAAGAAAAAAGTTAACCATGGATGGTAATACTGCTGCTGCTCACGTATCATATGCGTTCACAGAAGTTGCAGGTATCTATCCTATCACTCCGTCCAGCCCGATGGCAGACTATGTTGACCAGTGGTCAGCACAGGGCCGTAAGAACATCTTCGGCACAACAGTTAAGGTTGCAGAAATGCAGTCTGAAGCAGGTGCTTCGGGTACTGTTCACGGTTCACTCGCTGCAGGTGCTATGACAACAACATACACCGCATCACAGGGACTTCTTCTTATGATCCCTAACATGTACAAAATCGCAGGTGAGCTTCTCCCCTGTGTATTCCACGTTTCTGCTCGTTGCGTAGCATCACACGCTCTTAATATCTTCGGTGATCATTCAGACGTTTATGCTTGCCGTCAGACAGGCTTTGCTATGCTTGCTGAAACAAATCCGCAGGAAGTTATGGACCTCGGCGCAGTTGCTCATCTTGCAGCTATCGAAGGCAGAGTTCCGTTCATCAACTTCTTCGACGGTTTCCGTACATCACATGAAATTCAGAAGATTGAAACATGGGATTACGAGGATCTTAAAGAAATGTGCGATATGGATGCAGTTGCTGCATTCAGAAAGAGAGCACTTAACCCGAATCATCCTGTAATGCGTGGTTCACACGAAAACGACGATATCTTCTTCCAGCATCGTGAGGCTTGTAACAAGTACTATGAGGCTGTTCCTGCTATCGTTGAGAAGTACATGGATAAGGTTAACGCAAAGCTCGGCACAGACTACCAGCTCTTCAACTACTACGGTGCAGCAGATGCTGAGAACGTAATCGTTGCTATGGGTTCAATCTGTGACGTTGCTGAGGAAGTTATCGACTATCTTACCGCTAAGGGTGAGAAGGTTGGTCTTCTCAAGGTTCGTCTTTACAGACCTTTCGCAGTTGACAAGTTTGTTGCTGCTATTCCTGCTACCTGCAAGAAGCTCGCTGTTCTCGACAGAACAAAGGAGCCCGGTTCAATCGGTGAGCCTCTCTTCCTTGATGTTGTTGCAGCTCTTAATGCTACAGGCAAGAATGATATTAAGGTAATCGGCGGTCGTTACGGCCTCGGTTCTAAGGATACTCCTCCGTCAAGCATCTTCGCAGTATACGATGAGCTTGCTAAGGACGCTCCTAAGGCACACTTCACACTCGGCATCAACGATGACGTTACATACCTTTCACTCGAAGAGAAGCCGGCTCCTAACACAGCAGCTGAAGGCACAATCGAGTGCAAGTTCTGGGGTCTCGGCGGTGACGGTACTGTTGGTGCTAACAAAGACTCTATCAAAATCATCGGTGACCATACAGACAAGTTTGCTCAGGCATACTTCCAGTATGACTCAAAGAAGACCGGTGGTATCACAATTTCTCACCTTCGTTTCGGCGATAAGCCAATCAAGAGCCCATACTATGTAAACAAGGCTGACTTCGTTGCTTGTCACAACCCGTCATACATTGAAAAAGGCTACAAGATGGTTAACGACGTTAAGCCGGGCGGTGTATTCCTCATCAACTGTCAGTGGGACGCTGAGGAGCTTGGTGAGAAGATGAACGCTGAAACAAAGCAGTATATTGCTAAGAACAACGTTCAGCTTTACACAGTTAATGCTATTGACCTCGCTGCTAAGATTGGTCTTGGTAAGCGTACAAATACAGTTCTTCAGTCTGCTTTCTTCTCACTTGCTAAGGTTCTTCCTGCTGAGGAAGCAATCGGCTACATGAAGGAAAAGGCACAGAAGTTCATGAAGAAGGGTATCGAAATCGTTCAGATGAACGAGGCTGCTATCGATGCAGGTGCTACAGCATACGTTAAGATTGACGTTCCTGCAGACTGGGCAAACGCAGTTGACACTCCTGTTGAGGTTAAGACAGAGGGGCCTGCAAAGCTCGTTAAGCAGGTTGAGAGCATCATGAAGCCTGTTGGCCATATGGATGGTTACGAGCTTTCAGTTGGCGACTTTGCAGAGCACGTTGACGGTACATTCGAGCAGGGCGCATCAGCTTATGAGAAGCGTGGCGTTGCTGTTATGGTTCCTGAGTGGAACGCAGCTACTTGTGCAAAATGTAACAAGTGTGCTTATGTATGTCCTCACGCAACAATCAGACCTTTCGCTCTTGATGATGCTGAGAAGGCTGCTGCTCCTGCAGTTACAAAGTTTGCTGAGAAGCCAATCGTTAAGACAAACTACACTTACACTCTTGCTGTTTCACCTATGGATTGTATGGGTTGCGGCGTTTGCGTTGGCGTTTGTCCTACAAATTCACTTACAATGGTATCTCGTGAGAGCCAGGATGCACAGCAGGAAGCATTTGATTACTGCGTAGCTAATGTATCTGAGAAGAAAGACCTCACAGAGAAAATCAATGTTATCTCAAGCCAGTACAAGAAGCCGCTCCTTGAGTTCTCAGGCTCTTGCGCAGGTTGTGCAGAAACATCATACGCTCGTCTTATCACTCAGCTCTTCGGTGACAGAATGTACATCTCTAACGCAACAGGTTGTTCTTCAATCTGGGGTGGTCCTGCAGGTACATCACCGTACACAACTGACAAGAACGGCCACGGTCCTGCATGGGCAAACTCACTCTTCGAGGATAACGCTGAGCATGGTTATGGTATGTATCTCGGTCAGAAGGCTATCAGAGCTAACCTTATCGAAATGATTGAAGGTCTTGCAGCTAAGGAAGATGCAAAGCCTGAGGTTAAGGCTGCTGCTGAAGCATATCTTGCAACAGTTAACGATGGTGCTAAGAACGGTGCAGCTACTGATGCTCTTGTTGCAGAGCTCGAGAAGTGCGGCTGTGACACAGCAAATGCAATCCTTGCACAGAAAGAATATCTTTCAAAGAAATCAGTTTGGATCTTCGGCGGTGACGGATGGGCATACGATATCGGCTTCGGCGGTCTCGACCACGTTCTTGCATCAGGCGAGGATGTAAACATCATGGTATTCGATACTGAGGTTTACTCAAACACAGGCGGACAGGCTTCAAAGGCTTCACAGATTGGTCAGGTTGCACAGTTTGCTGCTGCAGGTAAGGCAATCGCTAAGAAGAGCCTTGCAGAAATCGCAATGTCTTATGGTTACATCTACGTAGCACAGATTGCTATGGGTGCTGACCAGAATCAGACACTTAAAGCTCTTCAGGAAGCTGAAGCATACCCAGGTCCATCACTTGTTATCGGTTATGCTCCTTGTGAGAT
>DCGX01000015.1:43790-44078 GCA_002315505.1 Ruminococcaceae bacterium UBA1767
CGTGCATTCCTTATGAACGAAGCTCGTTACTCAGCTCTTACACGTGCATTCCCGGAGAGAGCAGAAAGCCTCTTCGTTAAGGCAGAGCAGGGTGCAAAGGATCGTTATGCTCACCTTCAGAAGCTCATTAAGCTCTACGGTGCAGAGGAATAATCCTTACACAATATAAATAAATTTCAGGGTGGTCGATGACCACCCTGTTTTTTTGTGAAAACATTATTTTTTAGGTTCTTCTCAGAAAGTTGTGGAAATAGATAATTTTAAGATTCTTCGTCGCTTTGCTCCTCA
>DCGX01000046.1:0-56097 GCA_002315505.1 Ruminococcaceae bacterium UBA1767
ACAGTCACATCCTGCACATTATAGCCCGTTAAAGCAAAGAGAGATGCCAATGTTTTTTCAACAGGATTGAAGCGGCAAATTTCGGTTTGCGTACCTCGCCTTAGCGCAATCAAATATAACGCATCACCGTTGGGGGTTTCAAAAAGGGAAAATTTGTCAAAACGCTTGTCAACGGTGTTTGCAACAGCGGTAAACAGAGCTTTTTCATCCGCCGTGATTTCCCGGTCAATCATCTCGCCCGACAGGGAAACAAAAGCGATTTTATTTACGGTAAGCTTGTCTTTTTCGGCGTTAACGGATTGAAAAGTAAAGCAATCGGGAGCAGCATCCAAGCCATTATAGGAGCCGAATGGCTCTGTTACCGGCACTTCCGTAATTTCACCGCTTCGGTTGGCGATAAAGCAATGCAGCTTGCCCTCGTTGTCGGTGGCCATTACTTGCACACCTGACAGCAACACATTGTTACCTTGCTCGGCAGACTTATCTTTTCGGTTGAAAGTAAAGCAAACTGCAACAGCAATTGACGCAATAATTGCAGCAATAATAATCCAAAGAGCAGGTTTTTTATAACTGAGAGCAGATTTTATTCTCTGCTTGACACCCGTTTCACCAAATGCAACAGGGCAAACGGTAATCATTTTTGTTTGCTTACTGCAATCAAGAAGGATCTGAGAATAATCTGCTTTTTCTTCTTTTGTCATATTGCGAATTACTTTTTCGTCACAGGCGAGCTCAATATCACGGCAAAGAAGGATATATGCAACCCAGATTACGGGATTAAACCAGTAGACTGACAGAATCAGATATCCGAGAGGTTTCCACCAATGATCTTTGCGCTTGATGTGTGCCATTTCGTGGGCAACTATCGGTTCAAGTTTAGTATCATCAAAATCAGACGGAATAAATATCTTCGGCTTAATTATGCCGAGGATAAAAGGTGTGTTGATATTATCACAGATATTATATCCGTTTATGTTAAAAGAAGCTTTTGTTTTAACATATATGCGTACATAACTTATTGTTGCAAAAATAATCATTGCGGCAAATCCGACAGACCAAACCGAACACAATAAAGAGAGCATTATTTGCCCGGAGAATGAAGAGTTTTCGACCGCTGTGGGGGCAAAATTACTGACTACAGTCGCAGCAGCATTATCAACGACTTGCTGAACTTGATTGTTGGAAAACACAAGTTTTGTTCCGTCTGAGGTAAGACTAACCGCATTTTTTGCCGGCAAAAGACCGATTATGCTTTCAAAAGAAAATGGAATCATCAATTTCAATCCGGCTAATCCCCATATTGCACAAGTAATCCATTTGGGAGCCTTCCTGAAAATCAGCCTGAAAATGCAGATTATGCAGACAAGAATGCTTGCTTCAATGCTCATATTGAAAATAGTTGTCAAAATATGAGGATTCATGATTATACCTCCTTGCGAAAAGAATCAATCATTCTCTGTATTTCATCAATTTCTTTTTTATTAAGTTTTTTCCCCGAAGTAAATGCAGCGAGAAAAGCCGGAAGAGAACCGTCAAATGATTCAGCCACATATTCACGGCTCTGCTTACCGTAGAAATCATTTCTTGATATCTGCGATGAAACAATTCCGTTTTCGTTTTTGAATATACCCTTTTCACAAAGACGGCGCAAAACGGTATACATTGTTGATTTTTTCCAGTTAAGAGCATTCTCACATTTTTTTACAAGGTCGGGTGATGCTATGGGTTCATTTTCCCAGATAATATCTGCAAACTTCGCCTCAACAACTCCGATATGAAAATCGGTCATATTAACCACTCCTTTCAGACTACACATTGTAGACTGATATCAGTTTACACTATGTAGACCGATTTGTCAAGTATAATTTTAAAATCTTTTGAAAATGAATCTAAATAAAAAAGCAACCCGTATTTTACGGATTGCAAATCATGTTTTATTGTGACTCGATAAACCGGTAGTTATACTCTATATTCAAATATCTTATTTTTAAAATGTGGTGCCGATTAGGACCAACACCACATTGAAAATTATTTATAACCTTTGTTCGTCTTGTTTTCTCTGTTTTTTTGAATATACTGCAATCGGTATTGCAGCTCCTATGCCGCCACCGAGGATTATGCCGCCGAGGAGGAACAGCCACCACTGCGGATTTTTCTTTTCCTCCGTTTTTGTTTCGAGCTTTTCTTCTTCAATTTTTTTCTCGATTACAGTTGAAACATCCTGCTCTTTTGTGTATTTCTTTCCGAAGCAGTCTTCATACGAAAAGATTATTTTACCTTTTATTTCACCGAGTTTTTCTTTTGTTACATTGAGATTTATGCTGCACTGTCTGCTCTCTCCGACGGGAATTATTCCCGCAAAAGCCGTTCCACCTGAGGTAAGTCCGTCAATCTCACAATCAACTTTTACGTTTGAAATTTCACTTTTGCCCGTGTTCATCAGATTGATGCTCAGCGAAATTGTTTCACCCTGAACAGTCTTTTTCGGAAGAACGGCATTTGAAAAATCAAGATTTACCGCCTGCTTCACATCAGCAAAAATCGAAGCGTTGGCTGAGTACGGCGTACCGTTTTTGTCTTCGTATTCGGCGGAAAAAGTCAGCTCGTGCCTGCCCTCTCTTGCGGAGTGAATTGCAGTAAGATTTGTTTTCCAAATGTATGTATTTCCTGCGACAATCGAATCAATAAATACCGTTCCCATTCCGTCGGGCACTAATTCTTTTTCACCGTCCGAAAGTGTGAAAAGAATATTTTTTACCGCTTTCTTGCTGCTTGTGTTTTTAACGGTTATCGTAAGCTGTGATTTTTTGCCGGGAGTAATGCTGTCGATTTTATAATCGGTTACCATAATCCTCGGCGTGGAGTTGTCTTCGGTTTTTTCCTCCGCAAAAGCGCAGAGAGAAAAGCCGAAAGCCAAAATGAAACACAGAATTGAAACTATTATTTTTTTCATAAAATCACCTCACAGCTCACGGATGTTATCGACAATGCTTGATTTTGTCTGCTTTTTAATCTGCGAATAAAGATTGACAGCGCAGATTATGAATATCACGGCGCAGACGGCAAGGGGAATCCATATATTAAAGCTGAATACTGTGTCTTCTCCTGCTATTTTTTCATAGATTTTTATACCTAAAATACCGAGAGCATAGATTGAAAATCCGCTGACAAGACCTATGCCGAACATTGAAAGAAGCTGAAGAATATATGATTTTGTCAGTTCCGAAACAGATGCACCCACAGCACGGAGAGTACCGATTTCCTTTTTGCTTTCTCTTATTCTCGCGGTCAGAGCGTTATTGATAAGGCTTGTGCAGATTGTCGCCATAAGCAGAATTACAGATATGAGTGATATTAAGAGAGTTCGGTATGAGTTTTGTTCCTCCTGCTTTATCTGATATGTTGAGCTGTAAAGCCCGTCTGTGCCCGAAACTATCGGGTCAATTATTTTGCATACGCTTTCGTCAATTTCGGCGGTACATTCGGCATTAAGATAAACATTAACCTCGGTGTAGCAGCTTTCTTTTCCGATTGTTCTGAAGCCCTGATTTGTTGTGATGATTCCGAGAGAAGCTCCGTCGGGGCGCTTATCAATAATCGCGCCGATTTTTACTTTTCTGCTTGGTCTTTCCGTATAATCCTGCGAAAAAACTTTATCCGCAGGGACGCCCTCCGGGTCGTTACAGTTATTGAAAAGCATCGAAACTTCGATTTCGTCGCCCACCTTCAAATCAAGGTCTGCGCTGTCAACAAGGGTATATTTAGAATCTTTATTGCTTGTCAGCCTTTTGGCGTTTGATTTGCCGTTCTTGTCAAGAGGGAGAATCAAATGGCTGACATTTAAGCCTAAATCATATTTTTCCTGCTCAAAGAAAAGACCGATTTTGCTCGGCGCTTCAAGGATTACCTCCTCGCCGCTGTTTATTTTGTCAATATTGATTCTGCCTGCGACAACCTTTTTCTGCAAAGCTTCCACATAGCCTTCTTCGTATTAGTTTATGCTCGCTTCGGCAAATTCGCCCTCGAGGTTGAACGCTTTTCTGTAATCATCTTTTGCTGTGTTTTTGCCGTAGTTGTCATCGTATTGAACAGACGGGTCGCCCGAGCGGACATTCTGCAAATCCTCAAGGCGAAGCTGCTCTAAAATATCAAGATAATTTTCTTTGGTAAAGTCGCAGTAATCATTATGACCGCCCACAAAGGAGCTTGATATATAATTGCCTGAATCGGCGAGCTTCAAATAGTCAGACGCTCTATCTATGCTCACAACTGCTCTGCGGCATTCATGACCCGAAATGCTTCTGACATAAGGCGAGCATAAAATATCGTTGACGCTGTTCGGGCTGACGCCCATTTCTCTTTCGGCTTTTTTGAGATTTGTGTAGGAATAAAAATAGCTGTCGCCGAGATAAATCTGATAATCACCTTTTCTCTCAAAAGTATCGTTTTTAATGTACTCCGCTGCGGCGAAGCCTGCGCCCGAAATGAGAATGCAGACAACAAGAATTATGCTCACGGCGGCTGTTCTGCCCTTGCTGAAGGTCATATTCCTTTTTGAAAGGAGCTTCGGCATTGAAAACTCTTTCTGCGAGTTTATTTTTCTGTTTTTCATTCTGCGGGTCATGTCGATATTTCTGACAGCCTGCATGGGCGCGATTTTTGTGGCTCTCAGAAGCGGAATCAGTGCCGCCGTCATAACGCAGATTATAGAGAACGCCGCGCCGATTATGAGCATTTTCCAATCAGGGAAAAACATCATGTCTCCGCCGATGATTTTAACTAAAAGCTTTGTGCCGAAGAACGATATGATAAGGCTCACGGGTGTGCAGATAAGTGAGAGAATGAGAGCCTCTCTGCCGTAGATTTTTATTATCTGCTGCCTTGTTGTGCCGAGGGCGCGCAGGAAGCCTATCTGCTTTTTGCGTTCGAGCAGATTGGCATTGAACGCGTTGACAATACCCACGCACGAAACGAGCATAAGCATTACAGACAGTATAGCCGCTGTTTTGTTTGAGGTTGATAAATCGTGCGTACCCATGGCGTAGGGGAAAAGAATTTCAACATATCTCATGTGTGCTCCCATATCAAGAAATGAATGTGATTTGTAAAAATTGTAAAGCTTATCGTAGCAGGTATCATTTTTCAGAAAAGCGGCGCTGTATTTAACAAACGTGATTCTCTGCGCTTTGCCGCCTGCTTCAACGGTTTCTTTTTCGCTGACGAACGCGGCAGGCAGAAGCGGACTGTTCACAGTAGAACGGGCAATATAATTCCTGCGGTTGCCGATTATTCCCGTAAGAGTGTATGTCTTTTTAACGGTTTCGGTCAGATATTCATTACCCGATTGAATTTTCAGATTCAGCGTGATTTTATCGCCGACCGCGGCTTTCAGCTTCATTCGCACGGCGGCGTCTTCTTCAAGCGCGATTTCGCCTGCGTTTTCGGGGTATCTGCCCTCAATAACGCGGGTGTAATACATCTCGTTTGCTTCTTCGCTCATCTTTGCAACAGATGTGCCTGCTGTTTCATCTTCCGAGAATAAAAAGCCTAAATTTTCGCCGTCGGCATAGTCGGTAATATCAAGCGACTCAATGCCATCCTTCAGCGTGTCGTCGGTCATGCCGAAGAAGATTTCATTCTGATAGCCGTTCTGCTGATATGTAATGTCCTTAATACCCTTTGAAATGCTCGATGTAAGGAACATTGAGCCCGAGGAAAAAACCATGGCGAGAATTATGCCGACTATCATTAAAGCATACTGCTTTTTTCTTGTTTTCAGGTTTCCGAAAGCGAGGGTGTTTACGGTTGGCATCTTCATTTTGATTCCGCCTCCGCTTTTGTGTCTCTGACTATTTTTCCGTCTTCAAGGGTGAGAATTCTGTCTGCCTGCTCGGCAACGGATAAATCGTGAGTTACCATAATGAGAGTTATGCCGAATTCATGGCTGACATATTTAAGCAGAGATAAAACCTCTCTGCCTGTTTTACCGTCAAGGTTTCCCGTCGGCTCGTCGGCAAAAAGGATTGATGGTTTGTTTGCGATTGCGCGGGCAATTGCGATTCTCTGCTGCTGACCGCCCGAAAGCGCGGAGGGCAGGTGAGAAAGTCTGTCGCCGATATTCAGCACCTCGATTATTTTATTGATGTATTCCTCATCGGGCTTCTTTTTATCAAGCATAACGGGCAGAAGAATGTTTTCATATCCCGTCAGCTCCTGCACAAGATTGTATGACTGAAAAACAAAACCGAAGCGTCTGCGGCGAAGAATGGAAAGCTGATTGTCGTTGTATTTTTTGAGGCTTTCACCGTTATAAAAAATTTCTCCGCCTGTGGGATTTTCAAGGCTCGAGAGATTGTGAAGAAGCGTAGATTTTCCCGAACCCGAAGGGCCTGTAATCGCGACAAATTCGCCCTGCTCAAATGAAAGAGAAATATCGTCGATTGCTTTTATAACGCCGTCACCCGAAAGGTATTCCTTTGTGAGATTTCTGCATTCAAGAATTTTCATTCTGTTCACTCCTTTGGTTTTATTGACCTCATTATATAAAGTCAATCTTACGTTTCTCTTACTTTTATCTTAAGATTCCGTAAGAATTTTTTAGTCGGGGCAACGGTTATCTTTATTTGACACGCTCTGCTCGAGCCGGAAAATTATTGCATTTTTAAACTTTTTTTATTCTGACTTTCTTATGCCGTCTATCACGGGGAAACACATTGTAATTTTCAGTCCGTCCGCGGTATTTTCCACCGAAACAATTCCGTGATGCTTTTCGACAATTTCTTTTGTTATGGCAAGACCGAGACCTGTGCTGTTCGGATCAGCGTTTTCACTTCTGTAAAAACGGTTGAAAAGATTCGGCAAATCCTTCACATTCGCACCGCCGCCGTTATCTTCAAAAGAAACGCTGACCGAGCTTTCAGACGGCTCGATTTTTATTCTGATTCTGCCGTCGTTTTCTGTATGTTCGCAGGCGTTTTTGATTATGTTGCCGAATGCTTCAGAAAGCCATTCGCTGTCACAGCGCAGAGCGGCACAGCCGATTATATCAATTTGCTTTTCGGGATAAAGAGCCTTGAACTGTTCAGTGGTATCCTCAATAATGTTTTCAATTTTATTATCGGTGAAATTCATTTCGTAGGCGTCGGCTTTCAGCTTCTGCAGACGGAGCAGATTATAAACAAGCTGTTCGGTTTTATCAAGAAGCTTAAGTTGCTTTTCACCGTTTTCCGTAGGATTATGTGCTTCATTCATTTCGCAGTAAAGACGGATTCCCGCAAGCGGAGTTTTAAGCTGATGAGAAACATCTGCTACGAACTGCGCGTTTTTTATGCTGTCTTTCTGATTATTCTGCCGCTGTAAATCAAGTGTGTCGCACAGGTCGGAAATATCATTGTGAAGCCGTGAAAAAGAATTGTCAGCAGTGTCAAAATGTATCTTTTTGCCCGATTTCAGATATTCCTCAATTTCATCTGAAAGCGTTTCAACAGATTTGTGAGTTTTATTGTATTTTATAATCGGCACAATACATAAAGCCAAAAGCAGCGCCGATAAAATGAGGAGGATTATTTCAAGCGTGGTCATCGTTTATCCTCCCATCTGTAACCGACTCCGCGGATTGTTGAAAGCTTTGAGGTGCCGATTTTTTCACGCAGGCGGCTGATGTGAACGGAAAGCGTGTTGTCATCAATAAAATTGCCGTCGCAGTCCCATATTGAAGAAAGAAGACTGCCGCGTGTTACTACAATGCCCGCGTTTCTTATAAGCGTTGACAAAATCTGAAATTCGGTTGGAGTGAGAAAAACTGTTTCCTCGTTTTTCTTAACTATCATTTTGTTCATATCAACATAGAGTCCGTCAGCTTCATATATACTTGACGGATTGCGCCGAAGCAGAGCACGGATTCTCGAAAGCAGAACTTTTATGCCGAACGGTTTTGTAACGTAATCGTCAGCACCTGAATCAAGTCCCGTAACAATCTCGTTTTCGTCGTCGCAGGCTGTGAGGAAAAGAACAGGCATGGTTTTCCCGTCAGCTCTGATTTCACGGCAGATGTCAAGACCGCTGCCGTCGGGCAGACGAACGTCAAGAATAACAAGGTCAAAGTCTGTCATATTCAGATATGTTTTTGCTTTATTTGCGTTTTCCGCCGCAGTTATTTTGTAGCTTTCATTTGTGAGAAGCTCAATAAGCCCCTCGCGTAGAAAAGTATCATCTTCAACAAGTAAAATATTCGCGCTCATTCAATCACCGCCTTCGGCTTAATTATATCATAATGAAAAAGGTGCTTCAACGGTTTCAGTCTTACGATATCGTAAGAAAAAAACGGAATCAACTTTGTTATATATATTATTTCATAATCTATCTTCCCACAGATGAGCATAAAACGGTCTCATCTTTTCGGGCGGTAAATCAATTTCTTTTTGTAATTCTTCAGCTTCCTTTTTTAGCTGCTCAAGCTTATCGTCAGGGAAGTTTTTAAAATAATCGGTTTTCTTCATAAACTCAAACATTTTTCTGTACGCATCCCGCAAATCTCTTTTTATCATATTCGGGTCAAAACATTCAAGCATATCTGAAATAACAGTATACGGTACTGACTTTATCGGTATAACTTCCTCGTTTGTTCCGTCTTCATCTGTAACCCTCATTCCCGTGCCGTGGCATTTACGGCAGAAACCGAGATTCAGCGCAATCATCCTGCGTTCTCTTTCTGACAGTTCGTTATACGCTGCCCATATAGACTGATAACGCATTTTATGATACATGAAATTGTAGCCTTCAAAGCTTTCATCGGAATATATTTCCTGAGCAAAATCGGTTTCTTCATCATCATATTCAGATTTTAAACGTTCAAACGGAATCTGTCTCATATTGCATAGACCATCTTCAATCAACGTTCTGATTGCCGTCAATGCTTTCTTACCGCATTTCTTCGGACATACCTGCTTAGCTATTGTCATTAATGTTTCATCATCATTTTTCTGCCCCATCTCGTTGTATATTGCCATTGCCTTGCGTAAATCGTTATAATATCTTTCTGATGTAATACTGAAACTCGTCTGCATTGTACGAACATACCGTAGAATCTCTTTACGGACATAGTAGCCCTTAAACTGCATAAATGATTTACCGGCAGAAAAATCATAATGGTCTATCGCTTCCAGGATACCCTGAGCAATGCTCAGCTTAATATCCGCAAAGTGTGACGGCATGTTATACTTACGGACAGAAATAATTGCTGTGCTGTTTATCTGTTCTTCGTTACAGCTTAAAATCCAATCAAAATATTTCGTCTCTTTTTTATCCGATTCCTTGAATTTCCTTACCCAATTCTGATAATCGGGTTTTGAAGGAGCTGTAATACAGTGAAACATTGTAAAGTCTCTGCATAAGTCAGTTACCGTAAAGGTGTCATGTTCATTTTCATACATTTCTCAGTTTCCTTTCAACTGCCTTATATATTTCCTCCTGCGTCATATCAGTTTTGTAAGCACTCTCCGCATAAGCCTTATCATAATCCGTCCTTTTCAGGTATTCCTTTGCTATGGCTTTGGCCGCTTCATAAAATTCATCTGAAATCAGACCTCTGTTCCTGCTTCTGC
This sequence comes from Ruminococcaceae bacterium UBA1767, assembly GCA_002315505.1. Taxonomy (GTDB): domain Bacteria; phylum Bacillota; class Clostridia; order Oscillospirales; family Acutalibacteraceae; genus CAG-488. The sequence continues at coordinate 9,603 of DCGX01000046.1, forward strand.
GAAGCTGAGATAATCTGCCCTCGTAAATCTTTTTAATCGGATTACTGTCCGCCTTATCATTCCGTTTTGTTTTTTGAGCATATTCTGCACAGGAATATGTATCGTTGCTGTAAGTCTTTTTGATAGTGGTTTTGCCGCCGCAGACCTTCTGATTAAATGCTTTTTCCATTAAGAAGTATTTCTCGCAGATAATGCACTGTCTTGTGTAGTGTCCGTAATGAATACCCTCAAATAAATCAGCTATGATGAAATCACGGTAGCTTGTAAAAATCATTTCTCTGCCGAGCGTTTTCTTACCCTTTTTTGAAAGTACGGTTATATACCTTGTTTTCAGTTCAGAGATATTCCAGTTGTTCAGCAAATCAACCGCAACGGGAAGCAAATCGTTTTCATAATGCTTTTGCATTTCAGAATATGTGTCGGCAATTTCTTTCATTTCAGAGTAAGCCTTGGAAATATCGTGAGTGATGTTTTCAAAGAACAGAAGACAATCCTTCATTTCACTTTCAATTTCAACGGTGCGGATAACAAATTGTGCGTCTGACAGTTCAGGATATTTTTCCCACAACTCATGTGGGTTATCAGTTCTCGATTGCTTTAGTATATTTACGACGTGAATATTCTTGTCGGAGAATAATTCCGTTGTCTTCTGTATTTCATCGGAAACATTAAACGGGAAAAGGACTTTTATTGCAGATATGTAGTTAATCAGATTTTTGGCAATACCCGGAGAATCAATAAGCATTTCAGGACAAAGCAGAGATTCAAGAGCTTTCATTATGGTTGTATATTCTTTTTCCAGCTTTTTCTCAATAATATATTCGCCTTTTTTGTCAGTAAAAGCATTCAGAAGTATCTTTGAATATTTACCTGCGTAACGCTTGACTCCGCCGACAATTACGTTGCCGTCGCAGAAAATTGCTTTAATATCCTTCATTTTTATCACTTCCCGTAAAATATTTAAAAAATTTTTTGTAAAAACAGAGCCAATTATTATGCGATAATCACACAAATGTACTCCAACGCTATATCCGTCAATGCTTTCAGGCTTGTTGTGTCAATCGGTTTTCGCTGTTACGCCAAAATCGGGGTAATTGCAAAAACGCAGTATTATATAAATAGAGGGGCTGTAAATGAGTGCTTACCAAGAATATAGCAGTGGAACAAATGTTCGGCAATATTATATATCATTGTAGCACGGTTTGCAATAGCAATTTGTCGAAGAAAGACAGTAAAGTACCGTAAAAGGTACACAAACAGCAAAAAATACATATTTCAGCCGAATTGAGCCGCTTTCTGTAATGGAAAACGGCTCTTTTTATCCCCTCAAACAAAAGTTGAATCTAAAGTGGTCTGGGCATAATTTGCCCAGACCAAAACAATGGTTTAAAAAGTGGTGGTGGCAATTTTTGCCACCACCAAAATTTAATAGTTGTACAACAAACTCAGCCGTTTTCCTTTTATTTCTATGTAAGGAAAGCGGCTTTTTATATTAAATCAGAAAGGATGAATAGTTATGTTCCACATTGATTACGGTTAGAAATCTACATTAATCTTACGATAACTCAAATTTTAGGAGGAATTTAATTGAAAGGTTTAAACAAGAAATTCATTATCGGTATTGACCACGGTTACGGCAATATCAAAACTGCAAATCATTGCTTCAAAACGGGAATCAGAGCCTATGACTCGGAACCGCTTTTCACAAGAGATATGCTTGTGTACAACGGTATGTACTATCTCATCGGCGAAGGTCATAAAGAATTCATTCCCGAAAAAATCAAGGACGAGGATTATTACCTGCTCACACTCGTTGCTGCTGCAAAGGAGCTCCGGGATAAAGGGGTAACCTGTGCCGACATTTATATTGCGGCAGGACTTCCTCTGACATGGACATCGGGACAGAAAGAAGACTTCAAAAAGTATCTTTCCAAAAATGAAGAGGTCAGCTTCATTTATCAGAAAACCGAATATAACATCCGCATTACAGGTGTCAGCATTTATCCGCAGGGATATGCGGCAATTGCAGAGATAGCTTCAAAAATGGAAGGTCTTAACCTTATCGCCGACATTGGCAACGGCACAATGAATGTTCTGTATATGGTAAACGGCAGACCGCAGACAGCAAATATGTACACAGAGAAATTCGGTACTTATCAGTGTACCATAGCGGTCAGAGAGGAATTTCAGAGAAGAACGCATAGAGAGCTGAACGACAACATTATTGATGAGGTACTTTGCAGCGGAACTGCGAATATTGTTCCCGCTGACCTGAAAATCATAAAAGCAATTGTTAAGGAATATGTTGACGATATTTTCCGCAGACTCCGCGAACACGGTTATGATGAAAATACAATGACTCTGTATATCACGGGTGGAGGCGGATGTATTGTAAAAAACTTTTACAAATACAATCCCGACAGAGTGAAGTTCATTAATGACATCTGTGCCGCCGCAAAGGGATATGAGTATCTCGCCGAGCTTCAGATGAACAAGGGTCAGATTGTATGAGTGCCGAGTACCGTATCAACGTCAGATTTAATCAGAAGAACAACGAGCATTTGAAGATGCTTGAGTTTTTCAGCAGTCAGGGCGGGAAGTTTTCACGAAACAGATTCATTATCGAAGCTATTGCAGAAAAGATCGGAATCATTGAAAAGCAGAACAGACAGGATGAAGATTTTGAACGGTTCCGTCAGATAATCCGTGAAGAAATCTGCAATGCAAAGCTGACAGTTGTTTCTTCCGACAGTGATAAAACCGCATTATCTGATGACGAAAGGCAACAGAATGACGACCTTGCTCTTGATGCACTTGATATGTTCGGATGATGCCGCAAATACGGTAAATGGGTGCCATACCAAAATAACAAATGAAAAAGCGGCACCGTTTTCGATGCCGCAGAAAGGAGATTGATTTTTATGACAAAAGAAGAAAAAGAGCTTGAACAGGCAAAGCACAGACTTGAAGAAGCCGAAATGCGTGACCGAAAAAAGGAACAGAAGGCACGAACACGCCGACTTATTCAGGAAGGTGCTATTTTAGAGAAGACAATGCCTGAAACAAACAGTATGGAGCTTGAAGAATTAGAGCAATATCTTTACGGCTTATCTCACAGAAGCTGATTCCCTTGTATAAGGGCGCACTTACTCACCACCGTAAAAGGCGGTGTAAGTGCGCTCTACGAGGTCAGCCCATGACTGCCGTCAATGCCTGCGCAGTCGGTGTAACATCAGGCTGTTACAGAAAAATATATCTGTACCGACTGCCTTTAAAAATCATCCACCGGATAATTTTTAAAGATTACGGGTGTACGGTTTCTGCGGAAACTTAGAACAATTAGTTATTCATATTTTATGGTTGAAATATAGGAATAGATTCATTTAGTACATCATGTACTAACATTCTAAAAATATAAGAAATATAATCCGTTAAATTAATATCTAAAAAAGGCGTCGGACTTTCAAGCTCTCCGTTTTTATCTATTTGTGGAATTATTTTTTCGTGTAATACAGATGTTGTTTTCAGTAAACCAACGTGGAAAAATTTTGAACGCTCTGTATAGTATTTTTTGATAAAATATTTTGCAAAAGATTCATCAGAATAATTAGCAACAAGAAATTTAATCTTTTTTACAATGCTGTATATTTCAGTATTACATACCTCACAACATTTACTTTCAAAATAAATTATATTCGAGAGAGGTTCTATTGATGTGACACCCATATTATTTATTATATCTGAGATGCCAGGTTCATTACTATTTAACATTGAATAATGAATTTTTTGTGTTGAGTAAAGAATTATGGCAGAGGCTATTATCTTATCAATATTATCATCTATATTGTTAGAAATAATATAATCTATAATTTTCAAACAATCAATTGGTAATAACACTTGACCGTCTTTATTCGGGATTTCATCTTCGTCAATCCAATTGAAACATATTTCCTCACACTCATAATCGTTATTAAGATTCACATCTTCATTTAATTCAGTATATTCACATTTTGAAATATCCATTAAAGAAAAAGAATACTCAAATAAGATTGCACATATCATCGGAAATAACCTTTGAATTAAAGTTTTTAAATCCCATTCACAAAAAGCTGTAATTGGAAAAGTTAGATAATTATTTTTCCCATCGTTAAATATATGTACTTTTTTATATGTAGAATTATAAATTAAACGATGAGGAAAATTATTAGTAATAACAGCTCCAAGTGACTTTTTTGTATTAGCCTCAGTTAATTTTATTTTGGAATGTACTTTGTTATCTTTGAATTTTTTAAAGCATATCTTAATAAAATATGTTTTTTCTTTAATAGTAAGGGCTTTTTGGCATGCATTATATAGTGCTGTTTCATCGCATTTAAGATTATCAATAATTATATCTTTGATGCAACCCTTTTTCTTATATGTGAATCTCACCGTTCCAATATTTGTATCACCTATTGTAACAATATTATTTTCGACATCTTTCTCATTATAAAAATAAGTGCCCATTGTCGTTATTTCATTAAAAACATACCATAATTTTCTGAGATAGATATTGCTTTCTTCAACGGAATTACAGTTTACTTCAAATTTCATTGTTAATCTCCCTTTCATTTTTTAACAAAATAAAAATATTTTTATGAATTATTGATACTTTACATTTAATAAATAATAACATTTTTTAAAATAATATCAACAAAGGAGCTGATTCCCGCAATTTATCATCTTGAAGCAAAAATCATAAGCAGAGGGGCAGGGCGTTCTGCCGTTGCAGCTTCTGCGTACATGAGCTGTTCACGAATCGAAAACGATTACGACGGAATAACTCATAACTACACAAAGAAAGGAGGCTTGGTCTATGAAAATGTATTTCTTCCCATCCACGCTCCACCTGAATGGTCAGATAGGGCTGTGCTGTGGAATGTCGTTGAGGAAGCGGAGAAATCAAAAGACAGCAGGCTTGCTCGTGAGTTTATCCTCGCTCTGCCCGTTGAATTACCGAGAGAAACTCAGATTTCGGAAGCCGAAACATTTGCAAAACTGCTGACCGATGACGGTATGTGCGTTGATGTATGTATTCACGATACAGACAACGGAAATCCTCATGCGCACATTTTGGCTACCGTCAGACCGCTTACCGAAAAAGGTACCTGGCAGAATAAAACACAAAAAGAATATCTTTGTATCAGAGATGGCGAAGTTAAAGGCTTCACCGCCTCTGAATTTTTATCGGCACAAAATAACGGCTGGAAAAAACAGTATCAATATTATGTCGGCGAAGAAAAGGTGTATCTACCGCCGTCGCAGGCAGACGGATATGAACGAGTAAACAAATATCCGAAAAGCTCTCTTTACGGCAGACAGAATCCCGTAACCGAACGCTGGAACAGCGATACACAGTTAATTGAATGGCGAAGACTGTGGGCTGAAATTGTTAATAATGACTTGAATGAACAAAATATTTCACCGATTGACCACAGAAGTAACAAAGCAAGAGGTATTACAGAACAGCCGACAATTCACGAAGGTGTTTCAGGCAAAGCTATTCGTAAGAAAGGAAAACAGTCTGAACGTAGCTTTATCAATTCTCTTATCAGAGAGGATAACAAGCTTCTAAAATCTCTGAGAAATATGGTAAAGATGCTGACAGAGAAAATCAAGACCTCTGTTTCTGCCGTTGCCGAAGCTCTTGAAACACTGAGAATAAATATGATTTCGCTTGAGTACAAGAAAGAAACCGCAGCGGACGAACGGTATGCTGCCGAGTATCAGGTTGAACATCACACTAAATATTTATACAGATACAATGAAGCTGCCCATAAAATCACTACCTTAGAGACTCAATTATCTGCGGCAAGGAAAAAGCATAAGCGTACACCGAAAATATTGAAGGAAGCATACGCTGAAACAGCAAAGGCAGTCCGTGATTTAGAATTAGAGCTTGAAGATTTATACAATGATCGTAACAGAGCTCTTTATGAACTGAACACATCTGGCGATGAAATCGAAACCGCCGAAAAACAGCTTGAAGAACAGAAAAAACACATTCCCGTTTTCAAAGCAGAAGAGCAAAGACTTTCAAATGAAATTAAAACAACTCTTATCACCTATACAGAAGTTAAGGACTCTGCCGGATGTTTAAATGCCGATGAGCTGTCAGCAGAACAAATGCGAATACGACCCGAAAAAGAAACAACTGCCCGTAAAGCACTCAACTCAAATGAAACTGAAAGTGCAAAACGCAGATTTAACAACGCGGTTGATGTTATCTCAGAGAAGATTGGCGAAGAACCGCCGCATTATCTGACAGAATTTGAACAGTACAAACAGGATGAATATGAACGCTGGCTCAAACAGGAGGAACGCCGAAAACAGGAAATTAGAGAAAGATACAAACCCAAATCTAAATCAAATAACAAAAATTATAATCGTGATGCACGATGAGGAGGTGATCCTATGACAGAAGACAACAGAATCATATACGAAAAAATGATAGAAAAGTTGAAATCAATGAATGTTGAAGAACGAATGGAATGGTTCAGAAACAGTTACAATTTTAATATCAGATTTATAAAAACGATAGCCGATACAGTTTATCTTGTCAATACGCATTTTGACAAGACAAGAAGTGAAAGCTTTTATGAAAAAACAGAGCGTTTATTATTAAATAATTAAATCTATTGCTTTAAAGTATTGAAGCGTACAGCCGAATATGATATAATACACCCATAAAAATAACTACTACACATCAATCCGGTTGGGAAAGGAGCCAAATGAATAAAGAAAAACAATCGGAAAAGATTGATGCTCTCTACTGCCGACTGTCCCGTGATGATGAACAGGAAGGTCTTTCGGGGAGTATCAAAAATCAGCAAGCCATACTTGAAAAGTATGCCAAAGATAATGGGTTTGACAATCCGAAGGTATTCATTGATGACGGTTGGTCAGGTGTCAATTTTGCAAGACCTGCTTTTACCGAAATCATGGAACTTGGAGAACAGGGCAAAATACGAACACTTATTGTAAAGGATCATTCACGTTTAGGTCGTAACCGTCTGATTGTCGGTCAGCTTATGGAGGAAGAATTTGACAGGCTTGGTATAAGATATATCGCCATTATGGATAATATTGATACTGCAAAGGGAATAAGTGATATTGTTCCAATGCAGGACTTATTCAACGAGTGGCATGCCAAAAACACAAGTCAAAAGGTAAGAAATGTATTCAAAAGTAAAGGTAATTCAGGAATACCGCTTACAACGAATCCGCCATACGGATATATAAAAGACCCCGGCAGTAAAGAAATCAGATGGATAATTGACGAAGAAGCGGCACTAATAGTTAAGCGGATATTTGAAATGTGTGTTTCGGGACTCGGACCGACGCAGATAGCCAAAAGATTACAGGCGGATAAAATACCTACTCCGACTGAACATTGGATGCAGATTGGAAAGAAATGTGCAAGTCCTCCTGCGATACAATATCATTGGTGTCCGGCAACGGTTTCGGATATTTTATCGAAACTTGAATACTGCGGAGATACGGTTAATTTCCGTACAACAAGAAAATCCTTTAAGAACAAAAGGAAAATTGAAAATCCGATGGAAAATTGGAAAATATTCAGAGATACGCATCCTGCCATAATTGACCGTGAAATATTTGAGCTTGTTCAGCAGCTAAGAGAACACAGGCGAAGACCAACACGGACAGGTATTGTAAGTATGTTTTCCGGAATAATGTATTGTGCTGACTGCAAAGAAAAACTATATTACAGTGCAACCGGCAACGGAAAGCGTGAACAGGCAAATTTCTTCTGTTCAAGCTACAGGAAAAACTCTTCTGTATGTTCGGCACATTATATCAGAGAAAATGTAATTTATGATATGGTGCTTGAAACAATGAGACGGGTATTTGTTATGATACAGTTGTTTGAAGATGAGTTTGTCAAAAAGCAGCTTGATAATTACGGGTTTCAGAAGAAAAAGGAACTTGCCGCTAAAAGACGTGAACTCAATGCCGCCGTAAAGCGTATAACCGATATTGATGCCTTGATACTCAAACTGTATGAGGACAATGCCAACGGAAAGCTGACTGATGAGCGTTATGCAGCAATGTCCGAAGCTCTTGAAAAGGAGCAGAAAGAATTAAAATCAAAAGTACCCGAAATGGAGCGATTACTCTCTGAAGAAAGCAATAAAAGTGACGGATTGCAGAAATTTGTTGAAAAATTCAAAAGGCTGACCGAACCGACAGAACTCACACCTGAACTCGTGCATGATTTCATCGAAAGAATTGAAGTGTCAGAACCGAGATATGTAAAGGACAAAAAGTGTCAGCTTTTGGATATTTACTTCAACGGAGTAGGCTTGATAAAGGAACTTACGCCTGAAGAACTTGAAATTGCTTTTCAAAAGGTCATCTCAGAGCAGGAAAAAACGGCGTAATCTGAACGATTACACCGCAAATTCACAAAAAGTTATTTAATTTTGTTACAAAAAGCACCCAAGGGGCAACTTCCTTACGAAGTGCGCCCCTTTGAGGGAGCGGTCACGAAGTAACTGATGGATCAAAGGAAAAATCACAGACAATCCATTCGTCTTTGACTTATAGATAGGTCACTTTAAGGAGAAGCAACGAAGAATCCCAGGTAAAATTAATACCGTAGTGGCGACAACCTGTCGCCTGAAGTCTGTGCAAACTCCGATTATTACGTAGGGAAAAACTGTGTTTCCACGATAAACCTTGCTGAAATTTTAACGAGCGCACACAGTGATGCCACTGCTGAGAATTTGAATTTCCTGCGTAGTGGATGATGCCCACATCGTCTTGAAAACGGACAATTACATGCTCTTTAACTGAGTGCTGACGGGCAGGAATTATAAAAACAAAAATCCCAATTATTTATTAATTATCTTCAATATTCCTTCCGCCACACCGCCGTCTTTTGCGTCACAGGTGACGAAGGTACTGATTGCCTTAACTTCGTCGGTCGCATTTCCCATCGCAACGGCGATGCCTGCACGGCGGAGCATATCAATGTCATTTGCGCTGTCACCCATGGCAACACAATGTGATAAATCAATACCGAAGTGCCTTGAAACAAATTCAATTCCGTCTGCCTTTGAGCATCCCTTCGGTGCGAATTCGGCATAATGTCCGTGCTGAAAGAAATTGTATCTCTCGCTTAAATATTTCTGCTCGTCTTCGGGCAAAATTCCGGGCATGAAAACCTTTGCGATAACATAATCGGAGTATTTTTCGATGAATTCTTCACCGCTTGTAAGGTCTTCAAAATCGTCCCATTCATCATAAACTCCTGCAAAAATTTCTTCTCCCTCAAAGACAAAATTGATTTTTTTCTCAAGGAAATGGTCAACAAGTCCGGCTAATTCTTCGGTGGAAATTCGCTCTGACCGGATTTTTTCTCCGTTGTAAACTATGCAACCGCCGAGTCCTGAAATCAATCCGTCAACGTCAACCTCACCTGCGACATTAGATGCGCTGAGCTTTCCTCGTGCCGTGTTTATGAAAACAAGATGTCCTTTTTCTCTTGCTTCTTTTATTGCTCTGTGATTTTTTTCGGGAATAATCTTGTTGCACATAAGCGTTCCGTCTATGTCAATAAAAAAAGCATATCTTTCGTTTTTACACATAATAAACCTCTTAAAATAAGACACATCTTTCGATTGAAAAATGTGTCTTTAATAATTAAATAATACCTGTCCAGTCGGCAATCTTTTCAACTAAAAGCTGAACAATAGCGAATGGAATTGAGTGGAAGAGCTTAAGGAAGAGTTTGCCGTAAATTGTTTCGAAAATCCAGGCAGTTTCGGGTATTTCCTTGTCAACTCTGTTCTCATACTTAACTTCAAATGCCTGTGAATATGTAACACCGCCTTCACCTAAAAGACGGAAGCGAACATAACATCCGATCATACCCTCATAATCATTGAGGTCGATTTTGAGGCTGTTAGAGAGAACTGCACCATTTGCAACCCACTGAACCTCTTGACAATCTCTTGTTTCGTCAAGTACAAGCTCAATTGTGTTTTCTTCCTGGTCAACTATAATATTCTTTACAAGAGGAACGTTTCCGTTACCCTCAAAATTATTCTGGTCATCAAGCGACTTTTCGTATTTACTGCAAGCGAAGAATGTACCGTTTTCCATAGCAGTCTTGACATTTGCTTCGCTGTTTTCGGGAAGAACAAAATATTCAAAGCTCCTGCCGACCTCGTCGGGATATTCGCTGTCATCGTCTGCGAAAGCCCAGATGTTTCTACCCTTAGGAATGATAACCTGTAAAAGCTCGTCCCATAAATCTCTGTCAGCACGGGTAACTCGGTCGGTGTTGTTCTTGATTTCCATACCAAGACAGGATGGATAATCGTTGAAAATATTAGCAAAATAGTTGATGTAAACATCCCAGTGTGAACGCTCGGGGAAGGCATTGGAATTAACCCAGTCACCAACATGGTTGAGAACTGTATATCCTCCTGCTTCGTCAACAGCGGCAACGGCTGAACGATAATCGTTTTCCGTACCCCATAAGCCCTGACCGTATTCTGTGAAATAGCCGTTAACGTGAGTCTTTGTGATTACAGCCATATTCATTTCAATACCGCCCGTAACGTCAACCATACCTCTGCCGTCTCTGTCTGAGCCTGTTGTGATTCGCTGATAATCCTCCTCACTCATCGGGTCAACCTTGCGGAAATAATTGAAAATTCCGTTTGTTTTTCTCGGCAGATTCCAGCCGTAGTTGACAACACCATGGTCTGTCATTGCAAGAATGTCATAGCCTGCATCGTAGTAGTTTTCAACCATTTCACTGAGTGGAACATCACCGTCTGAAGCGGTTGAATGAGTGTGGAGATTTGCCTTGTAGTAGTCCCACGTCTTCCAGTTAACGGTTTCATACGGATTCACTATAGTATAGTCAATGTCCGCAACTGATTTTGCAGATGCTGCCGGAGCGGCGATGCTGAAGAGCATTGTTGCGCTTGCGAGTAAAGCAATTGCTTTTTTGAATTTCATAAAAATTCCTCCTTATTTAATTCTGAAAATAAGTGTAACCTTGCCGAAGGTAACGGATTGACCGTCTTCGATTACTGTTGGCTCTTCTATTTTTTTGCGATTGATGGCGGTTCCCGATGCCGAATGTGTATCGGTAATAACCCAGCCTTTTTTATGCTTTGCGATAACGGCATGAAAACGTGAAACCGAGGAGTTGCTCAGCACAATATCACAAGCACTGCTTCGCCCGATGGATGTTTCCCAGCGTGTAATCATGTATTCCTTGCCTGAATGCTCATCGTAAAGGCACGCAGGTGTGACCTTCGGAGCTTTACTTCTGAGAAGGTGAGTTATTGAGTAACTGACAATTATTATACACAACACAGGTATCAGATATCGTGTTACTATATTGATAATATCTTCCATACAAACCACCCCTCGAGCAATATAATTAATTATATATTTTGTACAAAAAAATGTCAATAAATTTTGGATGCAAAACGGAAAAAACTGTGATATAATCTGCTTATGGAGGGATTCACTATGAAAAAAATAGTATCATTGTTTTGCGTAATTGCTTTATTGCTTTGTACACTTGTATGTCCATGCTCAGCTGTGAAAAGCTATGACGAATGGGCGAGCACATGGGAAGATGTAAAGGCTTCTGACGGGTACATAACTCTTACACCCGGTTCGGACAGCTCAAGGATGAATTTTTCGTGGCAGTCACCGTTCAAATCGGAAAAGGGCGCAATCAATATCTCAGCTAACAGTGATATGAGTAATTCTGTTTCACTTAAGGTTAAACGAAATCTCTGCGTTTTCGGCTTTGAGTGGACAAATGAGGCTACCGCTGAAAATCTTAAGGCTGATACAACCTACTATTATCAGTACACTTCAAACGGTGTAAAGAGTGATGTTTATTCATTCACGACAGGTTCATCAGATGAAACAAATTTTGCGTTTATTACAGATTCACAGATTGGCCGTTCTTATCTTGAAACGGACGAAATAACTTATTCTCACGACACATTCGGATGGAATAAAACAATCGAAACCATTGTTGAAAATAACGATGTTGATTTTCTTCTTTCTGCAGGTGACCAGGTAAATAAACCTGCTAACGAGGACGAGTATACATATTTCGAATCGCCGAATTATCTTCGCAGTTTGCCTGTAGTGGCTGCAATAGGTAATCATGAATTTTATACAACAAATTATCTTCATCACTACAACAATCCTAACAGAGATACATTAAACGCCCGCTGGCCGGCAGGTAACGGATATTATTTCTGCTATAACGATATTCTTTTTGTAGTGCTTGATTCAAATAATATTTTGCCTTCAGCACAGTACAGAATTATGTCGAATGCCGTTAAGGCTTATCCTGATGCAAAATGGCGTGTTGTGATGATGCATCACAGTCCGTATGATGCAAACGCAGAGGGAGATGTTTTCAATAAAATGGCAAGAACAACAATTGCCACACTTGTTGATAAATATGATTTTGATCTTGTTTTAGGTGGACATGACCATTATTTCAGCCGTTCATTTATGATTAAGGATAATAAGGTAACAAGTGATGTTGCAACGGACAATGTATATACAAATCCGCAGGGAACGCTTTATATCACAGGCAATACAGGCTCCGGCTGTAATTTCAGCGGAATTGACGAGAATGAAATAAACGAATATACAGACGTTTGCTTCCAAAACCGAATTCCTTGCTATACAATGATAAATGTTTCAGGCGAAAAAATGTCAATCACAACCTATGAAACAGATAATAACAGTGTTGTTGATACTGTAAGTATAGTGAAATAATGAGCAGAGGACTCTGCTCCGGCTAAATTAAAACGATGCACTCTGAAAAGAATGCATCGTTTATTTTTATACCATAAGGTCACATATCATATTGCTCAGCTCTGTTGGATTTTCAACTGAAAGTCCTTCAATGAGTCTAGCCTGTGCGTAGAGGATTTTTGCGTAATTTGCGGCCTTGTCCTTGTCGGTGCCGTACAAATCGCCGAGCTTGTCGGCAATCGGATGATTTGCATTGATTTCAAGAACAATGTTTGCCTTAACCTTTTCTTCGTTTGCCGGCATTGCGTTGAGAGTCTTTTCCATCTCGAGTGAAACCTCACCCTCAGCTGTAAGACATACAGGATGATTTTTCAGCTTGTTTGTGAAGCGGACAGCGGTGATTTCTTCACCGATTGTTTCCTTGAGGAAATCAAGCATTTCCTTTCCGGTGTCATTCTTTTCCTTAAGCTCTTCCTTTTCTTCATCGGTGTCGAGGTCGATTCCGTCTGTGCAGATGTTCGCAAACTTCTTGCCGTCAAATTCGTTAAGCATCTTTATTGCAAACTCGTCAACATTCTGTGTGAAATAGAGAATTTCAAAGCCCTTGTCCTTAACAGCCTCAACCTGAGGAAGAAGGTCGATTTTTGCAACCGATTCGCCGCAGGCATAATAAATTGTGTCCTGGGATTCCTTCATTCTACCGACATACTCTTTAAGGGTTGTGAGCTTTTTCTCGTTTGAAGAATGGAACATAATGAGGTCGCTGAGCACATCATTTTTTGTACCATAGCTGTTGTAAAGACCGAATTTTAACTGCATTCCGAATGCTGTGAATACCTTTTCATAGGTGTCACGTGAATCCTTCATGAGCTTGACAAGCTCCGAATGAATCTTCTTTTCAAGGCTTTTTGCAATGAGCTTGAGCTGTGCATCGTGCTGAAGCATTTCACGGGAAATGTTGAGTGACAAGTCTTCGCTGTCAACAAGTCCTTTTACAAAGCTGAAATAGTCGGGGAGCAGGTCGGCACATTTATCCATAATCAGCACGCCGTTAGAATAAAGCTGTAGGCCTTTTTCGTAAGATTTTGTGTAGTAATCAAACGGAGCGTGACGTGGAATGTACAAAAGTGTATTGAACATAACCTGGCCTTCGATTTTTGTGTGAATAACCTTTGCAGGCTCTTCATAGTCGAAGAATTTTTCACGATAGAATGAGCTGTATTCGTCAGCGGTAACCTCATTCTTGTTCTTTTTCCAAAGTGGTACCATTGAATTGAGAGTGGCGGTTTCTGTAACTGTTTCGTACTCATCCTCAGTGCCTTCCTTAAGGTGGCTGTGCTGACAATCCATGGTGATAGGGTAGCGGATGTAGTCGGAATACTTTCTTACGATTTCACGGATTTTATATTCCTCAAGATACTGGTCGTAATCGTCATCATCTGTGTTTTCCTTGAGATAAAGAGTGATTACAGTACCATTTGTATCCTTCTCGCACGGCTCTATTGTGTAGCCTTCAGCACCCTTTGATGTCCACTTGTTTGCTTCATCAGAGCCGAAAGCTTTGCTTACAACTTCAATCTTGTCGCTGACCATAAATGCGGAGTAGAAGCCGACACCGAACTGACCGATAATGTCAACATCTTCCTTTTTCTCGTTGTCATTTTTGAAGTCGAATGAACCGCTCTTTGCGATTGTTCCGAGATTTGTTTCAAGCTCGTCAGCGGTCATTCCGATACCGTTGTCCGTGATAACAAGTGTACGAGCTTCCTTGTCGGGACTGATATTGATTGTAAGGTCACTTCTGTTAAGTGCAAGATTTTCCTGCAGGGAATGGTAGTAGAGCTTGTCCATCGCATCACTTGCATTTGAGATAAGCTCACGAAGGAAAATTTCCTTGTGAGTGTAGATTGAGTTAATCATCATGTCAAGCAATTTCTTTGATTCTGCTTTGAATTGCTTCGTTCTCATATATATCACCTTGTAATAAATGAAATTTAGCACTCTTAATTCAAGAGTGCTAAATCAGTATAATCCATTATTTACATTTTTTCAAGTGTTAAATGAAATAATTAACAATTTCGTAATAATTATTTCTTGTAGTTACGAAGAATCTTAAGGGTTGTGGTCTTCGGGAATTCCTCATCTCTTACCTTGACTTTTGCAACCTGCTTGTACATCGGCATCTTCTTGTTGATTTCGTTAACATCGTTCCTGATTCTGTCCTTTGCATCCGGAGTGTTAACTGTATCAAGGAAGAATTCTGCTGTAATATAGCCGTTTTCGTCGCTTACGATAACTTCCTTAACGTATTCAATCGTTGAGAGCTTGTCCTCAATTTCCTCGGGTGAAACATTCTTGCCGTTGCTGAGAATGATAAGATTCTTCTTTCTTCCACGGAAGAAGAGGAAGCCGTCCTCGTCAATGTATCCGTAGTCACCTGTCTTGAACCATTCGCCGTCAAATACTTCTGCAGTAGCTTCGGGGTCGTTGTAGTAACCCTTCATAACATTTGTACCACGAACAAGGATTTCGCCAACGCCATCCTCGTCGGGTTCGTCAATCTTGATTTCATTACAATCAAGAGGAATACCTGCGCTACCGAATTTGAAGTTTTCAAGACGATTACAGGTAACAGCAGGAGAGCACTCTGTGATACCATAACCGTTAATAATCTGAATACCGAAATCGTACATACCTTTTTCGTATTTTTCGTCAAGATATGCGCCACCGCAAACAATCATTTCAAGCTCTCCGCCGAGACCGTCGATAATCTGCTTGAAGATTTTTCTTCTGCGGTCAATACCGAATTTCATGAGAGTGTTGCTGATTTTAAGACCTTTTTTGAGAATGTCTTCTCTGCCTTGCTTTGAAGCAGTGTACCATACCTTTTTGTAGATGGTTTCAACTGCGAGAGGAACACCGGCAAAATTCTGTGGATGATACTCTGCAAGGTCTTTCTGAATGTCCTTAAGACTTCTGCAGATGAATCCCCATTCTGTAAGCAATGTGCCTGAGAACAAAGCACTTACCCATGAGAAGCAGTGGTGAAGAGGTAAGAAACCGATTGCGTGTCCGCCTGTGAGAGCACGACAGGATGAGCAAACACCTGAAGCAACATTCTTCTGAGTGAGCATAACACCCTTGCTTTTTCCTGTTGTACCTGATGTGTAAACGATGAATGCAAGGTCATCGGGGAGAACCTCGTCATTTATGTAATAATCTGCACCGTCTTCGATAGCCTTGTGACCCTCTGCAACTAAGTCATAGAAATCCTCGATGAGAATATATTTCTCAATCACAACACCATCGGTCTTTTTCATAAGCTCGATAACAGGCTCGAATTCCTTGCTGTAGTAAATAGCGTTACATTCGCTTCTGACCATAAGGTCTGCAATATCTTCACCGGGGAGCTTCGGGTCAAGAGGAATTGCTGTCATCTTACCTGTGATAATTGAATAATAGCAAGCAACCCAATAGTAGCTGTTCTCGCTGAGGATAGCTACTTTTTTGCCTCTCATGCCGTACTTATAAAGATACTGACCTAAGCCTGTTGTATCGTGGAAAACCTGATTGAATGTCTTTGTTTCAACCTCATTGTTGAAATTGTAGAACATATATTGCTTTTTGTCTTTGCCATGCTCAGCACCGTATGTAACAATGCCTTTAACAGTGTCTATTTCGGGGAAAGTGCCGTATTTCTTATACTTAACCTTAGTTTTCATATTTCCATACCTTTCACAACGTAATTGTAGAAATTATATCACAAATAAATCGGAAATTCAACAGTTTATTTGAACAATAAAATTCGTGAAATCGTAAAAAAGCTCTTGACAATTCCCATACATATAGTATAATAAAAATGCATTGTGGAAGAAAATCCTTAATAATCCCATAAAAGGGAGCGAAATTTTTAAAAAGGAGGCAAAAATCATGCGTTTTGCAGGTGAATTTGAGAGAACTCTTGATGCAAAAAACAGAATAGTAATGCCTCCGAAGCTGAAAAATTGTCTTGAAGACGGAAAATTCGTTCTTTGCTGTATGCCGAGCGAGAACTTTATAAGAGTATATAAGGTTGACGATTGGGACGAATTGACCGATAAGCATCTGTTCATTGATGACGGGGTTGATAGAACGGCACTTCAGAGATATGTTTTCCACAACAGTGAGAACTGCGAGCTTGATGC
Source organism: Ruminococcaceae bacterium UBA1767 (assembly GCA_002315505.1). Classification (GTDB taxonomy): domain Bacteria; phylum Bacillota; class Clostridia; order Oscillospirales; family Acutalibacteraceae; genus CAG-488. The sequence continues at coordinate 26,603 of DCGX01000046.1, forward strand.
ACAGAACAGATTTGCACTTCTGCCTAAGTTTATCGAGCGTGCAGGGATTCAGAGAGATATAGTCTTAATCGGTGTAGGCAAAAGAGCTGAAATCTGGGCTAAGGAAAAGTATGAGCAGGATGTTGTAAGCTATGAGGCTCAGCCGATAGTAATTCCGTTCTGATGAGCGAATTTAAACATATTCCCGTATTATTTAACGAAACGATAGATGCACTTAATATAAAGCCTGACGGAATATATGTTGACTGTACCGCAGGCGGTGGAGGTCATAGTAGTGCGGTGCTTGAAAGACTTACGACAGGCAGACTAATTGCGATTGACCAGGACCCTGAAGCGATAGAAAATCTGGAAAGACGCTTTGCCGACGATGACCGGGTTACGATAGTTCATGATAACTTCGTAAACATTGCGACAATGCTTTCAAACCTCGGAATTGTCGGTGTCGATGGCGTGATGGCGGACTTGGGCGTTAGTTCACATCAGCTTGACACCGATGAACGAGGCTTCTCGTTTCACAAGGACGCACCGCTTGATATGCGAATGAGCATGGAGGGCATGAGTGCCGCAGATTTTGTAAACAACGCATCTCAGCAGGAGCTGCAAAAGGTAATATACAATTACGGCGAAGAGAAGTTTGCTTCATCCATAGCAAGAAATATTGTTAAGGCGAGAGCCGAAAAACCTATAGAAACCACATTTGAGCTTGTTGATATAATCAAGAAATCAATGCCGATGAAGGCAAAGCGTGACGGTCATCCCGCACGAAAAACCTTCCAGGCAATAAGAATAGAGGTCAATGGTGAGCTGGACAAGCTCGACAGGGCACTGGATAGTATGTTTGATGTGCTGAATCCCGGCGGAAGGCTTGCCGTGATTACATTCCATTCACTTGAAGACCGGATAGTAAAGAAGAGATTTGCATCGTTCTGCGAGGGATGCACCTGTCCGCCGGATTTTCCCGTATGTGTATGCGGAAAAACTCCAAGAGGAAAATTGCCGTTCAAATCAATTTCTCCTAAGGTAACGGAAATTGAAGAGAACTTCAGAGCACACAGCTCAAGATTAAGAGCGGTTGAAAAATTATAACAAAGAAGTTTAAGACAGAGGGGAGCGACAACAGTGGCTGATATGAATGAAAATCTTGCATTGGATTTAGATTTGTTTGATAACACAAAAAACGGATATGTTCCAGAGGCTAAGAAAAGAAAAAAACTTGAGGTTCCCGAGCTTTTTGCAGTCAAGCCTGCAACCCAGTCAGATATACAGGCTGAAATAAAGTCAAGCAGAAGAGCCGCATTGAAAACAAGTGTTGTGGCTTTGGCTTTTTTGATAATATTAGGCTCATTTATTTACGGAAGAGTAGTTCTTACTGAATATCAGATGCAGCTTAATGAGCAAAAGCAGGTGCTTGAGCTTGCACAGAGCGAAAACGTACGACTTCAGATGAAATTTAATTCTATGATGTCGATGGATAAGATTGAAGAATATGCACAGTCCGAGCTTGGTATGGTAAAACGTGAGAATTACCAGGTCAGCTACTTTGATATATCGAGTGAAGACGGTGCCGGAAATATTCAATAGAGGCATTATGAATAGTACAAGATATACACTCATAAATTTAATATGAAAAATAAAAGGGCGGATTTTATATCTGCCCTTAGAGTGATTTTATAGAGAGCTTTATTTAATGGCGGAAAGGACTGAATTTTGTGAATAACGGCTTAAAAAGATGGCTGAAGCCTAAAAAAATAATAATGAAAAATCTTCAGAAAAGAGCATATTTAATAATTGCCATTATTATGGTCTTTGGCTTTTTGTGGTCGTTTTACGGTCTTTTCTATGCTCAGATAATAAAAGGCGATTTCTTTAAAACCAAGGCTCAGACTCAACAGCTGAGCGATACAACAATCACCGCCGAAAGAGGAAAAATCTATGACAGAAATATGACGGTGCTGGCACAGAGTGCAACTGCGTGGAAGGTTTCGCTTAATGCTGAGGGCTTTTCAAAGCTCCCGAAGGACGTTCAGGAAACCGTTTTTACAAATCTTGAAAGCATTCTCGGTCTCAGTCGTGAAACACTTGAGGAGAAGGCTTCCTACAGCTCTTATAACAGCGTTTCTCTCAAGACAAAAATTGAGAAGGACGTCAAGGATAAGCTCAATGAATTTCTTAAGGGTACATTTAAAAATGCCGACGGAAAAACACAGAGCTACAACTCAATTGTTATGATTGACGAGGATGTTAAGAGATACTACCCGTATTCCACACTTGCATCACAGATTATCGGCTTTACGGGTACGGATAATTCGGGACTTTCGGGTCTTGAATCTTACTACAATACGGAGCTGACAGGTGTTGACGGCAGAGTTATTTCCGCTCGTGCAAATTCTTCAACGGCACAGGATATTGACTATAAATCCGTTTACGAGGCCAAGCAGGGAACAAGCCTTGTTCTCACGATTGACGAAACGATTCAGAGATATCTCGAAAATGCACTTGCGGATTGCTACGAAACGAGCAAATGCAAAAGCTGTTACGGCATCGTTATGGATGTTAAGACAGGCGGAATTCTCGCAATGTCAACACAGGCGGATTATGATTTGAATGACCCGTATTCCGTGCTTGACGAAAGAACACTTGAAAATCTTGCAAAGATTGAGAATGAGGAAGAGCGCAAAACCGCCACACAGGAGGCTATGTACTCTCAGTGGAATAACAAGGCAATCACGGATATGTATGAGCCGGGCTCTGTTTTCAAGGTAATCACTATGGCGGCAGGACTTGAGGAAAATGCCGTGAAATACGATGAAACGTTTAATTGTACGGGTAATATTACGATTGCCGACAGACTTTACTACTGTCATAATCATTCGGGTCACGGAACTGAAACTCTTACACAGGGACTTATGAATTCATGTAACCCGTACTTTATCACAATCGGTCAGAGACTCGGTGTTGATACCTTCAATAAATATTTTGAGGCATTTGGCTTTACTGAAAAAACAGGCATTGATTTGCCCGGCGAAGTCAGTCCTAAAAAGGGTATCACGTATTTCGACAAGGACACAATGACGTCAGTAAACCTTGCCAGCTCCTCGTTCGGTCAGTCGTTCCAGGTTTCGGCGATTCAGATGCTGACAGCAATCAATGCAGTTGCAAACGACGGTAAGCTCATGCAGCCGTACATTGTTTCAAAAACACTTGATAACAGCGGAAACGTTGTTTCACAGACGACACCGACGGTAAAAAGACAAGTTATTTCGGAATCCACAGCAGAGAAAATTCTTGCCTCGATGGAGGAAACATCAAAGGATGGTACCGCACGTAACTCTTATGTTTCGGGCTACCACGTTGCAGGTAAGACGGGCACTTCGGATAAGCTTAATAACTACGGTCAGTATATCGCTTCATTTGCAGGCTGTGCCCCGTCAAACGATCCCGAAATTTCAATAATTATAGTTGTTGACGAGCCTCAGGGAGCAACAGGCGGTGGTGCGGTTGCAGCACCTGTTGCGGCAGAGGTTATTGAAAATACACTTACTTATCTCAATCTGGAAAGACAGTATAATGATTCGGAAAAGGCATTGCTTGATATCAAGGTTCCGAATGTTATAGAAAATGATGTTTCACAGGCAAGTTCACAGCTTTCAGACGAAGGCTTCAGCGTTAAGGTAATCGGTGAGGGCGGAACAGTTGTTTCGCAGATGCCTGCATACGGACAGTACATTCCGCAGGGAGGTATAGTTGTTCTGTATACGGACAAAACATCGAAAAAATCAAAGACAACGGTTCCTGATTTTACAAATATGTCGGTCACAGAGGCGAACGATGCAGCTATTGAATCGGGAATTAATATAAAGGTTGCGGGTAATTCGATTTCAAGTACAGGTCTTCAGGCTTACAGACAAAGTATTCCTGCCGGCAGTGAAATTGAATACGGTTCAACAATAACGGTTTATTTCCGTACAACAACCGGCGTTGATGACCATTAAGGCGATACTGAGGATGTGAAAGCAGAAAATTTCGGAGGCGTTTTGAATGAAGCTGAGAGCTTTGTTACAGGATGTTGAAACAAATAGCTTTTACATAGCTACACAGGAAGTAACAAATATAACGGACGACATTAACAAGGTCAGGCATTCGGGAGTGTTTGTCTGTATCAGCGGAAGTCATACGGACGGACACAGCTTTGCTCATAAAGCACTTGAAAAGGGTGCTGTTGCAGTAATCTGTGAGCGTGAAATGCAGTGCGACGGATGTATAGTTGTCGAAGATTCAAGAAAAGCCTATGCCACAATCTGTGCAAATTTCTACGGAAATTGCCACAAAAAAATGAGCATGATAGGCATAACGGGAACTAACGGCAAGACTACAACCTCGTACATTCTGAAAAAGCTGCTTGAGGATGGCGGCTACCGTGTCGGGTTAATCGGGACAGTTAATGTCATTATCGGCAATGAACAGTATCCTGCCGACTTGACTACACCGAATCCGGCGGATTTGCATCGGTATCTTATGATGATGAGCATTGCAGGCTGTGATGTCTGCATTATGGAAGCTTCATCGCAGGCACTATCTCAAATGAGAGTGTACGGCATTGATTTTCGTATCGGAGTGTTTACGAATCTTTCGCCCGAGCATCTTGACTACCATAAAACAATGGATGCTTACGCAGACGCAAAGGCAGTTTTGATGAAAAACAGCTCGGTTTGTGTAGTAAATGAGGACGATGGTTTTTCTGAAAAACTGAAGGAAAGCGCAAAAGGAAAAATCGTAACCTACGCAATAAAAAACAAGGCGGATATTACCGCACACAATATAAGGCAGACTGCTGACGGAGTGTCTTACTCACTTAAAATCGGTGACGAGGCCTATAACATTAATTTTGACAGTATGGGCATTTTCTCTGTTTATAATTCGATGGCGGCGCTTGCTGTATCAGAAATTATGGGTGTTGACACAGGCAGGGCGATTCGCTCGCTCAGCCGGTTTGACGGCATCAGCGGACGTATGGAAAAGGTGCAGAATTCGTTTGGAATAAACGTGATTATCGACTTTGCACATACACCTGCTTCACTTGAAAATGCAATCACAACACTGAAAAGCGTGTACAACGGAAAAATAATAACCGTTTTCGGCTGCGGCGGTGACAGGGATAAATCCAAGAGGGAACTTATGGGAAAAATCGCCTGCGAAAATTCCGATACTGTATTTATCACATCGGATAACCCGAGAACGGAAAAGCCGGAAGAAATAATAAATGATATAACGAAGGACTTAAGCTGTAAAAATTATTTTAAAATTACAGACAGAACGCTTGCAATCAAATCGGCATTGTATTCAGCGAGGGCAGGTGATACCGTACTTATTGCAGGCAAAGGTCATGAAAAATATCAGATTATCGGTACACAAAAGATATACTATAATGAAAGAGAAATAATAAAAAAGCTCTTAGAGGACAAAGCGAGGTTTTAAAATGAAGCAACTTAAATTAAGCGAAATTGCAAATGCGGTCGGCGGAACAGTAAATGGTGATGCTGTCGTGAACGGAATCTGTATTGATTCACGACAGGCAGCCGAAGGTTTGCTTTATATAGCAATAAAAGGTGAGAACTTTGATGGTCATTCGTTCACACAAAGCGCATTGAAAAACGGTGCGGTTGCGGCTATGATTCATCACGATGTTGATTGCGAAGGTACCTTTATCAGGGTTGATGACACACATCAGGCGCTTATGCGTCTTGCTCACTGGTTCAGATGTACATATGATATTCCCGTTGTCGGACTTACGGGCAGCGTAGGCAAAACAACAACCAAGGAAATGACATGGTCTGTTCTCGGTGAAAAATATAAAGCAATCAAAACCGAGGGCAATCTCAATAACAATATCGGTCTTCCGAGAACGCTTATGACTCTTGAAGAGGATACTGAAGCGGCTGTTATTGAAATGGGAATGAGTAACGCAGGTGAAATTTCCGAGCTTTCAAGAATTACAGAGCCGACAGCTGCAATCATCAGCAACATTGGTGTTTCTCATATGGAAAGCCTCGGCTCACGTGAAAATATTCTTAAAGCAAAGCTCGAAATTCTTGACGGACTTCGTGAAAATGCTCCTGTAATGCTCAATGGCGATGATCCGTATCTTGCAGGTGCGAGAGTGGAGAATCATCCTGTATTTTATTATGGTGTTGACAATCCGACCTGTGATTTCAGAGCAATCAAAGTCGTTCAGAATGAGGATTCGACTGATTTCGATATCATTTTCGGTGAAAGAAAGCAGGCAGTCACAATTCCGACAGTCGGAATTCATAATGTTTATAATGCTGTTGCGGCTTTTTGCACAGGTATACAGCTTGGTGTAACACCTGAGCAGGCGGCAAACGGACTTAAAAAATATACTCCGTCGGGTATGCGTCAGAGAATTAAAACCGTCGGCGGAATAAAGTTCATAGAGGATTGCTACAACGCAAGTCCCGATTCGCAAAGAGCGGCTCTTAAAATGCTCGGTTCACTTAATGTAACAAGAAGAATTGCCGTTCTCGGTGATATGCTCGAGCTTGGCTCAATCAGCGACGAATCACATACCCTTGCTGGTATCATTGCAAAGAAAACAAATGTCGATGTTCTTATGACCTACGGTCAGAATTCGATGCTTACCGCAGATAAGGCGAAGGAAATGGGTGTGCCGAAGGTGCTGGCATTTCTTGATAAAAAGGAGCTTGCAGATGCATTGTTTGCAGAATTGAAGCAGGGAGATGCTGTTTTGTTCAAGGCAAGCAGAGGAATGGCTCTTGAAGATGTAATAAATGATTTGTACGAAAGAATAAAATAAACAGGATGGTGCAAAATGAACGGTATAGCAGCAATTATTTTGAGTGCAGTGCTTGCATTCGGTATAACAGCAGTTTTGGGATTTGTAATGATTCCGTGGCTTCGTAAATTGAAATTCGGTCAGACGATTCTTGATGAAGGTCCGAAATGGCACAAGAAAAAGCAGGGTACACCGACAATGGGCGGTATAATGTTTATTATCGGCATTTTCGTTTCTGCCGCAGTTGTTCTTGTTGTTAACAGCCTTACGGGTAATGCTCTGAGCCTTACGGGTGACGTAAAGACAAAGCTCTGGGCAGGTCTTATTATGGCGCTTCTTTTCGGTGTGGTTGGTTTCGCAGATGACTATATCAAGGTTGTTAAAAAGCGTAATCTCGGTCTTTCAATCGCACAGAAAACAGTTGCACAGCTTTTTATTTGTGCAGGCTATCTCACAAGCCTTTTCCTTGCAATGAATAAAGAGCCGTATATGTTCGTTCCTTTCCTCGGAAGAATTGAACTCGGTGTATGGTTCTGGATTTTAGGTGTATGTGTTCTTTACGGTGCAATCAATGCGGTTAATTTTACAGATGGCATTGACGGACTTTGCTCGAGCGTTACGGCTACAGCGGCAATCAGCTTTATCGTAATGGCTGTAATGCATAACTGCTTTGGAATCGGCATCATAGCCGCCGCACTTCTCGGCGGATGTGTGGGATTTTTTGTATGGAACAGATATCCTGCAAAGGTGTTTATGGGTGACACAGGCTCAATGTTCCTCGGCGGACTTGTTGTTGCAATTTCATATGCGTTTGATTGTCCGATTATTCTTATTCTCACAGGAATTATCTATTTTATCGAGGGCTTGTCCGATGTTCTGCAGATTGGCTATTTCAAGCTCACACACGGCAAGAGAATTTTCAGAATGGCTCCGATTCATCATCACTTTGAAATGGGTGGCTGGAGTGAAAAGAAAATCGATTGTATTTTCTGCATCGTTAATTTAATCGGTGGAATTCTTGCTGTAGTACTTATGTATTACGGTGGATTTGTAAATAATATTATTAAATAATTTCAGTAAAACCAATGTAAGGGAGGCAGGAAAATGTCAACAGCTGATTTGAAAGCTACTGCTGACAAAAAACTTAAAAAGAACAGTAAAAATACCGGCAAGCTGTTTGAAAAGCTCGATAACTGGCAGTTTTTAGGTACAAAGGTTTTTATCAGCGGTGGATTTGATATCATTTTAATGATTTTGGTATTCTCCTTGCTTACCGTCGGACTTGTAATGATGTTTTCGGCAAGCTATGTAAGTGCAAAGTATGACTCATCAGTTGGAAATGATGCATTTCATTACATCAAAAAGCAGGCAATATTTGCGGTAGTCGGAGTAATTTTTATGTTCATCTGCTCGCATATCAATCCTGAATTATATAAGAAATTATCACCTGTGATATTTGCGTTCAGCTTTGTATTGCTTGTTGTTGTACTGTTTGCATATAAGAAGATTGATGGCAAGGAATCCTTCAAAAGATGGTTGCCTATTCCGATTATCGGCGGTACCTTTCAGCCTTCGGATATAGCTAAGCTCGGCGTTATTATGGCTATTGCATATGTTTTCAGCAGATACAAAAAGAAAATCGAAAAAATATGGTGGCTTTCACCTGTGATTTTCGGATGTCTTGCTTTTGTATGCATACTGATTTATCTTGAGCATCATCTTTCGTGTACTGTACTGGTTATGCTGGTCGGTCTCGGAATGATGTTCCTCGGCGGTGTTGACAGACGGTGGTTTGTTATCGGAATTACTTTGGCTATAGTGTTCGGAACGATAATAATTGTGTTCAGACATCAGCTATTGCCGACATATCAGGCAGAGCGCTTTGACTCGCTTTTTGTAAAGGATTATGATGATACAAATGACCGATGGCAGACGAATCAATCTCTGTTTGCACTCGGCTCCGGCGGATTTTTCGGACTGGGCTTAGGTAATTCAATTCAGAAATATCTTTATATGCCCGAACCGCAGAATGACTTTATTTTTGCAATTGTCGGTGAAGAACTCGGCTTCTTCCGCAGTTCTCTGATTTTGCTTGTGTTTGCAATGCTTTTCTTCAGAGGTTTCACAATCGGTATAAAGTCAAATAATATGTATGAGCGGCTGCTCGTTTTCGGAATAACTCTTCATATCGGATTGCAGACTGCAATGAATATACTTGTTGTTACCGATATGATACCGAATACAGGTATTTCATTGCCGTTTTTCAGTTACGGCGGTACAGCACTTATGATGCAGTTGATTGAAATGGGAATGGTACTTTCAGTATCAAGAACAGGTGAAAGGAAGCTGAAGAAAAATGCAGAACCTGAACAATAAAAAAATACTTATCGCAACAGGTGGTACAGGTGGACACATCAATCCGGCACTTGCTGTTGCAGGCTATATAAGAGAACATTTTCCGCAGTCGAAGATTCTTTTCGTCGGTACGGCGGTTAAAATGGAAGCACAGCTTGTTCCGAATGCAGGCTTTGATTTTACAACGATTGACATTCAGGGCTTCTCAAGAGATTTGAACCTTACGGGACTTAAAACTAATGTACAGACAGTTGTAAAGCTGTTGAAATCCGAAGCAAGGGCAAAGAAAATTATCAGCGATTTCAATCCGGATGTTGTACTCGGTTTCGGCGGATATGTAAGCGGTCCTGTACTTCGTATGGCTTGTAAAATGGGCATTCCCTGTGCAATCCATGAGCAGAATGCATTCCCCGGCGTTACGAACAAATCACTCGCTAAAAAGGTTGAGTGTGTAATGCTTACATATAAGGATGCGGAAAAGTATATTAAGCCGAAAAATCCGTGTGTTATTACGGGACTTCCCGTCCGTGGTGAAATGATTGCGGCAGACAGGGATATTTCACGTGCAGAGCTTAAGGTTGATGATAGACCGCTTGTACTTTCAATGGGTGGAAGCCTCGGCTCAAAGGTGCTTAATGAAGCCGTAACAGAGCTTATTGCACAAAGATACGAAAAGAAAAATTGCTATTTTCTTCACGCAACGGGTAAAAACGGTGTAGGAATGTTTGATACAATAAAGAATGAAAAGGGCATTGATTTAGAGGCTAATCCTCATATTATGCTCAGAGAGTATATCAACGATATGGACAGATGTATGTCTGCGGCTGATTTGCTTATATGCCGTGCAGGTGCAAGTACACTCAGTGAAATTGAAGCTCTCGGAAAGCCTTCAATTCTTGTGCCGTATCCGTATGCGGCTGAAAATCATCAGTATTTCAATGCCATGTCACTTGTTAACAAGGGTGCGGCAATAATTATCGAAGATAAAGACCTCACTCCCGAAAGACTTATTTCTGAGGTTGACGAACTTCTTGCAAATCCCGAAAAGCTCCGTGAAATGGGTGAAAACGCAAGAAAGGGAGCAATTCTTGATGCGACAGACAGAATTGTTGAATGCGTAGGAAATATTTGTAAATAACCCGATGTAACACTCGGACGGAATATTCATACTATGGATTAGGAATATTTTCGAAAGGGTGTTGATATGGGAGAATATATTATTGAAGGGAATCATATCCTTCACGGAAGGGTACGGATTCAGGGCGCAAAAAACTCTGCTTTACCGATTCTTGCCGCAACCGTAACGACAGGCAAGCCTTGTGTGATACATAATTGTCCCGAGCTGAGTGACGTAAAATCGACGATAGAAATACTTAAAGCTCTCGGTTGCAGTGTGAAAAGAAACGGTTCATCAGTATGGGTGGACAGCAGTAAGCTGAATAATAATCAGATATCTGATTCACTTATGAGAGAGTCACGCTCATCTGTGATTTTTCTCGGAGCCTTGCTTTCAAGAACGGGCGAAGCCGTAATCACGGCACCGGGCGGATGCGATATAGGTGTAAGACCGATTGACCTGCATTTATTGTCAATACAGAAGCTTGGAGTGAGTATAAGTGAGGACTGCGGAAAAATACGCTGTAAAGCGGAGAAAATGCAGGGGACAAAAATTGCACTTTCCTTCCCGAGTGTCGGTGCAACTGAAAACATAATACTTACGGCAGTACATACGCCGGGTGTCACAACAATTATTAATGCCGCACGTGAGCCTGAAATAGTTGACCTTTCAAAGTTTCTTAACCTTGCCGGTGCGAAAATTTCCGGAGCAGGGGAAAGTACAATTATTATCGAAGGTGTCGAGAACTTCCGCTCAGTTCAGTACAGCGTTATGCCCGACAGAATTGCGGCGGCAACCTATATGACAGCGGCGGCGGTTACGCACTCCGATATCGTGCTTGAGGATGTTGTACCGAATCATCTTATGCCGATTATTCCGTGCTTTGAACAATCGGGTTGTAAGATTATGCAATCGGGCAACAAGCTGAGGATTATAGCTCCGTCGGAGCTTAACAGCTTTGAAAGTGTACGTACAATGCCATATCCGGGTTTTCCTACGGATTGCCAGGCACTGATTACTGTCCTTGCCTGCGTGGCGAAGGGTACAACCTATATCAGCGAAAACATATTTGAAAACAGATTTAAACATATTTGTGAATTGAACCGACTTGGAGCAGATATTGTTGCCCACGACAGAACAATTGCGGTAAGAGGCGTGAAATCCCTGTATGGTGCAAGAGTTTGTGCGTGTGATCTCAGAGCAGGAGCGGCACTTACTGTTGCAGGACTTTGTGCGAACGGAACCACGGTTGTCGGGAATATTCAGTTTATTGACAGAGGATACGAAAATTTCAGCGGTAACTTAAAAATGCTCGGAGCGGTTATCAGAAGGAAAGATTGATATGAAAAAACTTGACGATGAAACAATAGCAAAGCTATCTCCGGAAAAAAAGAAAAAGTATTTTGCTCAGCTGAAAAGAGCAAAACGTAACCGAACAATTTTAGCGGCTGTGACAGCATTTATTGTTATCGCAGCGGCTTGTTTTGCTTTGAGCGTCACCGTGCTTTTTAATATAACGAAAATTAACGTAAAACAGCCGGGAAAGTACTACAGTACCGAGGAAATAATCAGTGCATCCGGACTTGATATAGGCGATAATATTATCAGAACTGATTTTGAAAACTCCGCCGAACGAATCAAAATGAACCTTCCGTATGTGTTTGACGTTAAAATTGATAAATCACTCAGCGGCATTGTCACAATTTCCGTTACGGACGGAAAAAAGAGTAAAATAGTGAATTGTGTAGGTGGCTATGCTGTTACTGACGAAAAGGACAAGGTGCTGGAAATAGTTAAAAGCATTCCTAAAAATATACAGCTTGTTGAGATTACAGCTAAAAGCGACGTAACCGCAAAGCTCGGAAAGAAATTTGAATTTGCAGACAAGGACGAAGAAAAAATATATAATGACCTTACTGCGGCACTGAAAAATGCCAAACTAACGGGTGTGAATGCAATCAATATTTCAAATCCGAACAGCATTTATGTTGAAGTTAATAACCGTTTCAGACTTAAATTAGGCACAGATACAGAACTTGAAAGAAAATTCCAGGAGGCTGTGAAGATTATTGAAACAGAGAACAATATTGATACCGAAGGCTTTGCTGAAATAAATCTTTCAATTCTCAAAAAAGTGTATGTGACACCTGTTGAAACACTTGAGGAAACAACAACAGCGGCAGAAACCGAAACAACAACACAGCCTGCCGAAGCTATAGATGCAACAGCTGACGAGGAAAGCATGGAAGACGATAATACAGGGGATGAATATTCTGATTCAGAAAATTCGGAAGCTGATGAAGATGAAAATTCAGATGAAAGCGAATATAACTCCGAAGAAGATGAAGAATATTCGGAATAATGCTTGACAAAAAAATAACAGATATGTATAATATAGGTTAACAATAAGCCTAATGGAGGTATTTTTATGGCTAGAGTTTATAATTTTTCAGCAGGACCGTCAATGTTACCTGAGTCAGTTCTTAATAAGGCTGCAGCAGAAATGCTCGACTATAACGGAACAGGCACATCAGTAATGGAGATGTCCCACCGATCTAAGGCTTTCCAGGGAATCATCGAGGGTGCTGAGGCACTTGTTCGTGAAATATACAATGTTCCTGATAACTACAAGGTAATGTTTGTACAGGGTGGTGCTTCAACTCAGTTTGCAGCTATTCCGCTTAACTTCATGAATGGCAGCGGCAAGGCTGATTTCATCATCACAGGCCGTTGGGCAAACATGGCATTGAAGGAAGCTAAGAGATACGGAGATTGTAAGGTAGTAGCTTCATCAGAGGATACAACATTTACTTACATTCCTAAGACAAAGCGTGAGGATTTCCGCCCGGATGCAGACTATGTTTATTACTGCATGAACAACACAATTTACGGAACAACATTCAAATACATTCCTGATACAGGTGATATTCCGCTTATTGCAGACGTTTCATCATGCTTCTTCTCAGAGCCGCTTGATATTTCAAAGTTTGCAGTAGTTTACGGCGGTGCACAGAAGAATGTTGCACCTGCAGGACTTGTAATCGTTATTGCACGTGAGGATATGCTCGGCAAGGCTCGTGATATCACTCCGACAATGCTCAACTATCAGGTTCACGCTGATAATGGTTCAATGTATAACACACCACCATGCTACACAATTTATATGTGTAAGCTCGTTCTCGAATGGATTAAGAGCATCGGCGGTCTTGAGGCTATGAAGGAAAGAAACGAGAAGAAGGCAAAGATTCTTTACGATTATCTCGATTCAAGCAAGCTCTTCAAGGGCACAGTTGTTAAGGAAGACCGTTCACTTATGAATGTTCCTTTCGTAATCGGCGACAAGGATATGGAAGCTAAATTCATCGCAGAGGCTGCAGCAGCAGGCTTCATCAACCTCAAGGGTCATAAGACTGTCGGCGGTATGAGAGCATCTATATACAATGCAATGCCTGTTGAGGGTGTTGAAAAGCTCGTTGAGTTTATGAAGAAATTCGAAGAAGCAAACGCATAATTAAATTAATTAAAAGGGCAGGGTGATTCCTGCCCATTTTTGTAAAGGAGATATTTCCAATGTATAATATTTTAACTTTAAATAAGATTGCCGCTTGCGGTACAGATAAATTTGATGCAAAATATGCTGTGGCTGATAATTTTGAGAATCCTACAGCTGTAATGGTTCGTTCTGCATCTATGCACGAAATGGCTTTTGCTGACGAAACAATCGCTATTGCAAGAGCAGGTGCAGGTACAAACAACATTCCTGTTGATAAGTGCGCTGAGCAGGGCATCGTAGTATTTAATACTCCGGGCGCTAACGCAAACGCAGTTAAGGAGCTTGTTATCTGCGGACTTTTCCTTGCTTCACGTAAGGTTAATGCAGCCTGCGATTGGGCAAAGGGTCTCAAGGGTAAGGGTGACGAGGTTGGTAAGCTCGTTGAAAAAGGTAAGTCACAGTTTGCCGGTCCTGAAATTTTAGGCAAGACACTCGGCGTTATCGGTATGGGTGCAATCGGCTTTAAGGTTGCTCAGGCTGCTGAGGCACTCGGCATGAAGATTGTCGGCTATGACCCGTATATTTCCGAGGGCGTTAAGGCCGCTCTTTCTGCTGACACAGTTCTTGTTGACGATATTAACGAAATTTTTAAGCAGAGCGACTATATCACAATTCATGTTCCACTCAATGACGCTACAAAAGATACAGTTAACAAGGATACACTTGCACTTTGCAAGGATGGTGTCAGAATTCTTAACTTTGCCCGTGGCGGACTTGTAAACAGTGATGCAATTATCGAGGCTCTCGGTACAGGCAAGGCTGCAGCTTATGTTGTTGACTTCCCGTCAGACGAGGTTATCGGTGTTGATGGTGTTATTGCAATTCCTCATCTCGGCGCATCTACTCCGGAAAGTGAAGATAACTGCGCTATGATGGCTGCTGACGAGCTTATCGGTTACATCGAGAAGGGCGAAATTATCAACTCTGTAAATATGCCGAGAATGGCTCTCGATGCTGTTAACGGAACAAGAATCTGCGTAATTCACAAGGCTGAGGCTGCTGATGCTGTTAAGGCCGCAATCGGTGCTGACGTTAAAAATGCTGCTCGTGGCGCATTCGGATACACAGTTGCAGATGTTGATGCTGATGCTGAGAAAATTGCCGCAATTGATGGTGTTATCAGGGTAAGAGTAATAAAATAACAACATCTTTGAGTAATAAGGATGAAAATAATACCATAATTTGAAGGTGAGTTTATGAAAAAAATCAACGTTTGTATTATTTCCATTATGCTTGTTTTTTGTGTTATTTTCTGTACTATGTTTTCTACCTACGCTACTCAGTACAGAGGCGACGTGAACAACGACAATAAGGTAAATTCGGCCGATGCATTGCTTATATTGCAGTATGCTGTCGGTCTGAATAAAAGTGTAAGTACATCAGTTGGCGATATGAACGGCGACGGAAAACTGAATTCTGCTGATGCATTGCTGATTTTACAGGTTGCGGTCGGACTGAAGCAAAAGTCAACAATATTGACAACGACAAAAACTACTACAACAACCAAAACCACAACGACAACAAAAACGACAACCAAAGCAACAACTACTACAACTAAAGCTACTACCACTTTAAAATATGAATACATAAATAAGAATTATGAAATCAAGACAAGTGGTGTAAAAACTTATATCGGTACTGTTGAAAGAGCATGGAAGATGGTTAAAAACGGTAATACCATTACAGTCAGCCGTGTTAAGTATGGTAATAAGATTACTCAAACCTTCAACAATCAGAATTTCTATCATACCACAAGCGGTCAGATAGAAAATCCCAAGACAATGACGGTTCAGCCGTATTGCTCGGTTGCTGTTATTAACACCAACGACCCTGCGAAGCTCAAAATTTCACCGGGTACAACTCAGAATGAAACAGAGTACTGGGCTAAGAATGTAGGTGCGTTAATTGCAGTTGACGGTGAGGACTTGCTTTATGAATCGCAGGCGGCTGTTATCCGAAACGGTAAGGTTATCAAGAACAGAAGCCGAACAGACAAGGCTACGGTTGAGCGTCTTATTATGTACAAGGACGGCAGAAGTTGGAGCTATCATACCGTAGGAAATGATGAGGTTAACCAGCTTATCAGCAATGGTGCTTATAATACGTTGTGCTTCCAGAAACAAATACTGGTAAATGGCAAGAGTATGGTAACTAAGAACGAGTCGTTCTTCCGTAATCAGACCTTTATCGGACAGATAGATAAATACAACTATGTGTTTATGGTAACTGAGTTTATGCCCGTTCTTGATGTTGTCAAGGTTTTGCAGGCATATGGTGTAAAGGAAGCAGTTCAGGTTATGGGCGGTAACTGTACACAGATGTATATGTATGGCGTCGGAAATACTACAGGCTCCAATGCAAGACTTATCAAGCCGTTGAACAAAATCGGTTATCTCGAAACTGAATTTTTAGGCAACAATAAGCTCCTCGGTCTTAACAGTGAGGGTAAACAGAAGCTCGGCGGACCGTGTAACGATGCTACAAATGTAATTTATTTCTGATAATGACAAAGAATCCCGACAAAAATCGGGATTCTTGTTGCTTTCAGTTAAAAAAGTGTTATAATAAAACATATTTTGCGAAAGGAGACATAGTGGATATTCAACTATGTATTAATGCTATGAAAAGATTAATTTCTGCTTTGCTGTGTGTTAGTATGTTGTTTTTAATCTCAGGATGTTCACAGAAAAGTAAAATGCACCAAAGACTTGAAAGAAATGACTGGGCAGACGATGTAAAGGCCGCCGTCAATGATATGCTGAGCAACTGCGGAGTTGACTCGGAGGATTATAAGGAAGACACATATGCTGTCTTTGATTTTGATAACACAAGTTCGATTTTTGATGTTGAAGACCAGCTGTGCATATATCAGCTTGAGGTTATGGCTTTTGAAATCAAGCCTGAGCAGATGTCGAAGGTTTTGTTTACGGATTTGAGTGACCATAATGCAGACCTTACAAGCTACGGTCTTATCAAAGGCTCGTATAATGACATTATCGGAGATATTGTAAACGCATACACTTATCTTTACAAAACATATGGTCCGTTTACCGCAAAGGGACTTGATGAGGCTAAAGCGGCTCAGGTGCAGAAGGATGCGCAGTGGCTTGAATTTGCGACAAAATTACGATTGCTTTATGAACTTGTCGGTGAGGTTGAATCTTCGAGTATCGCATATCCGTGGGTGCTTTACTGGTTCTATGGAATGACCGAGGATGAGGTTTATGCGCTTGCAAAGAAATCTCACGAAAAATATACAGCCGTTGAAACAAGCGAGGTTACATGGACTTCACCTGATACAGTTAAGTCGAAAATCGGTTCGGTTTCGTACACATGGACAAGCGGAGTCGGTGTTACCGAAAATATGAAGGAATTGTGGTCAAGCCTTGAGGATAACGGCATTGATGTGTGGGTTTGCTCTGCCTCGTGCACAGCGGCTGTCAGAGCGGCAATAGATGTCTGCGGACTTCATGATTATATTACGGGTATGCTTGCGATGACAACGAAAACCGATGCGGACGGGAAATTTATTAATGCCTATGATTACGAAACAGGTTGTGGCTACTATGCTAAGGAAGATGGTGCGTGGGAAAAAATGACAACCCCGACAAGGGCACAGACCTTCCTTGACGGTAAGGTAACAGCAATTACCAATGCTATTGCGCCCGAATATAATAATCATGGTCCGATTGCAGGCTTTATGGACTCTACCGGCGACTTTAATTTCTGCACAGAGTACAAAACACTGAAGCTCGTTTGCTGTTTCAACCGTGCAAATCGAAAGATTACCGATGGTGGCGGACTTATTGCAGAAATTGCAATGTATCAGAAGGATACACTCGAATACACATTTGAAAAAGCATCTGAGGCAGGTGATACCTTGTATGTGCTTCAGGGTCGTGACGAAAACGGTATGAGAGCCTTCAGAAACAGCAATCTTACCCTGCGTTACGGCGCAGAGGTAGGTAAGCTCTTCGCAAATGATGATAACAACACACAGCTTGAGTATATTGTCAATAATAATATGTCTGTTGCTGATGCGTTGAACACCTTCGCAGTTAAAACAGGTGAAGACCATTCCGAATTCGGCATAAAATACGGATTTCTTGACAAGTATTCGGGATATCATACACACGAATAAGTATAAAAAATGAGCTGTCGCTTAGTTGCGGCAGCTCTTAAATTTATCTGACTTATTCAATAATTTCTGCTGAATACGGGAAAACGAATTCCTCACCCGGCATAATCTTCTGAATTCCTCTCTTTTCTGAGAAATCTTTCTTCTCATAGGAATCGTTAATGCCGTACCATGGCTCAATGCAGACATATTCAGCACCCGGATTTGCCCATATTCCGAGGAAAGGAACCTTACCGAAGTTAAATTTGATAACCTGCGGACGGAAGTTGCTCTTGAGGTAAACTGTGTCTGACTTCATACCTGAAAGAATATGTGCATCGTTGTCGAAAACATGCTCGGTGATTTCAAAAATCTTTGAATCAACAAGTGACGGATGGAGTTTACCATCAAGGATTGCGTCGGGTGTAATCATTTCACAGTTGAGAGTTTCATTCTCTTCAAACTCAAGATAATCACCGATTTTGCAATTGAATCCCGGATGTGCACCGATTGAGAAGTACATAGCTTCATCTTCCTCACTCTTTACAATGTGAGTAACAGTGAGCTTCTTGCCGTCAAGACGGAATTCAATGTCGATAATATATTTATACGGATACTGCTTGAGCGAATCCTCGTTGTAGCTCTGTGTGAGAACGATGTAATTCTCGCCCTGCTCCTTGAGAGTGAATTCTCTGTGACGTGCAATTCCGTGGCGACCCATTTCGTACTCATTTCCCTTAATTGTGCACTTGTTGTTGAGAATCGTACCAACGATAGGGAAGAGCAATGGTGATTGACCTGCCCATACATTGGGATTGCTCTGCCAGAGGTATTCGATGCCTGTAACCTTTGACTTGAAGGATGAGAGCTCAGCACCCATTTCTTTAACTGCAATTGAAACTAAATCGTTTTCAAGATAAAACATTTTTTCGTCCTCCTTTTTTATTAAAGTAATTATATACAATAATGCTGAAAAAATCAATAAAGTATTGCAAAAAAATGCATAATTATATTGATATTTATTTTAAAAAATGTTAAAATATACGATATATTGGGTAAAATATCTTTTAAATTTTCGGAGGAAATTATGGCGGCAGAAAAAAAGACCACGACTAAGAAAAAAACGTCGTCAAATACTAAAAAAACGCAGGCTTCAAAATCTGCATCAAAACCAAAATCAAATACAAACAGCAACAAAACATCAAGCAAATCCAAACAGGAAAAGATTGTAAAAAAATCATTTCTTGAGAGCAATCGTCAGATGGTTGCGTGGATTTTGTTTGCAGTTTCTGCGTTGCTTTTAGCGGCTGTTTTAATAAAGGGCGAGGCTGTCTGGCTCGGTCTTCATAACGGCATTTTCGGATTGTTCGGAATCTGCTCATACGTATGGCCGCTTATTCTTATTTATGTAGCAATTATGATTTCCACCAACAACACGGACAGAACCGTTAAGGGCAACATTATCGGGGCTTCTGTATTTGTGTTGCTTCTGTCGGGACTTGTACATATTCTTTCGGGAAATACGGACAACGGAAGTCTTTCCGATCAGATTGAACAGGTGTGGCTTATCAAGGATACAGTCACTATTAAAAGCGGCGGTGTAATCGGAGCACTTATGGGTGGAATACCTCATTCGCTTTTCGGTAAAGCTCCTGCAGTGATTGTACTCATTATTTTTGAAATCCTCGACTTTGTATTTATTACAAAAACTTCTCTTGCGGGAATTTACATTTTCATAAAAGAATGGATTGATTCACGTAAGGAAAAGAAGCTTCAGCGTGAGTCTGAGCGTGAAGAAGAGGAAGACACAGAGGAATACATTCCAAAGAAAAAGCGCAAGTTTGTACCGATTGATATCGGTCCTGCCGCAGATGATACTCCCGAGGACAGCATTATTATTGACGAGCTTGTCGGAAACGCAAAGAAGAAGGACGGAAAGCCTGCTTCAAAACAGCCGATACCGTTTATTCTTGATACGAGCACAGGTGAAGTGATTGAGGAAAAGCCTGCTGACGAGCCGGTTAACATCGACCTTGAAAGTATTATTCACAAAGCAAATAAGGGAGCTGAGAAAAAGCCTGCTCCTGCAAAGGAATCAAAAGCACCGAAGGAGGAGCCTGTTCAGGTGTTCCACACCTATCAGAAGCCGCCGATTGAATGTCTGAATTATGCGAATAATGACGGTGCAATGAGCTATGAGGAAGAACTTAAAATCAATGCAAAGAAGCTCGTTGATACACTTAACAGCTTCGGTGTTTCAACAAAAATTGTTGATATCTGCCGTGGCCCGTCAGTTACAAGATATGAGCTTCAGCCTGCCGCAGGTGTTAAAATCAGCAAGATAACAAGTCTTGCAGACGATATCGCACTTGCACTTGCATCGTCGGGTGTAAGAATTGAAGCTCCGATTCCCAATAAATCTGCTGTAGGTATTGAAGTACCGAACAAGAATCGTTCAACGGTTTCTCTTCGTGAAATTATTGAAACACCTGTTTACAGAAATGCAAAGAGTAAGCTCAACGTCAGCCTCGGTAAGGATATAACAGGTAATACAATCTGCGCCGATGTTGCGAAGATGCCGCACTTGCTTATCGCAGGTACAACAGGTTCAGGTAAATCTGTTTGTCTTAATGCAATGATTATCAGCATTCTCTATAATTCAACCCCTGATGAGGTTAAGCTCCTTATGATTGACCCGAAGCAGGTTGAATTCACGATTTACAACGGAATCCCGCATTTGCTCGTTCCTGTTGTTGCCGACCCGAGAAAAGCCGCAGGTGCGCTCGGCTGGGCGGTTACTGAGATGCTTCAGAGATATAAGATGTTCTCAGAAAAGAGTGTCCGTGACATCAAGGGCTATAATAAATTAGCCGAAACAGACGAAACAATGACACCAATGCCTCATATCTGTATTTTTATTGATGAGTTGTCTGACCTTATGATGGCTGCACCGAATGAGGTTGAGGATTCGATTTGCCGTCTTGCACAGATGGCCCGTGCCGCAGGTATGCACCTTGTCATTGCAACACAAAGACCGTCTGTAAATGTTATCACAGGTATTATCAAGGCAAATATCCCGAGCCGAATTGCACTTTCGGTTTCATCGCAGGTCGATTCAAGAACAATTATCGACTCTGTCGGAGCTGAGAAGCTGCTCGGTAACGGTGATATGCTTTTCAATCCTGTCGGAGTTTCAAAGCCTGTACGTGTGCAGGGCTGTTATGTTTCCGATGAGGAAGTTGAAAATGTTGTTAAATTTATAAAGAGCCAGACTGAGGACGAGAAGAAGTATGACGAAGATGTTATGCAGGAAATCGAGCGTCAGGCGGCTATGGAGCCTAAGAAGAATTCATCTGTTTCCACATCGGCTGACAGTGATGATTCTTCGGGCGGAGATGAAATGATTCCTAAGGCTATCGAGGTTGTAGTTGAGGCACAGCTTGCATCGACAACCCTGCTTCAGAGAAAATTGAAGCTCGGCTATGCAAGAGCGGCAAGAATTATGGATGAGCTTGAGGAAAGACAGATTGTCGGTCCGTTTGAGGGAAGTAAACCGAGAAAGGTACTTGTTTCAAAACAGCAATGGATGGAAATGAATGCACTTGCAAATGCATCTGCACCGATTGAAAATCCGATTGAAACTGACGAAGATTTTGATTACAGCGAGTGAGGAAAATAAATGTTTTTACCGGTTACAGCGCAGGAAGTTAAGGACAGAGGATGGGACGAGGTTGATTTCGTTTATGTTACGGGAGATGCCTATGTTGACCATCCGAGCTTCGGTGCGGCCATAATTACAAGAGTTATGGAGGCGGAGGGCTACCGTGTAGCCGTTCTAGCACAGCCGGAGTGGAAAACAACAGACGATTTCAAACGATTCGGCAGACCGAAGCTTGGATTTATGGTTTCTTCGGGAAATATAGATTCAATGGTGGCACACTATACCGCCGCCAAAAAACACAGAAGTCAGGATGCTTATTCACCGGGAAAGGTGATGGGACTTCGACCGGACAGAGCCGTAATCGTCTATTGCAATAAAATTCGTGAGGCTTACGGAAACGTGCCGATTATTATCGGCGGACTTGAGGCTTCGCTTCGACGCTTTGCTCATTATGATTATTGGGACGATAAAATCCGAAAGAGCATTCTTTTTGATTCGCAGGCGGACTTGATTTCTTACGGAATGGGTGAAAATCAGACCATTGAAATCTGCAGACGACTTTCAAACGGTGAGGATATCAGCACGATTACCGATGTTTTGGGTACTTGCTATTCGTGTGATGTTCACGATACACCGCTTTACGGTGCAGAGTGTCCGTCATACGAGAATGTTTGTAAGAGCAAAAAAGAATACGCAATTTCCTGCCGTATAGAGCAGGACGAGCAGGACCATATACGTGGTAAGCTTATTAAGCAGCGACACGGCAACAGAATGCTTGTTCAGAATCCACCAATGCCACCGCTTACGCAGGAGGAAATGGATTGGGTTTACTCTCTGAATTACGAGAGAACATATCATCCGATGTATGAAGAAATGGGCGGTGTTCCTGCAATTGAAGAGGTTGAATTTTCAATCACGCATAACAGAGGCTGCTTCGGTGCTTGTAATTTCTGTTCGATAGCATTCCATCAGGGACGTTCGATTACAACGAGAAGCAAGCAGTCAATTGTTGACGAAGCAAAATTGCTTACACAGAAGCCGAATTTCAAAGGCTATATTCACGATATCGGCGGACCTACCGCAAATTTCCGAAGAACAAGCTGTCTTGTTCAGCTTGAAAAAGGACTTTGCAAGGGCAAAAAGTGTTTAGCACCTGTTCCGTGTAAGGCACTCGAAGCCGACCATACGGAATATCTTGATATATTAAGAACAGTTCGTGAGCTTCCGAAGGTGAAAAAGGTTTTCATCCGTTCGGGAATCCGTTATGATTATATGCTCAGGGATAAGGATGATACCTTCTTTCGTGAGCTTGTAAAGTACCACGTCAGCGGTCAGCTCAAGGTTGCTCCCGAGCATTGCTCTGCGGCAGTTTTAGATAAAATGGGTAAGCCCCATATTGAAGCATACATAGAATTTTCAAAGAAGTATTTTCAGCTCAGTGATGATGCAGGAAAGGAACAGTATCTTGTTCCGTATCTTATGTCCTCACATCCCGGCTCGACCTTAAAGGATGCAATCGAGCTTGCGACATTTTTGAAAAAGCGACATATCCGACCTGAGCAGGTGCAGGATTTTTATCCGACTCCGGGCACGATTTCAACCTGTATGTTTTACACAGAGCTTGACCCATACACATTAAAGGAAGTTTACGTTGCGAAAACTCCGCACGATAAGGCTTTGCAGAGGGCGTTGTTACAGTATTACGATGACAGAAACCGTGATTTGGTCGAAGAGGCTCTGCGTAAGGCAGGCAGATTTGATTTAATCGGTTATTCAGATAAATGTCTTGTAAGACCTAAGTCACATCCGCAAAGGAAACAAAATAACAGTAGCTACGGCGGTAATAATTATGGCAAAAAGAAAACAAGCAAACACTAAATTTGTAACAGGAATAGTGATTTTTATTCTTGCTGTAATCACAGTGGTTGTCGGAAACAGTCTTGCAGATAAAAAAGAGCCTGAGCCTGTTGCTCCGACTATATCGGACGATAAAATGTACATTGATTTTATTGATGTCGGACAGGGCAACTGCACATTGATTACCTGCGGTGAAACGACAATTCTTGTCGATGCAGGTGATAAGGCTTACGGCGAAACAGTAGTAAATTACCTCAACGAAAAGGATGTTGATGACATTGATTTGCTCATCGCAACTCATCCGCATTCCGACCACATCGGCGGATTGATTGAGGTGGCGAATTCATTTTCAATCGGTGATATAATTATGCCGTCTGTACCTAAGGCGATTGTGCCGACGAATTCAACGTACAGGAATTTTCTTACGGCAATTTCGAATAATAACAATAAAATTATCAAAGCTCAGTCGGGCATGACATACACCTACGGCGAATTGCAGGTCGAGATTTTCGGGCCAATCGGAGAATACGAGGATTTAAATAATGAATCAGTTGTTTTAAAAATTACATATGGTCAAACCTCGGTAATGCTGATGGGTGATGCCGAAACCGATGCTGAAAAGGATTTGCTCAGTGCAGGCTTTGATTTCAGTGCAGATATTATGAATATGGGACATCACGGAAGCAGAACATCCTCGAGTGTAGAAATGCTTCGGGCGGTTGACCCCGAATATGCGGTTATTTGTTGCGGAGAGGGTAACGATTACGGACATCCTCACAAGCAAACATTAAATAAACTGAATAAACTGGGTATTGAATATTACAGAACAGACCTTGACGGCGATATCTTGTTTGAATCAGACGGCAAAACAGTTAATAAAATTAGTTAAGATATAGGAGAGTTATTATGGAATGGACAGGACTTAACGAATTAAGAGAAAAATTCTTATCGTTTTATGAAACCAAGGAGCATTTAAGACTTCCGAGCTTTTCTCTTATTCCGCAGGGCGACAAGAGTCTGCTTTTAATCAATGCAGGTATGTCACCGATGAAAAAATACTTCACAGGCGAAATCACACCGCCTGCATACAGAGTTACCACTTGTCAGAAGTGTATCAGAACTCCCGATATTGAGAATGTCGGTAAGACAGCTCGTCATGGTACATACTTCGAGATGCTCGGCAACTTCTCATTCGGCAACTACTTCAAGAATGAAGCAATCGAGTGGGCGTGGGAATTCTGCACAAAGATAATGGAAATGGACCCCGAAAGACTTTACATCAGCGTTTATCTTGATGATGATGAGGCTTTTGACATCTGGACAAAGAAAATCGGTGTTGACCCGTCACATATGGTTCGTTTCGGCAAGGAAGATAACTTCTGGGAGCATGGTGCAGGTCCTTGCGGTCCTTGTTCTGAAATCTACTATGACCGTGGTGAAAAGTACGGCTGTGGTAAGCCTGATTGTAAGGTAGGTTGCGAGTGCGACAGATATGTTGAGTTCTGGAACCTTGTTTTCACTCAGTTTGAGAATGACGGAAAGAACAACTACACACCGCTCAAGCATCCTAATATCGACACAGGTATGGGACTTGAAAGACTTGCCTGTATTTCACAGGGTGTTGATAATCTCTTCGAGGTTGACACAATTCAGAATATTATGAAGCACATTGCAAAAATTGCAGGTGTTGAGTATCATACAAACGAAAAGTCGGATGTTTCGCTTCGTGTTATAACAGACCACATACGTTCAACTACATTTATGATTGGTGACGGTGTTATGCCGTCAAACAGCGGCAGAGGCTATGTTCTTCGCCGACTTCTCCGTCGTGCCGCAAGACACGGCAGATTGCTCGGAATCAACCGTCCGTTTCTCGCTGAGGTTTGCGACACCGTTATCAACGAGAACAAGAACGCATATCCGAACCTTGTTGAAAAGCGTGATTTCATCATCAATGTTATTTCAACTGAGGAAGAGAATTTCAACAGAACTATTGATGCAGGACTTGATGTTCTCAATGAAATGATTGAAAAATCAACAACAAAAGAGTTAGATGCAGAGGATGCATTTAAGCTTCAGGACACATTTGGTTTCCCGATTGACCTCACAAAGGAAATTCTTGAGGAAAAGGGAATGAGCGTTGACGAGGAAAAGTTCAAGGAGCTTGTTCTTGTACAGAGAAAGCGTTCACGTGATGCACATAAGGGTGCAGGTGCTGAAGGCTGGAACGATACAGGTGTTACAACCAAGGGTATCGAAAAAACAAACTTTCTCGGATATGAAAATACTGTTGCAGACGGAAAAATCATTGCAATTATCACCGATGATATGCGTGCGGAAATGCTTGAAAACGGTGTTGATTCATTCGTTGTAACCGACAACACTTCTTTCTATGCCGAAAGCGGTGGACAGGTTGGTGACACAGGTGTCATCAAGGGTGACGGCTTCACCTTCGAGGTTGAGAATACAATCAAGACAAATGACGGTGTATTTCTTCATTACGGCAGAATTATTGACGGCGACAGTGCAAAAATCGGTGATACTGTTAAGACGGAAATTGACGCAGACAGAAGAAATTGCATTGCAAGAAATCATACAGCCGCTCATCTTCTTCAGGCGGCACTCCGTAAGGTGCTTGGCTCTCATGTTGAGCAGGCAGGTCAGCTCGTTAACGAAAAGGAAGTTCGTTTCGACTTCTCTCATTTCTCAGCTATGACATCGGACGAGCTTAAGAAGGTTGAGGACGAGGTAAATGCAATTATCCTTTCTTCACAGGCGGTTACAATGACAGAAATGCCGATTGAGGAAGCAAAGAAAACAGGTGCTATGGCACTCTTCGGTGAGAAGTACGGTGATGTTGTTCGTGTTGTAAAAGCAGGTGATTTCTCAACAGAGCTTTGCGGTGGTACACACGTAGGAAGTACAGGTAATCTCGGTCTCTTCAAGATTATTGCAGAAACTTCAGTTGCCGCAGGTGTCAGAAGAATCCAGGCTGTTACAGGTACAGGTGTACTTGATTATATTACCAATCTCAATGCACTCATTTCGGGTACTGCAAATGCACTCAAGGTTGCAAATACTGCAGATATCGAGAAAAAGGCAGTTTCTTTTGCAATCGAAATCAAAGAGAAGGACAGAGAGATTGAATCTCTTACCGCACAGCTTACAAATATGCGCTCGGGCAGTCTTTTTGACAACGCAACAGAGGTTAAGGGCATTAAGATTATTTCTGCAAATGCAGGTGAAATTTCAGTTGATGAGCTTCGTCAGCTTTCGGATAAAGCAAAGGCAGAGGGCGAAAATGTTGTTGCTGTAATCGGTGCAATCAATAAGGAAAAAGGCTCAGCTAACTTTGCCGCATCCTGCTCAAAGGGTGCAATCGCAAAGGGCGTTAAGGCAGGCGATGTTGTTCGTGCAGTAGCACAGATGGCAGGCGGAAACGGCGGCGGAAAGCCTGACTTTGCTATGGCAGGTGCAAAGGATATTGATAAGGTTGACAGTGCAATTTCAGCAGTGGTTGAAATCGTAACTGCTTTGATAAAGGAGTAACAAATATGGATTGCTTATTTTGTAAAATAATTGCGGGAGAAATCCCGTCAGCAAAGGTTTATGAGGACGAAACGGTTTTTGCATTCAGAGATATTGAACCGCAGGCACCTACACACATTCTCATTGTTCCAAAAGCACATATCAAGTCAGCCGCAGAGCTTGACGAGAGCAACAGTGCCGTTGTGGCACATATCTTTGAGGTTGCCGCAAAGCTCGCAAAGCAGGAGGGACTTGATGACGGCTTCCGCATCGTCAATAACTGCGGAGACAGCGCAGGACAGACAGTGAAGCATCTTCATTTCCATCTTATGGGTGGCAGAGAATTTACCTGGCCTGCAGGCTGATATGAAAGGAATGTTAAAGCTATGGAAACTTATAAAATGAAAATAGCAGGACTTGAAAGAGAGCTTCCGCTCTGTCCTGTAAACGATAAATTGTCAATTGCAGGCTTCATCATCTTCGGTGATGTTGAGCTTACAATTGCTTGTGCAAAGGAGCTTCTTGAAAAGTGCCCGGAGTTTGATTATATTATCACTCCCGAGGCAAAGAGTATTCCTATCGCTTACGAAATGTCACGACAGAGCGGTAAGAAATATTTTGTTATTCGTAAAAAGGAAAAAGTATATATGCAGAACCCGGTAAAGGTTACTGTTAATTCAATCACAACTCAGTCAGAACAGGTTCTTATCCTTGACGGTGCTGAGGGTGAAATCATCCGTGGCAAGAAGGTGCTGATTATTGACGATGTTATTTCAACAGGTGAGTCACTTAAGGCTGTTGAAACACTCGTTAATAAATTCGATGCAGATATCGTTGCTAAGGCTGCAATTCTCGCAGAGGGCGATGCCGCTGACAGAGATGACATCGTATTTCTTGAGAAGTTACCGCTTTTCTTTAAATGAGCCTGAAAAACAGGCCTATGGCTCTCATAGGCTTTACGATGCTTCTGGTGTTACTCATATGCGTGTATGCATTTGAAGAGCTTGCGATAATATCAATAGCTCTCGGAGTAGTATTACTTGTTGTAACATCAGTTTTTAAGAAAATCAGAGAGCAGGTTTTTCCGTTTTTCCTTGCGTCTGCACTTTTGCTTTCCGGTGGAATGTATTTTCTGTCAGATGCAAAGGCTGTTGAAATGCAGAGAATGTCAGAC
Source organism: Ruminococcaceae bacterium UBA1767 (assembly GCA_002315505.1). Taxonomy (GTDB): domain Bacteria; phylum Bacillota; class Clostridia; order Oscillospirales; family Acutalibacteraceae; genus CAG-488. Next base: position 54,776 of record DCGX01000046.1, read on the forward strand.
GAAACTAAGGTGCTGTGCGGAAGAATCTGTGATGAGGTGAGCTATAACGGCTCACGATATTATTACACTCTGGATAAGGTTACGCTTGACAGTGTTAAAATAAATTCAAGGGTCAAGCTCTCACTTCCCGAAGAAATTGAAGCCGATGAGTTTGATAATATTACGGTCGAGAAGGTTAAGACCTATTCCGTCGGTAAGACGAATGACTCGGCAAAGCTGTATTATCATTCAAAGGATATTTATCTCGGTGCATATCCCGATGAGGAAGAAACCTTTTCTGTGAGTGTTTATCCGTGTGAGAAAAAACCGCTTGGTTATTATTTCCTCAGGATGAATAAGGCGATTTCTTATCGTGTACTTGATAAGGTCGAGGGTGAATACGGTGCGATAACCGTTGCAATGCTGACGGGAAACAAGTCGCATATGTCGGATAAAACAGTGGAAATGTACACTGATGCAGGCGTGGCACCGCTGTTTGCGGTTTCGGGATTTCATCTTTCTTTGTGGGTAATGGGACTTTACGAGATTCTTCGCATTTTCGGTGTGCGCAGACGTACAAATTCTTTGATTGCGATAATCACAACTCTTTGCTTTATGGCGCTAACTGGATTTTCCGCTTCGGTATGTAGGGCGGGAATTATGATGTTAGTTATGCTTGCGGGTAATTTGTTTTACAGAAAGTCGGATTCGGTCAATTCAATCGGATTTGCGTGCATAATTATGTGTATAATTAACCCGATGAATGCTTCAAATATCGGATTTTTACTGTCTGTCACGGCGACACTCGGAATAGTTGTGCTTTATCCGCTTGCAGATAAATATTTGCTTTCAAAGCTACCCGAAGGAATGACCTTTTCGGTGATAAAAGCAATTCTCAGTATCGTTTTAGTTTGTATAACGGCAACAATCGGAGTTTTGCCTGCGACGATTCTGTTTATCGGTAAAATCTCATTAATGTCGGTATTTACAAATGTTGCGGTTAGCTTTGTGGCAGGTTTCTGTATGCTTTTCGGTGGACTTACTGTCTTGCTTTATCCTGTCGGATTTTTGTCGGATGCGTGTGCATACCTTTGTGAATATACAGCGAAGTACGTCTATAACGTGATTGACTTTATTTATTCACTTGATGTTTCTCCCTTACCGACAGCTGATATTTACTGGCACGCAGGTGCAGTTCTTTGTACGGCGGTTGTGGTATTTTCTCTTGCTTTTGATAAAAAGCTACGTAGCAAAATTGTGTGCGTTTCACTTTCTGTTGTAATTGCAACCTGCGGTGTGCTTTCGTTTTTACATTACGACAGACTTACACAAATCGACATACT
>DCGX01000046.1:56176-56742 GCA_002315505.1 Ruminococcaceae bacterium UBA1767
GAGTACTACGCAGATGATACAATCGACAGACTTTCACAGCTTAAGGGTGACAGTGCTGAACTGTTGCTTGTGCCGACCTATGAGGCTTCGATAGATTCGAAGGTAGTTTCGCTTGTGAATAATTATCAATTCAATAATATTATTACTCCGTTTTTATCGCAGGAAATCAAGAGGATTTCAGATTCGCAGACGTATGTTTGCAACAGTAAAACCGTTGAGGTGCTTGACAGCGGAACGATTAATTATCTGAATGATGAGAATTTCTCAATTGCACTGTGTTGCTTTGATACCGTGCGGATTCTTGTGCTTTTCGATTGCAATAAGAAAGCGGAAATTCCCGAGGATTACCTTTCAGCAGATATTCTCGTTTGTGCAGCATCAATCCCGAAATGCGTTGACGTAACAGCATATGATGAGGTTATTGTGTCTGCGGGACAAAGCCGATGCGAAACAATCCGTGAATATGTAAACGAAAACGGAATTGCGGCATTAACTACCGCAGAAAACGGAAATATTAATATACAGATTAAAAATCAAGATTATAAAATTATAGCAGAGGAGGGTGT
>DCGX01000031.1:0-18931 GCA_002315505.1 Ruminococcaceae bacterium UBA1767
CATCCATACTTCGATATCATATGTCTTTGCTGATGAAAAACCAATATCACCGGTTGAAAGGCAAACAACTCTGTACGGAAGTCCGAGAAGCTGAAGAACTCTTTCTGCATCGTTTGTCAGTGACTCAAGCTCATCGTATGATGTTTCGGGATCAACAAACTTAACAAGCTCAACCTTGTTGAACTGATGCTGTCTGATAAGACCTCTTGTGTCACGTCCTGCCGAGCCTGCTTCTGCACGGAAGCAAGCTGAATATGCACAATACTTAATCGGGAGCTTGCTGCCGTCGATAATTTCATCTCTGTGCATATTTGTAACAGGAACCTCAGCTGTCGGAATAAGGAAATAATCGTCAGTCGTCTTGAATGCGTCCTCCTCAAACTTCGGAAGCTGACCTGTACCTGTCATTGAAGCTCTGTTTACAAGATACGGCGGAAGTACCTCTGTGTAGCCGTGCTGTGTGTGAGTGTCAAGATAGAAGCTGACAATAGCTCTCTCAAGTCTTGCACCGAGTCCTTTGTAGAAGTGGAATCTTGTACCCGAAACCTTACCTGCTGTTTCCGGGTCAAGAATGCCTAAATCAGCACCTATATCCCAGTGAGCCTTTGCTTCGAAATCAAACTTTCTCGGCTCGCCCCATTTTCTGATTTCCTCGTTGTCGCTGTCATCCTTGCCAACAGGGATGTCCTTGTTAGGAATGTTCGGAAATTCATAAATGAGTGTCTTCTGCTTTGCTTCAAGCTCTGAGAGCTTTGCATCGTTCTCCTTGATAACAGCCTTAATCTCATTCATTCTTGTCATAATAGCTGAAATATCTCCGCCCTCTTTTTTAATCTGCGGAATCTGCTTGCTTGCATTATTCTGCTCCATTTTAAGAGCATCTGTTGCCTGCATAAGCTCACGACGTTCTGCGTCAATTGTGAGAATTTCGTCAACAACAGCATCCATGTCCTTATTTCTTGTCTTCATGGCTGCCTTAACCATTTCAGGGTTTTCTCTGATTACTTTAATGTCTAACATTTATATATCACTCCAAATTTTATTTACCGTAATTTTCAAGAATCATTGCAATACTTTCAAGATCTTCCTTGCTGAAAAATTCAATTTCAAGTGTACCTGATTCTTTTTTACCGTTTTCTTTAATTTTAATCCTTCTGCCGAGGTTGTCGTTCATTGCAAGCTCAACCTCGCTGAAAAATTTATCTCTTTTTTTCTGTTTTGGAATTTTAGGTGTCTTTTTTGAATTTTTAACCATCAATTCCACATCTCGTACAGACAATCCGTCTTTAACAATCATTTTTGCAACATCATAGATTCTGTCTGCACCTTCAAATCCGAGCAAAGCTCTTGCGTGACCCGGAGAAATAAGATTCTGCTCAACCATTGATTGAACTTCATCTGGGAGCTTTAATAATCTTAACGCGTTTGCAATTACAGGACGGGATTTTCCGACCTTTTCAGCGGCCTGCTCCTGTGTAATCTTAAGCTCGTCCATCATATATTTATAGCCGAGTGCTTCTTCAAGAGGATTGAGGTCTTCTCTCTGAAGATTCTCAATCATTGCAATCTCAATCGTTTCGCTGTCTGAAAGCTCTTTAATAACTACAGGAACATCAGTCAGTCCTGCAATACGTGCGGCTCTCCAGCGACGCTCACCCGCAACGAGCTGATACGTGCCGTTTGTCATCGGTCTTACAACGAGCGGTTGTAAAATTCCGTGCTGAGAAATGCTGTCTGCAAGCTCCGATAAAGCACTGTCGTCAAATGTCTTTCTCGGCTGGTCATGATTCGGCTCGATTTCCATTATTTTCAGCGTATTAACTGCACCGCCGTTTGATTCTTCGACAGAATTGTCGGCAAAAAGGGAATCAAGTCCTCTTCCGAGACCACTTCTTTTCTGTGCCATATTTAAACCTCCCTGCCGTTCTGCTTCAGGAATTCATCCGCAAGGTCATTGTAAGCCTGTGCACCCTTTGAGCTTCTGTCATAATAGAGTATCGGCATACCATAGCTTGGGGCCTCCGAGAGCTTGACGTTTCTCGGAATTGCCGTAGCATAAACCTTCTTCGGGAAAAATTGCTTCAGTTCATCAACAACCTGATGAGTAAGATTCAATCTTCCGTCATACATCGTCAGCAGAACGCCTTCAATCTCAATACGTGAGTTATAGAGCTTTTTAATCTGTCTGATTGTAGACATAAGCTGTGACAAGCCCTCAAGTGCATAATATTCGCACTGAATCGGAACAAGAACAGTATCTGCGGCACATAATGCGTTGAGTGTAATTAATCCGAGCGACGGAGGGCAATCCATAAAGATAAAATCATAATCTTCGCTGATAACCGCAAGAGAATTTCTTATTTTGGTTTCTCTGCGATTCATATCAACAAGCTCAAGCTCCGCACCTGCAAGAGCCATACTTGCCGGTAAAAGCCATAGATTCTCGTAATCACTCTTCAATATTACATCATCGGCAGGCTTTGCATTAATTATAACATCATATGAAGATAATTTCAGCTCTCTTTTGTTCACACCGAGACCACTTGTAGCGTTTCCCTGGGGGTCTATATCAACAAGAAGTACTTTATTTCCTTTAGCGGCAACTGCGGCTGCAAGATTAACGGTTGAGGTTGTTTTACCAACACCGCCCTTTTGATTTACAACTGCGATTATTTTTGCCATTTATTCACTTCCTTGTATAAATCTATCTTAAATATTATATCACAATACGCTGAAAAATCAACATTATTTTTAATGTTTCACGTGAAACAAATTACTCTTAAATTCAACTCGGTTTATTAATTTTTACGGTGTATTCAATGTACTTTTCAGTTTCATTTTTTTTAGCAGATGCAGATATTCCGCTTTTTCGCATAGTAGTTACTGCGTGATTAAGAGTATTGATAAAAATACGAATATCCTTAAAAACCATAGTTGTTTTGCCCTTTTTCTTTATTACAGGCTCTTTGTTAAGAATATCATTAATCAATGTTTCCGTTTCGCTGACAGTAAGTCCCTGTTCTATAATTGAATCCACAACCTGCTCCATTGAGCTGATTGTCGGTAATCTTAATAATGCTCTTGCATGACGTTCGGAAAGACCGTAGGTCATAATACTGTATCGTATCTCTTCGGGCAGACGTAATATTCGCAGCTTGTTTGACAGGGCTGATTGTGATTTTCCGAGCTTTTTTGCAATTTCCTCCTGGCTGTAGCCGAATCCTTTAATTAACCTGTCAATGGCAATCGCTTCCTCAAAAAAATGCAGGTTTTCTCTTTGTAGATTTTCAATAACTGCAAACATTGCAGACTTTTCATCATCTGCCTCTATTACAATACACGGTATTGACGATAAACCCGCCATTTTACACGCACGAAGTCTGCGTTCACCGGATATAAGCTCGTATTTATCATTTTCAAGTCTGCGAACAGTTACAGGCTGAAGAAGACCGTTAAAATGGATGCTCTCAGCAAGTCCTTCAAGGTCATCCCAGTTAAAATTCTTTCTTGGCTGATGCGGGTTCGGACAAATTAACCTTGCAGGTATCTGCACTACATCATTACTTTTCTTGTATTTTGTCTGATTTTTGAGCATAAAAAGACCTCCTGACATATACAAATATAAATTAGCATAGTCAGAAGGGGTTGTCCATTTATTTTCATTTACCAAAATATACAATAAAAAATCATTTATTACTTTATGCAAGCGGCTTTTTAGAAATCTGTGCCGAAGCACGTGGATATTTTGGCGGAGTTTGCGATATTTTCTTTGTAATAATAATACACCTTTCACCACAATTATCGAGATTAAGATGTTCAACTCGCTCAACCTTACCTCCGAGCAAGTGAATCGCTTTTTCGGAAGAATCAAGCTCTTCGTCTGCTTTCGCCGCTTTCATCGGAGCAAAATAACCGCCGACCTTAACGAACGGCATACAATACTCGCTAAGAGTGTTCATATTTGCAACAGCTCTTGCGGTTACAATATCGTATTTTTCACGATAATCCTTATCCTTACCTGCAAGCTCTGCACGGGAATGAAGAATTTCAGCATTTAAGCCTAATTCATCAAGAACATCTGCAATAAAGGTAAGTCTTTTATTTGTTCCGTCCATAAGGGTAATTTTCAGATCGGGTCTTGCAATTAATAAACATACACCGGGGAAGCCTGCACCTGTTCCGACATCAATCACCTTTGCGTTATTATCAAAATCAACTACACTCAATAAGCTAAGCGAATCAACAAAATGCTTGTAAAGAATCTCCACAGGCTCTGTTATTGCAGTAAGATTAAGTGATTTATTAGTTTCAACTATCATTTCAGCATATTTATCGAAACGGTCAAGTGCAATATCGTCGAGTTCAACACCGATTTTATTAGCTTCAACCTTTAAAAGAGCTGTATCAATCATTACGCCTCTCCTTTTCAAGATAAATTAAAAGAACAGAAATATCCGACGGACTGACACCCGAAATTCTTGATGCCTGACCGATATTCTGCGGTCTGACCTTAGTGAGCTTTTCACGGGCCTCAAGTCGAAGTCCTATTATCGAATTATAATCAATATTTTCAGGTAAAAGTTTAACCTCAAGACGATGCATTTCATTAATCTGAGCCTGCTGACGTTTTATATATCCGTCATATTTCGTATCAATTTCAACCTGTTCAAAGATTTCATACGGCAAATCCGGTCTGTCTTTATCAAACGGAGCAAGTAAATCATAATTCAACTGCGGACGTTTAAGAAGCTCTGTCATTCGTACACCCGTAACAAGCGGAGATGTTTCACGTGAAACAAGCATATTGTTCAGCTCTTCTGACGGAGAAATAACAACCTTAGACACTCTTTCTTTTTCATGAGCAATAAGCTCGAGCTTATGAAGGAATTTTTCATATCTTTCATCACTGATAAGTCCGATTTCGTGTCCAATCGGTGTAAGTCGTCTGTCAGCACTATCCTGTCGAAGCAAAAGCCTGTATTCAGAACGTGAAGTCATCATTCTGTACGGGTCAGAGCAACCTTTTGTCACAAGGTCATCAACCAATGTGCCGATATATGAATTTGAACGCTCAAAAATAACAGGCTCAAGAGCTTTTACCTTTCTTGCAGCATTAATACCTGCAACAAGCCCCTGTGCAGCAGCTTCTTCATAACCCGAGGAACCATTGAACTGACCTGCACCGAAAAGCCCCTCATAGTCATTAAATTCAAGACTTGCCTTAAGTGCTAACGGGTCAACGCAATCATATTCTATAGCATATGCTGTTCTCATTGTTTCAGCATTTTCAAGTCCGGGAATGGTATGTATAAACTGAAGCTGAACATCCTCTGGTAAAGAAGATGAAAGTCCCTGCAGATACATTTCCTCAGTATCCTCACCGCAAGGCTCAATAAAAATCTGATGACGTTCCTTTTCGGCAAATCGAACAATCTTATCTTCAATACTCGGGCAATAACGAGGACCTTTGCCGTCAATCTTACCGCTGTAAAGAGGGGAACGATGTAAATTTTTAAGTATTACATCCTTTGTATCTAAATTAGTATACGTAACATAGCATGGCAGTTTATTTTTAATATCATATTTATTATCAAAAGAAAACGGAACAATCCTGTCATCACCATTTTGTAACTCAAGAATTGAATAATTTACAGAACGACGATTAACTCTTGATGGAGTACCTGTTTTAAATCTGCGTAATGGAAGTCCGAGCTCTTTAAGAGAAGCTCCGAGCTTATTCGCAGGGAACATGCCATCGGGTCCGCTTTCAAAGGAAACATCACCAACATAAACCTTACCACTGAGAAATGTACCGGTTGCAAGTATAACGCATTTTGCAGTATATAATGCCTCTAAGTGAGTTTTTAACTGCATTTTGTTGTTTTCGGTATATTTTATTTCAACAATCTCTGCCTGGCGTAAATCAAGATTTTCCTGCCTTTCAAGAGTGTGCTTCATATATCCCGAATAGTTACGTCTGTCAATCTGAGCACGTAAGCTATGAACAGCAGGACCTTTGCCGAGGTTAAGCATTCTGCTTTGCAAAGTATTGGCATCAGCGGCTTTACCCATTTCACCACCGAGAGCATCAATTTCACGAACAAGATGTCCCTTTGAAGTGCCGCCGATCGAAGGGTTGCAAGGCATATTACCAACCCAGTCAAGATTGATAGTAAAAATGCAGGTATTACAGCCAAGTCTTGCACTTGCAAGAGCGGCTTCAATTCCTGCATGACCTGCACCTATAACAATTACATCATAATCTTTTGCAAAATATTCCATAGTAATTCCTTTTCTTTATTTACCAACACAAAATTGTCTGAAAACTTCATCAACAACGGCTTCACTTGCTCTCTGACCCGTTAACTCAAGCAATGAAGAAATCGCATCATCAATACAAATTTCAATCGCATCCAGAGTAAGACCGCAATCTAATGCAGACTTAGCATCCCTAAGACTTGATAATGCTTTTTCACAGCAAAGACGTTGTCTTTCATTAGCAAGCATAGCACTTGTAGTATCAAAATTTTTAGTACCGAGAATTGTTGTAACAGTTTCACAAAACTCATTATATCCATTACCGCATTTTGCGGATATTTCAATTACTTTTCCTAATTCATTTTCAATATATTCTTTATCAATTTTTGACTCAAGATCAGTTTTATTAATAACAGGAACAACAGTTTTACCTTTGCATAATTTTATTAATTCATAATCTTCCTCAGTAAGCTCATTTGAAGAATCAAATAAAGCAAAAATAATTGCTGCTCTTTCTAATTTTTGACGACTGCGTTCAACACCGATTTTTTCAACAATATCATCGGTTTCACGCATACCTGCCGTATCTGAAATACGAAGAATACAACCATCAAGGTTTATCGTTTCTTCAACAACATCACGGGTAGTACCTTCAATTTCGGTAACGATTGATTTATCATATCCGCTCAGAAGATTCATAAGAGTAGATTTGCCGACATTCGGTTTTCCGACAATTGCAGCTTCAACTCCCGTAGTTACGGCAATACCCGAATCATATTTATCGAGTAATTCAGATATACCGCATATTGCGGTATTTATTATATACTGCATTTTGTTGTTGTCAATATCCTCAATTTCTTCATCGGGATAATCCACCCAAGCAGAAATATGTGCGGCGGTTGAAAGAAGCGTTTCATTTATTTCACTTATCTTTTTACTTAACGAGCCCTCAAGTAAATTATATGCGGCATTGATTCCCTGCTCACCCTGTGCAGAAATTAAAGTCATAACACTTTCTGCTTCAGACAAATCCATTTTGCCATTCAAAAAAGCACGCTTTGTAAATTCACCCGGCATAGCAGGAACAGCACCATTTTCAAGTACGAGCTTCAAAACTTTTTTAGTTAAGAATATACCGCCGTGGCAGTTTATCTCAACAACATTTTCGCCTGTATAGCTTTTCGGAGCTTTAAAAACAAGACAGATTGCCTCATCTAATGCTTTTTCACCCTCAAAAACTCTTCCAAAGTGTGCTCTGTAGCCATCTGAATCAATCATTTTGATGGATGAATAAGCTTTAAAAATTCTATCGGCTACAGAGAAGGCATTTTCACCTGATATTCTGATAATTCCAACGCCGCCCGTACCCATAGGAGTAGATATGGCGGCGATAGTAGTTTGTTCAGTCATAGCAAGACCTCATATTTTAAGATTTACGTTTATCCCGACAAGACGTTTTGCAATTCTTTTAAAAGCAGATTTTGCAACAGACTTATCAAGAGTCCTCATTCCTATTACGGAACAATAGGACAGTTTTTTATCCTCTGGAACAACACCGATAAGATTAAGAACGGTAGCATCAATAACCTCATCAATATTAAGATAATGTCCCTGAGTAGTAAGACGTTTATTAAAACGATTAATAACAAGCTTAAGATTTTCAACACCGAGGTCAATTAATTTTTCAGCGGCAGTAAATCCAACACGAACACAAACCTCATCGGCAGTTGACACTATTATACCCGAATCAGCACAAGCTGCAGCTAATAAGAAACCGCCATTTAAACCGGCAGGAGCATCAAATAAAATATAATCATAATCACTGTCATATTCATCAACTAAAGCCTTTACTTTTTCTAAAGTATAAGCGTCATCCTGCACAGAAGGAGCAGCAATCAAATCGGGACCGATTGTAGCACGAATAACTGCTTTTTTATCGCAATTACCCTTAATAACATCGCCCCAGTTAAATATTCCGTCATTATCCGCATCAAGAATTAAATCAAGACATCCCATGCCGATATCAAAATCAATGACAAGAACATCTAAATCCATAGAACATAGTGCACAGGCAATTCCGGCAGTAAGTGATGACTTTCCGACACCGCCCTTACCCGAAGCGAGTATTATTTTTTCTGCCATAAATTCACCTCACCCTATCAAATCAGAATCAACAGTATCCTCTGTAGCTTCCTGAGTTTCATCATCTTCATCGGTAACAGTTGTTTTATTAAAGTAATAATTATAAATATCACACGCAACAGGTGCACAACTACCACCCGATGTAGCACCTTCAATCGCAACTGCAACTGCAATTTCAGGATTATCATATGGAGCAAAAGAAATATTAAATCCGTTTGTACAGGTAACAGTTTTATTATTAATAATTTTATCAACTTCAGATGTACCTGTTTTACAGGCAACTGCAACGTCGAGCTGACCGAAATTGCTCTTACAAGAACCTTTTGTAACAACCAGACGCATTCCTGCTTTTACAATATCAAGATTAGTCTTTGAAAATCCTGTTTCAGTAACAACCTTTGGCTCATTATTTAAAATAGTTTTAGTGTTATCAGAGGATAAAATTGACTTAATAATATGAGCTGAATATCTTGTACCTCCATTTGCAACAGTTGAAACATAATTACAAAGCTGAATAGGTGTAAAAAGATTACCCGCCTGTCCGATTGCCGATTGCAATGAAAAACCGGGCTGCCATGTCTGACCGATAGATGTACGGTAGCTTGGAGAATCAAGCACACCGACATTTTCAGGAAGCTCAATACCTGTCGGCTGACCTAAGCCTAAAAGCTCACGGTACATATTTAATTTTTCAATACCTAATTTTTCTCCGCCGTAATAGAAGAAAAAGGAGTTACATGAATCCTGCAAAGCAGTTTTAACCGTAATATTATTATCATCATGAGAAATCTGACACACAAAGTTATGACCTTTATACGGATAATAATAACCGCAATATTTTGTCGAATATTCTGTAATTAAACCTTCCTCAAGACATCCGATTGCGGTCGAAACCTTAGCGGTCGAACCGGGTGCATACGTACTGAGTAAAGCTCTGTTATAAAGAGGAGAATCTGTATTAGTTGCGAGCTTAGTATAGTCGTCATAATATGTAGAAAGATTAAAAGTCGGATAAGAAGCGATTGCAAGAACTTCACCTGTTCTGCAATTCATTACAACAACAGCACCACCACCGGAGTTAGCAGTTGTCATTGAATCACAAAGAGCCTTCAACGAATCCTGTGCAACCTTCTGCACTCCCGAATCAATTGTAAGAACAATATTGTTTCCGTTTTCAAGACCTTTAATTTCAGTAGTCTGTGTTCCGTCAGTAGCGGTAGAAACATATTTTACACCGTTTTTACCCTTAAGATTTTCCTCATATTTAGCCTCAATACCCGTTTTACCGAGGATATCGTCCATTGCGTATCCATCATCTTTTAAATCAGCATATTCTTCAGCATTAATAACACCCGTAACACCGAGAATATGTGGAGCAATCTCACCGTCGGTATATTCTCTGTAGGTTACAACCTCAACGTCAACACCGACATATGTACGGCTGTTTTCTTTAATAACCGAAGCAATTTCATTACTGACATCATTTGCAAAAGTATAAGGATTTGCAGTATTAAAAGCCTTTGCTCTCATTTCATAACAGACGGAAGCAATTTTTCTCTGCTCAACCTTGTTGAAGTCCTGCAGCTTATATTTTTCAACAAGAGCATTCATGCAATCATCTGCAGTAGCATATTTATTAAGTCGGAGCATATCTCTCGACTTCATTTCGGTAATATCTTTTTCACGGTCCTCTTCAAAAACAAAATTACCTTTTTCATCAATAATTATAGGTAAGTCATCGTTCCAGTCCTGACCGTTTTTTTCAAATAATCTGATAAGAGAAATAATAATTTTATTTCGTTCTTCCTGCTTCGATGTTGAAGGAAAAGAAGCGGCATTAAAAATAATATCGTTGCCCTGACGATTTCCGACAAGTACCTTTCCGTTACAATCAAGAATCTGACCACGTGTAGCTTTTACAATACTTGTATCGACCGACTCAGTATTTGCTTTATCATCAGACTTTCCGTCAATAATCTGAATCTTAAAAATTCTGAATGAAAAAAACATAAAAATTGCACAGAAAATTGCAATAGTTGCAATAAATCTTCCTTTTTTTTCTTCACGTGCAAAATTCATCTGTTTTTTTCACCTCAGTTCTTAAATTTTTTATAAACCGCTCTTATAATTAAATATACCAGCGGAGTTAATATTGTTGTATAAACAGCAGAAAGAAAATAATTAACAAGATAAGTACCTAATGGATTTTTAATTCCGTCAAATGCGAAAAATAAAAGAAAATATAATGTGTTGTAAATAAGAGAAAAAACTGCAGTAAGCATAATTGCAGAAACAAGATTATTTCTCATTAAATACGTAATAAGTGCACCTGAAACAAAACCGATAGTAGTAAAGAAAATTGAACTGTAACAAATTGTCGAGGCATTAAAAGCATCAAGCATTGCTCCCGCAAGCAATCCGTAAAAAACACCTGAAAATTCACGTTCAAACATAGCAATGCAAACAGTTAAAGGAATTAATAAAATCGCATTAATATTAAACGGAGCAAAAAATAATCCCCCTGTTGATTGCAAAGAAAAAGCTAAAATAATAATTACGGCAAAAACTATTTTTTTAATTACCGAATTTTTTTTACTAAAGCTGTAAATACCTTCCATATCAATCACCTGTTACAGTAACGACACCCTGACCTTCAAAATCAATAATGACAAATACTTCCGAAAGCTCAGACAAATCAATTTCAGATCTGATGTTTGCAAATTTTGAAATACCGTCCTTTGAATCCTCAATATCAACAATTGTTCCGACAATAAGATCCTTAGGGAAAATACCGCCGTTACCTGCTGTACATACGATTCCGTTAGGTGAAATTTCAGCTTCTTTTTTTATACCCGGAATTTTACAATAAATTCTGTCTTCCTCGCTGTCAATTCCCGAAACATATCCGACTTCACCTGTATAGGTTTCGTAAACGCTGATATTAATTTCAGGATTTGAAATGGTAATAATTGTACAGGTTTTTGCAGAAACACCTGTAACAACGCCGACAACATTTTTTCCGTAAATAACAGGGTCATTAACACTGATACCGTCAAGTGAGCCCTTGTTAAGAGTAAATGTGCCGTAATTATCAGAAGAAGACCTTGAAATAATCGAAGCATTTTCGAAGATAAAATCCGGATTATCTTCCTTAACTCCGAGGAAATCCTCATATGTATTCAATTTCTTTTTTATATCATTGTAATCAATAATTTTTTGCTGATAATCTTCAATCTGGTCCTTTAATTTTTCATTCTCTTCGGCAAGAGATTTTGTACCCTTAAAGTTGTCATTGAAGTTTGAAAATTTATAGCTGAGATATGAAGAAAATCTTTGAAGCGGGTAGAGAGCTGTACTCGTTGCAGAAGAAAGAGGAGTTGAATTATTGTGAGTAAATGCAGCAATAACCGCACCTAAACACAGTGCAACAATAACACAAATAAATGCTTTAAACGCACCGCTTTGAAAAAATCTTCTCATACCGCTTCACCTCCGATAAATAATTCAGAATAATAATTAATGATGCTTTTCAAGACAAATACCTGTACCCTCAACAACGCAATCAAGCGGATTGTCAGCAATGTGAACAGGAATTTTTATTTCCTTTTCAATCAGCTTATCAAGTCCTCGAAGCAAAGCACCGCCACCTGTAAGTGTGATACCGTTATCAACAATATCAGCCGCAAGCTCAGGCGGAGTATTTTCGAGTGTTATACGAACTGAATCAACAAGCTGTCTGACACAATCACTGAGAGCCTCACGAATTTCTTCGGATGTGATTTCAACATCCTTCGGAAGTCCGTCAACAAGATTTCTGCCCTTAATACTCATCGCACCCTCGCTTTCATATTCATAAGCAGAGCCGAGTTTAATTTTAATATCCTCAGCAGTTCTTTCACCGATAAGAATATTGTATTTTTTTCTGATATAGTTAATAATTGCTTCATCATAGCTGTCGCCTGCAACCTTAATTGAACGTGAAGTAACAATATCACCAAGTGCAACAACCGCAACCTCAGCTGTACCGCCGCCGATATCAACAATCATTGAACCTGTTGCATTTTCTACAGGAAGACCTGCACCGATTGCAGCAGCCATCGGCTCCTCAATCAAAGCAACATATCTCGCACCTGCACTTTTTGCAGCATCGTTAACCGCTCTGCGTTCAACCTCGGTAACACCCGACGGAACACAAATCATAACTCTTGTTTTGCTGAACGGAGATGCAGTTATAGCTTTTCTGATATATTTTTTAAGCATTTCCGCCGTTGCATCAAAATCAGCAATAACTCCGTCACGCAAAGGACGAAGAGCAGAAATTGAACCCGGTGTACGACCTATCATTTCCTTTGCCTGTGTGCCGACAGCAACAACACGAACAGGAGAAAATCTCTGATCAACCGCAACAACAGACGGCTCACGAATAATAATACCCTTACCCTTTACAAAAACAAGAGTATTTGAAGTACCTAAATCAATACCGATATCCTGTGAAAATATCATGCTCATTCTCCTTTCTGAGTAGCTGCAGTGGTAGTTGTCTGATTTACAACATTTTTCATAGTAATACATGAGGCAAGAAAATCAACAACAGCCTGGCTGTCAGTATAACACTTATCATAAACTGTAGCCTTGATTGTAAATGTAAAATAGTCACTGCTCATAACGTAATAATAAACAGTTGTATTGCTCGGATTAATTCTGTAAGAGATTGCCTTCGCAGCTTTACCGCAGATTTCTGTTTCAAATTCTGTTACATCTCTGATATCAGCGGAAATTGAATAAAGATTGTCAACATTCTTTTTATATTTATCGTATTTTTCCTCGGCTGACATATCATAGAATGTTTCAAAATCAACCTGGCAGCCCGACTGATTTACATCAACACATTCACCCTTAATCATATTCATTCTGAGAGTTGTTGTGCTGTCAGCACCTTCCCATCCTTTAGGAACATCAACCTTAACCCAGCAGTTTTCAATCACCGAGCGTGATTTGTTAGTAACAACCTCCGGATAACTGTATACCTCAGAAATTTTGTTACCCTCTTTATCTGTTTTATATTCAAAAACATTTCCATAATAATCCTGATAAACGTCGCCGTTTTCGTCTTCCACAAGTTCATGCTTATTACCTTTAACATCTTTAATTACAGATTTTCCTGCATCACATGAAGTAAATAATATCGCTGAAGCAGCAATTAATGCCGATATAACTATTAAGGATTTTTTCACGAAAATCGCCTACTTTACAATTTAATTCAATATAAAATTATAGCAGGATTTTGTCAAAAAGTCAATTAATTTTATGTTAATATTATATTTTCCAATAATCGGGTGGTGGCTTCAAAGCAAGTAATATCAAGGACTTTGAGCTAATTATATACAAATTGTTGTAAAAAAGGGTTGAAATAAAAAAATATCAGTGTATAATTAGTGTTAGATATTAAACTAATCGTATTTAGGAGGGGTTAAATGTCTAAAACACCGATTATATCTCGTGAAGATGTTAAAAAATATCTTTGTTCATTGCCATATTCAGAGTTTGTGAAAATTGCAACTTATTATGCAGAAAGCAATGGTATTTCAATCAGCTCAGATATGGGGGATTTTGCAAGAATTAACCTCGATAAACGACTCGAGAAACTCGGTATTAACTCAACCTGTCCGTGCTGTCAATCAGATAAGGTAATAAAATATGGTAACAGAGATAATGTTCAAGTCTATAAATGTAAAGCCTGTACAAAAAAATTCAGTCGATTCACAGGAACAATCCTCGAGAAAAGCCGTTGGCAGTGGGAATTATGGGTCAAGGTTCTTGAAATGACATTGAATGAGTATTCACTGACCGATATGCTTAATGTTCTTGAAAAAGATTATTGTTGCCCGGATATTGACATAAAAACAATCTGGCTATGGAGAATGAAGCTGTATCACGCGATGGCAAATATGCCGTCAGAAATTTTGTCCGGTGTAATTCAGGTAGATGAAACATTTGTAAGAGAATCTCAAAAAGGCAGTAAGCACTTGATTTCATTTTTAAGCAAAGAAGAACGAATACCTCGTTATGGAAGACATCCATCTAAATTCGGCGTTATGGGTCCTGAATTTTCAACAGTAGTTACCGCCATTGATGACAGAGGCTACTGTGTATGTAAGGTTGCGTGTATGGGAAGGCTGAATGTTGAAACCTTTTACGATTTGTTTGATGAGCATTTTAATTCACCTGCGTACCTATGTTCCGATAACAACGCCGTCTACGATGAATATTGCAAATTACAGCACATTCCGCACTATGTAAAACCGTCTGATTATTTAAAAGTGCTTAAGGATAACGGACTTGACCCGACCGATTTAAAAATTACAGATGCCGATGAAAGAGAGAAGATAAAGCATAAGTTGTTCAATGATGATTTGATTGACAGAATCCTTATTGACGGTGATTCCGATGTAATGACATATAATATGTTTATTAAAGCAAAAAACAAATACAATCTATCGCTAGGTCGTGTCAATGAACTTCATAGTGAAATAAAGAAGTTTCTCTATTCTGAAAAAACCAATGTATCAACAAAGCATCTGCCGGACTACATCGGAGCATTTTCATATATTCATAATTGGAGAGTGCGTAACGGGCATTATCCTACATCTCAAAAGGATGCAGAAGAAATATTTGTAGAACTGATATGCAACAGAACTAATCTTACTATAAGTGAAGTCACAAACAGAAACATTGATTTGCCCAAGCCATCAGGTCAATACATTGCAAAATTGGCAATAGAAACAGAAAGAGCTCGAGCTGCAATAAAAAACAAATACTTCAAATTCTGTCCTGAAGACGGAATGACGACATTTAAAACAAGAGAATACCTATATAGTCTTCCACGCAAAAAACTTGAAGAAATAGCCAGAGAATACAAAATCAAAGGCCGTACAACAATGCTTACATATGTTTTGATTTCCGAATTGCTTGAGCAGGACGATATCAGAGAAAAAATATACTGGCTGATAAAAAACGACCGCAACTCACTTATTGACGAAGAAGATGCCGAAGCTATTCGTGATAATAAATACAGGATATAACAAATCCCGCCCTCGAAAGAGAGCGGGATAGCTTTATCTATACATATTCAGTTTAATACCAAATCCAGCCGAAGAGAAGGATTACGATGAGCCACTGACCGAAGGAGTAGTTTACATTTACGTTTGATGTATCTGTAACTACGTTACCGTACTGGTCTGTAACCGTACAGGTAATTGTTGCATTACCCTTGCCGGAAGCGTAAACATTTCCGTTTTCGTCAACAGTTGCAACTGATGTATCAGATGATTTGTATTCAACGGTATATTTCACGTCATCATCGGCAGCAATTGTCGGTTTCAGAGTTGTTGATTGTTTGTAATTCAATGTAATATCGTCAATCTGAACTGACTTCACTGACGGTTTTACAATCGGTGTGTATATTGCATTGATTGTTGTGCCGCCGTTTGTGAGTGAATAGCTCTCCCACACACCTGTGTAGCCGTCTTTTTCGGGAACAGGCGGAAGTGAAATTGACTTCTGTCCCTCGTTGTACTGTATTTCTTTGTACAGTTTTCCGTCAACCATAAGCTTTGCTATATACTTGTTGATTTCAAACTTCGCAACAAGATTTACATTTTCTTTCGCAACGAATGAGTATGTTGCCTCACTGCTTACGAGCGTTTCCCCATTGTACCAACCGGCAAACATATTTCCGTCATTTGGCGTTGCACTGATGGTTACATAGTCACCGCTTGTGACTACCATTGATTCTGATACAGTGCCATTACCCTCTGCAGATATGTTAATAGCAACATCCGAAATATCGCCTGCTTGCTCTGTCGGTTCTATAACATTACCATTGTCAAGCTCAAGAGTATAATCCTCAAGTACAAAATCGGAACCTTCAATTTCACCTGTCATTGTTTTTCCGTCTTCAATATCAACATCAAAGAAGTTTATTCTTTCTATTTCGCCTATATCAGAATCTATTGTCGCAACAGTATAGTCCATTGTGCCTTCATCGTTGCCTATGAGCTTAATTTCATAGTCTCCGTCTGACGGAAGCCAGAAAGATTTTGAATCTCCGTCAACATCCATCACAACGGAATTTTCATTCTCTGCTATTTTCTCATCAATAACATTATCAACTATTCTGCCTACAAGCTCACCTGTTGCATTATCATAAACCTCAACATCAACAGGGCAGTTAATGGTATTTTTATATCCTTTTCTTTTCTTGGTAAGCTGAGAATAAGTAAGAGTATTCATGTAAGCGGCATAAGTTTCCATTAAATGTGAATTTTCAAAATCACTTCTGACAACCTGATGCTGTATGAAAAATGTCGTGAATTTCTGTTTCAACGTAAAATTCAAATACAAAGAACCAACCATTTTTGCATAATTCGACCAATCTTCTCCTCCGGCAACAAAAGGACAAAGTGCTTTAAAATAATCAAAAAGAGTTGTTTGAGATACCAAATCTTTTTTAGAATAATACTCCTTTAAATTTCCAACAGAACTTGTCATACTGTCCACGATTTTATAGACAGTCGATTCACCTGAACTATACGGCTTATACACTGTAGTGTTTCCGTGCAAAGCCATATAATTCTGAACATTTTTCAGATACTTATTGTATGTAGATGAATATTCATTTGTCTTACTCGGAAGTGTATATGTTGTTCCGTATCTTGAAAAACCCCAGTCTCTTGGAAGAACTTTTGTTACAAAATCTTCGGGATTAACAATATTGTATATCGAACTGTGTTTCTGTAGACGGGCATTTGATTTCACCGTATTAGGTGTTGCGAATGTATATGTATAAATATTATTTTTTGAAATGCCAAAACTTGAATCATTATCAATCAGTTTTGCCGCCAAAAGATTTGCGGTTGCAGCGCCTCTGCTATGACCTGTCATCAGCAAAACAACACTACTCCTGTCAATTCCGTTGTCGGTTAAATATTCGTCCAGCTTGCTGTATACAAAATCTCTCGCATCTGCAAAACCAAGATGAACATTTCCTTTTTCAGAATTACCTGCGTAATTGGTTTTTCTTTCAGTACCGTTTGGGTCAAAATTTGAGAACCACTGGTCTTTATACGAACCGATGCACCCGACAAAAACGAGTTTTTTATTCACTCCGTTTACGTTTATTGTTTTATTGGCTATAAAGTAATTTACCTCATCTCTGCCGGCACTCATGTTATTATCTGGTGAAGAATACCCTTCCTCTTTCAGATAATAATTTATCTCATCACTATTATAACAGTAACCAAGTAAGTCAAAGTTTGCACAATATTGAGCAATAAGATGATTATATCCGCAATACGCATTATCAATAAAGCAGTTCGGACTTAAATTCGGGATTGAAAGTAAATCTTTTTCGCTGACTTTTCATATGACATCTGTGCAGTTTTTGATATTTGAATTCCATACCGCTTTGTTCACCAAAGAATTGTATTTGCTTAATGCGCCGGATTCGTATACAGTGTAAATATCATCATCAATAAAAATAATATTTTCCGCACCGGGAAGATTTTTATAATATGTAAATTCATCTTTATTGGGATTAATATTCTTCTTGTTTAATTTAACTGTTGCGGTGGAAATATATGCACTGAAGCTAACATCTGCCGTTTGTGACAGATACATTTTGTATGTACTGTCGTTCATCTTTCTGAATGTGACGCCCTGAATATTATCCACACCATCCGGAAGTCCGATATGGTAATCGGAATTGTTAATTTTTGCTTTAAGGTTATCCCATTCATCTAATGACGAATTGCCGCTTAATTTAAATCCAAGAACAACACTGTCATTGTTTTTTGACGCAGGTGTATCCCAAGCATCCGGCAATATTCCAAGTTTTTCAGCAAGTTCAACTGACAATGATACGCCGGGCAAAAGTAGTGAAACAAGCATTCCTTGAGGATATTTAGTGTAAAAATTACCTGCCCAAAGCATTCCGTTCGAAACATCAACATATGCAGCATTAGTTTCTCCCAACTCAGCCATATTCGCTGTACCTGCAACTACAAGGTCTTTAGTTGTGCCGGGTTCAACATCAAGCTCACTTAACGGAACATAAGCCACTCCTCTGTATCGAGTTATATATAAATTGTTATTCGAGATACCGATGCCACCCGCATGAGGCTTCCAGTCAACTTCTTTTCCGTCCTTTATCTCTTTCAAATTAAACTGTGCAACAAAATCACCTTTGTCTTTATCCAGTGCAAAAATAACGCTTGCTTTTTCTTCACTTTTATCGTATGAAGAAATAAGAATCCAGTTTTTATCGGCATAATACGCCATGCCTTGCGGTATCATATTTTCACCCTGACCCGGAATACACAAATCGGGATTGCCATTTGTTCCGTCAAGAGGTATTCCCTTGCCTGATAAATATCCCTTCATATATTCTTTGTTTTTCGACTGATGGTCAGTTACCACATGCTCTTTTGAAAAATTTAAAGATGATGAGATTGTAGATTTTGGATTAAATTTA
>DCGX01000031.1:18991-19220 GCA_002315505.1 Ruminococcaceae bacterium UBA1767
GTGCCAAAGCCGGTGTCATCGACACTATCGCAGTAGTACGCGTTGCCGCCGTAATTGACATCGGCTGCCTCATAGGAACTATAGGGCGAGCGCAGACACCACCACGAGTTACCGTAGTAACTCGTGTCTGTAATTTTATAACATCCCTGACACTGTGCATAATCTGTTGATTTTAATTGTCTTGCTGTATCGTATGTTGAATAACTTGAACTGAATCCATAATTGCTGT
>DCGX01000084.1:0-8189 GCA_002315505.1 Ruminococcaceae bacterium UBA1767
GAAATAGAATTAGTTTTACAGTAACTCTTGGGAAGAGTTGGAATGATATCCACCGGCTTTATGCTGTATAATTAAACTTCAAAAAAGCCCGGGAAACCGCCATTTTACGCGGTTTTTCGGGCTTTTTCCAGTTCGCAGATGACAAAGGTACTGTCCCTTTGTCATACTGCAGATATTTATTGATGATCTGCGTAAATAAAAACAGGAGCAAATTCCTTTATTTTGCCAATGCTGCATTGCCGTATGAGGTGGATTTTGAAACAATTTTATGGTAAAATATTAGTTACAGATTTGAATTATAGGGGTATATGAATGAATCATTATAAATCATGGTCGGAATTAAATAAGCAGCTTAATAACTTCCTATGTGATTCACTGAAAGGACGCATTAGCTATTTTTTGACTCGTTATCACGAAGTTCACAATTCATATGGTCGAGCATCAATAAAGCTGGATGGAAAAGAATTGGTTATCTTTTCTTGGATTGATTTGTATAAGCAAGGACTTGACGTTGATATTCAATGGAAAGAAACCGGCATCTATGACTTTAATTCGCCGGAACTAAAGACGAAATGGAATAGAGAAGGAACACTGTCTGAATGGGATTTCTTGCAAGCGGCTACAGATTATCTCCAAATGTCCATTGCTGATGCATTAAAAAGCGAAGATTGTTTAATCCGAGTGTTTGCAATATTAGATAGACGAATAGGCAAAAGGACAATCAAGCAAATACAAGATAGCGAAGAATACAAGACATATCCTGAATGGGTACAACAGTTTTATGTCCTTCGCTTTGAGAATTAAATCCCGGTTTCCGTCCTTTGAATTAATATGATATTGAAATAACGAAAGAAAACAGGACGCTTTATTTCAAAAACATCTCGAACGATACCTGACCACCTGCCGCCGGTGATAATCGGCGGTTTTATAAAAGCGTCAACGTTTTTCTCATTCATAGTTCTTTCTTCTTTCGGAGAGGGGCAAACTCATGTTTAATATCCCGATAGAAGGCTGCTTCGATATCGCTTCGGAGAACGGCAACCTTCACATCGTTTCACGCAGTGAAGGCGGCTTTCCTGCCGTTTTCTCGCCGGACGGCGTCGAACTTGCCCGCGTCGTGCAGATCGGTAATGTCCGCCGGCTTGCGCTGACCGATTCGCTGCCCGCCGGAAGAGACGGCCTGACTGTACTGTCCTGACCGGGCAAAAAATTCGACTTTTTATTATATATTTGCAGACAAACAAATAAAACGAAAAAGAATATCATTTACGTGAGGAAAAACAAATGAGAGAACTGTTTTTGACTATTTGCGCCCCCGGTATCTGGGTAATTGTTGCCCTTGAAGTCTTTATATTAATCCTTTTAATTAAGGAATTTAAAAAAGAAAAGAAGACAATTGCGTTATGTATGGGATTAATCACTTTGGGATTGATTGTTGATGCAGCAGTAATCGGACTTGGAGAATTAATTCCCGAAGGCATTTTACCGGGATTGTCAAGAGTCAGATTTGTGGCTCATGGAATTCTGATACCTCTGCTGTTTCCAATATGCGGATATGCTTTGAAGGCAGGTAAAAAGATAATGACTGTTGTCTGGGGGGCAACTGCCGTTGTGATGATTCTGGGAGCAATGGAGGGGTTTGCGACTGATCTGGAGCTTGTGTCAATCGCAGGTGTCAAAAGAATGTTATCCGGTGACGGTACTCCGGGATGGGCAGAAGTAATAACCGGTATTTTATCTTTCGGTACGGTTATTCCTTTGATTATCTGCGGTATTGTTGCCTGGATTAAGCAAAAGAATGCTTATCTGTTTTGGGCAGGCTTCTTTATGTTTGCATTTTCTGCTTTGGGACCTGCTACAGGAAATACGGATTTATTATTCTTTATCAGTATGATCGGCGAAGTATTAATGGTTGGTTTCTTTTATCTTTTTGCCGGAAAGAAATGAGAAAAGTACATTTTCCCGGAACAAAGGACTTGAACACAAGCATCTTTCATTACTTTTTCTTCGTCCCTCACTTTTTATTTCCGTGAACTAAACCGAGTTTGGTCCGGATTTATCAGTTCGCCTTTTAATCCTGCCACGCCATAGTACTCCTTCTTCAAAAAAAGAGAATTGTAATGAATCCGATAATAATTGCCATAGCGGTAGTAGTTACAATTATTATCGTTATTTACATCGCTGCAGCACTGTACAGCGTCAAGGAGGGCTCCGGCGATTATCGACCGTACATTTTATAATTGCACGGGACCTTGGTTTATGATATAATATATTTGCACTCAAGTGATGTTAATTAATTAGAATCATTTTCGGTAAGAGGGGAAAAGAAAGATGATTTTTATGAAATCTGCCAATAAAAAAACAAACAGCATTTTGTCCGTATTGCTGATTGTCTTAATGCTTTTTGCAATAGTGACTGTAACCGTGGGGTGCGGCGAGTCAGAGAATAATGAGCCAAAGGAAAGCACCGAAAATCCATCCGTTGTCAGTGATGCTGAAGAATCAAATGCAGAATCCGAAGAAGAAACCACAGAATCCGAAGCAGCAACGACAGAGGGTGCCGTACAGACCGAAGAGCCCGTTTCGCGCGGAATTAAGGTTAATCCGGACGATTCATTCAGTATCAGCTTTGACTATATTTCTCATGAAACAGATGAAATGACGACACTGTATAATCCGACGTCTCTTCGTGACGGTCCCGTGAGTCAGTTTCAGTGGTTCCACCATTATGACATTGCCGACAGCACCGTGTTTACATTGACGAACAACACCTATGCTTCCATCGAAATACGCTATCACGAGTACAAGAGAACGGATTCACCTTTGTTCTTCGGATATTATAAGAACGGTGCTTCTGAAGAGTACGGATTTTTCACGGACGTAAGTCTCGGCGTTGAAATGTTCGGTTCCGCCCCGGATGCGTTGCAGGGGAAGAACTATCTGGAAGAGTATTCAGTCTGGAATTATTTTACCAACGCTTCCGGCAATGCCTTCAGCAGCTATGACTATTCGCCACTGAAGGGAGGAGGCAAACCTGCCGATACACATTATGTGAAGGCCGGTGAGACTGTGAGCTTCACTGTGTCGATTCAGAAAAATTGCTTTGCCGAGCTTACACTGTATTTCTATGACAGCGACGGGAACCGTGTCAAATATTACGATTCCAACGGTTGGAACTGTCTTCTGAAAATGAGATGAGCGGTTCCCATCCACGATACTATCATATATGAAGTCAACATAATTGAGTCTGACTGAATTGATTTCGGTAAGGGAAATAAGATGACAGGAGAACCGTCCCCTTGTCATACACGAAAAAGCGAGGGATTGATTTGAATCATTCAACAAAAAAAGACATAACGATAATAAGCTTTTGCAGCATGATTTCTGCCGTAATTTATTTAGTGTTTGGAAACAGTATAATGGATTTTGGAAAAAATGCTGATATATCAATTATTCTAAGGTTTTTACCGGTTTTGGCAATACAATTTGGAATGTCTTGTCTTGGAATATTGATAGTATTGTTGAAAAATAAAGAAAAATTATCGGATTATGGAATCAGAAGAAAAAACACAGTGCAATCTATCATTGGATGTTTGCTATGTTCTATCCCGACTGTTGTTTTTTTGTTTTTTAATAATGAATTACATGGATTTTTACCGTTTCAAGGAATGTTTCTTACAAAAGACATTTTAAATCTTTCCATACCATTCAATATAATTCTTTACTTAATAGTTGCATTGGTCTGGGGGATTGGAGAAGGATTGTTTTATGTGGTTTTATCAAAAAAGATAAACATATTAAAGCAACCTAAAGGCTTGTTTAATATAGGTGCTTTAGTGTGTGCACTTGTTTCTGTTTTGATTCATGGAATGATAGGCTTTGATTTGGCAACAATATTAGAAGCAGTAGCAACATTTATTTTAATGTATGGATCAATTTTGGTATTGGAAAAAACCAATAATTCATTTGGAAATATAATTATATTTTTTGTTATTTGGAACGCACTTTAATTGGATAAACGGTGATTTGCAAAGTCAGCAAGTGGCATCAAGTAGATTGTCACCTGTTATCTATTCCGATAGTATTTCGGCTTCCGGGACGGTTATTGTGAGATTTCCGTCCTGCTGTCTGAAAATGCCGAGTTTGCAGGTGCTGCTGCAGCTGATAAAACTTTCCTTACCGTTGTCATAAACGTAAGCCGCATTGTTGTCAACCCCGATGCCTTCTTCGCCCGAGTCACACAGTGCCTGACGGAAGACTTCACCTCTGCCGGAAAAATGCGGACAGAAGCACAGGTCCGGGAATATTCCTATTCCGTCCACCCAGCCGTGCTTCCCGTACTCCGGCGTGCGTGATGAATCCGACATTCCACGCTTGAACCAGCAGATTCCACCGGCGCTTGAGCCGCACAGAATCGCGGAGTCCCTCAGAAATACTCCCCTCAGGTATTCATCGATTCCGAACTTTTTCCAGGCTTCGATGCTTTTGAAGGTGTCTCCTCCGCAGACGTAGATAATATCTGCCCACGAAAAAATCTCATCAAGCTGGGCTTTCGAATATTTGCGTCTGAACAGATAGAGAGGACGCGGCTCGCAGCCGAATTCTCCGACCTGCATGGATATTTTGGCGTATAAAGCACCGTCGTCTGAGGACGGAGTTGCAATAAAAAGGAAATTTGGTTTTTCTTTGTGTGACATCTCACATATATACCTGAAAATGCGGGAGCTCTCAAGCCCGCCGATTGCTACGATTCTGCCCATTTCGGCCTCCTGTTACACAAATACAATAGTACTGTTTTTTTAAAATACACGATTTCATAATTTGAAAGATACCGGGCAACGATTATCTCAGAATAATTGCCCGGTATTTTTTTATTGCTTTATTTCTTTTTTTGATTTCAATGCCCGGTTCAGCTCTTCAGACTGCTTCTTTTTTGACGTGTAACCGACAATGAAGGCAACTGCATATACTGAGGTTATCTCAATCCATAACGTAAGGTAATCGCCGACGGTATTGAAGGTAAACCACTCAAATACAAAGCCGGAGAGAAAAACGGTTACAAAAACGATAACGTAATGAAGTGCAAATCTGACGGACAGTGGAATTTTATAAAGATAATATAAAAGTGAGGGAAGCGAAGTCAGAGCCGCAACGACGGGAATCTGCCACAGAAATGCTGCAGGAACGGTGACGGATTCGGAGAAAGCGGACAGTATTCCGATAATACACACAATACAGGTGGTTACCGTTGAAAAAATCCTTAAAACAAAGTAAAGCATATCTTTCATTTGATTTCGCCTTTCGAAAAGCAATGAATTGGAATAAATCAGCTCTTCAGCCCGAGCATGCGCTTGAGCTCCGGTGCATACTGACGCGTGACTAACAGCCTGTCCCCGTTCTGCATTGTAACGAGCAGTCTGCTGTTAAACTCCGGCATAATATGATCAATATGGGACATATTGACCAAAGCAGCTTTTGAAGCACGGAAAAAATCCGTTCCCGAGAGCTTTTCTTCAAGCTCATAAAGCTTGGATTTTATCTCGTACACGTCATTTTTCAGATAAGCGAAGACTTTGTCGTCAACTGATTCAAAATAGAGAATATCGCGGGGGGAAACCTGAAAAAATTTTTCATCAGAAAAGACCGTGAGCATTTCCGAATCGACCTTCAAAGCTCTTATGAGCTTTATTATATTTTCGTCTCCGCTGCGGCATTTCAGAATTATTTCTTCTTCCTCTCCGGGCGGGCAGTCAAGAATCGTAATTTTCATCTTTGCAAACTCCTGAATTATTCAAGGTTATTTTATCCTATTTTTCAGGATTTGGCAAGAGATTTTTACAATTCTTTTGCACGGCGTCTGAGTGTAATAAGGACGGTGGCCGAAATTGCCAGAGCTCCGTAAACAGCCAATATGATTATTTGTTCTGAGGGCTGATATGTATGTGTTCCGCTTACAAGAATATTGCCGACTTCTTTGCCGATTTCGGTTTTTATTTCTTCGGGCACTCCGACAAATCCGGTTTGCAGAATCTGCTCAGTGCAGACGGTTCTCAGAGCAGCGGCTCCCTGAAGGAAGGGGAAAATGCGCAGAACGGTCTGAAGTCCGTCACCGAAGGATGAAACCGGAACGTACGAGCCAGCCAGAAATCCGCTCAACGTTCCGACTATGGTCTGCAGTGCCGACCAGCTTCCCATTGAATGGAAAAACGTTGCAACTGCCATTGAAATGGCCGAAAAAGTCAGCGAGAATAAAGCAAGCAGTGCTGACAGTCTGTATATCTGTGCGAAGCTCAGCAGCTGCTTTCCTGTAACGGCAAGAAATCCTTCGGTGAAAGCAAGAGTGCAGATGCTGAGCCCAAAGGTGGCAAGCCAGGAAGACATAATATAACCGAGCGAAAGAATCCATCTTTTGACCGGAGTGGAATAGAATACGGCAAGCTTGCCTGTCGCCTCGTCGCGTATCATTGAACCCATCATCATCATGCTTATGCTGACGCAGTTTATGAGGAGTACGCTGCCGAGAGTGCACATCGTTATGTAATATGAACAGTCAGCTTCGATTGCCTCGGCATCAAGTTCCGGGAGTGCCGTTTTAATATGGTCTGCGATTCCATCAGTATAAGCGTCACCGAGAAACGCAACCATAAGAACTATCAGAATTATCATGGACAGGAATGAGAAAAACACGGCGGAACGGTCTCTCAGATAATTTTTGATGTTTCTTCCCGTAAAATTCAACAGTGCTGTCATGCTTTTTCGCACTCCTTTCCCGACACGTTCAAAAACACGTCGTCCATTGTTCCCTGAATCACTTCAAAACCGGAAATGCTGTCTTCATACTGCTTCAGTATCGGCATAGCTTCCATACTGTTTTGAAGCTTGATTTCGCTGCCGAGCTTGTCAATCTCTGCTTCGTGTCCGGGTTTTGCATAAAGTCTGAGAGTATCCCGGGCATATTTTCCCTTGAGGTAAGCAGGAGTACCGCATTCGAGAATTTTGCCGCTGTCGATTATTGCGATTTTATCCGCCGGAGCTGCCTCTTCCATATAATGTGTGGTGAGAAAGACGGTCATACCGGTCTTTTTTCTTATTGAATTGATGCACTCCCAGACGTTTCTGCGGGAGGCAGGGTCAAGACCCGTTGTCGGTTCATCGAGAAAAAGTATTTTCGGGTTGTTCATCAGGGCGGCTGCGATTTCGGCTTTCCGCTTCTGGCCTCCTGACAGCTTTGCATACCGTCTTGAAATAATTTCCTGCATTCCGAGCTCGTCGCAAAGCTCGCCGATGCGTCCGTTAATCTCTGCGCGGCTCATACCGAAGAGACTGCCGCGGTTTGAAAGATTTTCGCGGACACTCAAAAGGTCATCAAGGCAGTTGCCCTGTCGTACACAACCGATATAATTGCGTATTTCTCTGTCATTTTTCCCCACTTCAAGTCCCGATATACGGATTGTCCCGCTTGTCGGTTTTAACAGAGTGCATAGCATATTGATTGTAGTGGATTTTCCGGCTCCGTTTATTCCGAGAAAGCCGAAAAGAGAGTTGTCTTCGATTTCAAATGAGATTCCGTCAACGGCTTTAACGTTGCCGTAGTGCTTAACGAGATTATTGACCTCAATGACCGTTCCCATTCTGCATACCTTCCTTTGCGTTTTGTTGGTGCTATTATAATATGCAGGCAGTTTTCAGTCAAGCGATTTCGGGTGAGATGCGGTATCTGAGGGGTGAGTTGCAAAAGACGGGGCTGAAAATGTTTTGTGACATACTATTAAATCAGCAAAGAAAAGTTCAATTTTGTAAAAAAAAGCAGGTGCTTGACACACGACCGTTCGCTTATTATAATATGTGCTGACAATTGCGTTATAATATTGGAAGATGGATGACAAGTGGACGGTTCTATTGTCATCTTTTGCACTATTGTTAATTGAGCAAAGTGCAAATAATGCATAAACATAAAATCAAAATGTGCAAAAAATGCAATTTTACATTATCCCGGGATGTTCCTGCACTGAAAGAGATTTTGAATAATGCGATGGATGAGTGCAACTAACCAAATGCAGAATGGAAAATAACCAAAACAAGGCGATGTTAAAAAAGTCATCGACTTTTTTAACAGTCGCCGGCAAATTGCCCCTCGGCGGCAACCCGCGCCGCCGTTTTGCCATAAAGTACTCAATTTAATAATAAAA
>DCGX01000084.1:8289-8500 GCA_002315505.1 Ruminococcaceae bacterium UBA1767
ACTGAGTTTTTTAACAGCCCCTTGATATTTTAAAAATATGACGAAAACAGTGCGACATTGAAAAAATCCTTAATACAAAGTAAAGCATATGTGCTTTAAAACTTAGGTTTGATAACTCCTTCTTCAAGCAGAAAACATTCAAGGTTTTCGGCAGCGTCGCCTATGCAGCTTATACACGGCCTGCTTGTATAAAAATCCGCGGTTCTCGGGG
>DCGX01000007.1 GCA_002315505.1 Ruminococcaceae bacterium UBA1767
TGTTGTCTGATTTTGAATATTATTGCGAAACACTTCCGGATGAATTAAGAGGAACTGCTGTATGCTCTCATGTTCCGTTTTTTAGAACCGAAATTGTAGATTATAAGCAGTTGCTTAAAGAATGTATGGATGAATCATATGCCACTGTTTCTCGAATTGATGCAAGATACTGTATTAATCAAGGATTTAAATATCTTAATCGTAACATTTCTGAATTTGAAAATATGACCGGCGATAATGAATTTTTCAGAAAGTTGTTTTGGTCTGTATATTTGCATATTTATAATTATGATGAAAGACAAAGATTTGATGAAATGTTCGAAAATGACAATCCGAAATATGGTGTTCTTGTAGAATGTTTTAAAGATATTATGTATAAATACCCTATAGGTATTGCACATCCATGGTATTACGATGATGTTGATTACTTACCCGCTTTTTTGGAAAAGTATGAAATTTTTCCTGAGCCAATAGATAAATAATTATATTAAATGGAGCTGTCGCAGATTGATTTTCTCAATTTGAGACAGCTCCTTATAAATCGGTAATTCTGAGGAGCAGAAAAATCTCAGCAATCGATTTATATACCCATCCAAAGTTCCTGTCTAAAGTTGGTTTTTACGCTATTTTGATAAATATTACAATGTTGACGGATAAAGAAAAATCTGCTAATATTTAGTTAGAAATATTAGCAGGAGGAATGAAATTATGTTGGAAAATTTGATGGAGGCTCTGCATTTTGCGTGGAGACAAAAGCAGGCTGTTTACAAGGTTGGCGAAGGCTTCAAGTCTATTTTTGCCGACGGCCTTATGCCGAAAAGAATTATTTCCTTTCTCATTGCTTTTATAAATATGTTCCTCGGAATTGCGGATGTCGGCACAATTCCAAACGGACAGAAGCTCGATCTTACGGGATATAAGCTTGTTTTCTGTGACGAATTTGACGGCGATTCCGTTAACACCGATTTGTGGTACTACCGCGGATTGGGTACTCGCAGAGCAGGTTACACGGGCAAAGACCAGGTAAAGGTCGAAAACGGGAATCTTGTCATCACCGCAGAGTATCTTAAAAACGGATGCTACGGTGAAGGATGGTATTCGGGAAAGCTTGGTACTGTTGAAAAGTTCACAAAGGGATATTTTGAAATTCGTTGCAAATGTAATGACGGCGGTGAAATCTGGAGCGCATTCTGGACAATGCCGACAACGAACGATGCTGCATATATTCACGATATTTCAAAAGGCGGTGTCGGTGGTGTTGAGCTTGACATCTTTGAAGCACCGTTTGCGAATGACAAAAATCTTCTGAGAAGAAATGCAATCACTCAAACAATTCACTGCAACGGTGGTGACGATGACGTTGAAAATCTTGACTCAAGATGCATCGGATATTATAACGGCAAAAATATTTACGCTGAGTATAATACATACGGACTTGAATGGACGGACGATGAGTATATTTTCTATATAAACGGCGTTGAAACAACAAGGTCGTCCTTCTCGGCAGGAGTGTGCGAAGTGCCCGAAGAAATAATTGTTTCGCTCGAGCTTCCCGATGAAATAACGTTTGACCACGACTACTCAACACAGTTCATTGTCGACTATGTAAAAATCTGGCAGAAATAATAAAAACGGTGTCACAATTAAGTGTGACACCGTTTTTATTTCCAGAGGTCTGATATAGCTTTAACAGACAAATCTTGTTGCTCGTCTGCGGTGATGGTCGCAATTCCGTCACCCTTTTGTGCACCGTAGTTTCCGAACTGTGCATGGTTACCGCCTTCAATAACAAATTCCTTTGCGTTTCCAGACCAATTTACTTTGTCATTTTCGTATTCCTTAATGTTTAGGCATCCGTCTTCGGTACCGTAAATTGAAAGAAGCTGAATTCCATTATTTAACTTGCTCGTAGGATAAGATGCAAACAAAACAAGTCCGTCAATTTTATCGGAGTGTTCATTTGAGTAGTTTGATGCTACAAGTCCGCCCATCGAATGTCCCGACATAATCCATGTTTCGTAGCTGTAATTTTCTGTGAATTTGTCTGCCGAATTTTGACCGAACATAGCAAAATTGAAAGGCATATCGGCAAGGAAACAATCAATTCCGTTTTCGGCGAGCTTCATCATCAGGTTTGAGTATGCTTTACATTCAACCTTAGCACCGGGATAAAAAATCAAAGCCTTGTCAGTTCCGGGACCGTCGAAGAAATATCCGCCGTCTATTTTTTGCGTTTTTACAATTTCATTACGGCTCATCGCCTCGGTAACATCCTTGTCCGAGTGATAATAAATACTCATATAGCCTAATGTTGTGAGCAACATTACCAAAATGCCGAAAAGAATCGTCAAAAGAAAAATTTTCTTGCCCTTTTTAGGCTTAGTCGACTTTCTTGTCAGAATTTTTGCAAACAAAAACCCAAGACCAAAGCATACAAGCAATGCAACAGCACAAATCAAAATATATTTCATAAAAATACCTCACTTCATTTTCTGCTAAAAGTATAGTACATCTTGTGAGAAAAAGCAAATGTGGGTAAGGTGTTTTAAAACATAATTCTTTGAAGTAAGATAGCCAATTCTGTCTTCTGTCATTGTTGCTTGTATGAAATAATTTTCAAAATCAAAAATGCTCTTGATGAAATTGATATTGACAAATATAGGAACAGTATGCTACCTTTAATAAAAAAGACAATAAGGTGCTGGCGGAAATATTATTAAACGAGGCGATATTGCTCTTCAAATAAGCGAATTATGTTTTGCCGGCATAAAAAAACAGATATATCAGAATATTAAGACGGGATGTTTTATGGCTTCAAGTAAAACATATTTAGATTATATTTTAGAACAATTATCCGACTTGGATGAAATATCCTATAAAGCGATGATGGGAGAATACATTATTTATTATCGCAGTAAAATCGTCGGTGGGATTTATGATGACAGGTTTCTTGTGAAGCCTGTAAAATCGGCAATCAGACTAATGCCGAGCGCTCAGTTTGAATTGCCATACGAGGGTGCAAAAGAAATGCTGTTAGTTGATGATATAGATAATAAAGAATTTTTAGCAGAATTATTTGATGCAATGTATGAAGAATTACCTTTGCCGAAAATAAAGAAAAAATAATATAAAATCAAAATTCGTCGGAGCGATATAATGGATATTAAAGAAATAAAAAAACTTCATTGGTTATTGACTTACGATGCGTATGAGATATATAAACAATGTATGTATAAGGTGACTTTTTCTGAGTATACAGATGAAATCAAAAGAATATCGAAAATTTCCGATTACCATATTTTTATATGTGCAGAATCGGGAGAAAATATAGGAATAATTATTCTCGAGTCATTGTCAAACGAAACCGCTGAAATATCAGGTATTGCAGTTAAAAAAGAGCTTCAAAAAAACGGTATCGGAAAATATATGGTTGTTTCATCTGCCCGCAGTCTTAATGTAACGACTGTTTTTGCCGAAACCGATAATGAAACTGTCGGATTTTATGAGCATACAGGCTTTACTATAGAACCTTTTGTCCGACATTTCAGCGATGGTAATGCTGTAAGATACCGGTGTCAGCTTTCAATCTGAAATAATGCAATATTGAGGCATGAAAGCACTGTTCAAAAGGTGAGCAATTGTACGGGTTATATCAATACAATTAAACTATTCCTGCTCTTGTTTATTTGGAAGTCAGGCTAAATATATAATAATTACAAATTCCTTGTAATTTAAAATTTTTTGTGGTATTCTTGAAAAAATTATTAGCTTAAGGATGATTTTAATGAACGCAATTATAAGTTGGTTAGTTATTCTCTGCTGTTCCGTCAGTTTTTTGTCGGGACTTGTGCCAAAAAATAACACTGCTTTTACTCCGATGAATGAGAGAGAATACTATGACGGAGATATTGTAGCAGAAAATACAGATGGTAAATATATCAACCTTAATGCAATTGACGAAGGAAGCGAGATTTATACCCCGACACAGAACAAAGGCGGATACAGATATGGCCCGACAGTATTCTCAAATGCCGACGGAAGTATTGATATATTTTTTGCGGCTTCAGGTTTGCTCGGTCGTTGGGATTTTATCAATTACAGACATTCGCCCGACGGCGGAAAAACCTGGACAGACGAGAAGAAAGTTCTTGAGCCTACGGCAGATTCTCCTGATTTTTATTCCTGCTGTGACCCGGGAGTAGTTAAAATAGGTGCATACTGGTACATAGGTTACACATCAACCACAGATTCAAGAGGATTATTTAATCATCTTTTTGTTGCAAGAAGCAAAAATATTGACGGTCCGTATGAAAAATGGAACGGGAACAGCTGGGGAGGAGACCCTGCACCCATTGTCACATCTAACGGTGATAAGGATGAATGGGGAATCGGCGAGCCGAGCTTTATTGTAAAAGAAGATAAACTATATCTTTACTATACACACAAAGACACAGCGAATGAAACAAGACTCTGCATTGCTGATGCGAATGACGAGAATTGGCCGAAAACTCTTGAATATAAGGGTGCGGTAATATCTTATCCTGATATGAGTAGTGACTCTGCCGATGTAAAATATATAGACGATTACGGAAAGTTTATTGCCGTGTGCACTGCTTCAAGATTCAGTGAAAACAGTTATATTGATATTTTTGTTTCAGATGATGGCTTGCATTTCTCGGAATCGTGCATGGTCAGAAAAAATATAGCCGCCTGTTGCCATAACTGTGGTATTTCATCAAGAACAAACGGGCATATCCGAATGTCTGATAAAAAATATCTTTGCTATGCGTATGGCTCAACCTGGGCAAACTGGGCAACAAGACTTAATGAAATAACGCTCACACTTTGTGATGAGCCGGATTTTTCGGATAATTCTGTGAAAAGTAAGGACATACCCGTAAAAGGGATTCCGCAGGCATCAATCAAAGGCTTTACGGGAATTATATGTGAAGATGATTTGTACGAATGCAAAATCGGAGAACGAAAAACAATCAAAACATATTGTATTTCGGCAAATTCAACCTATCATCAAAAGGTTGATATTGGTATAAAATTCAGCGATTATGATGCAAGCATAATTAAAATAAAAGGCAAAAAAATAGTTCCGGTTTCAGAGGGCATCACATCTGTAACGGTTGAATGGAATGGTTATAAAACAGAAATCAAAGTTAAAGTATCTGCGTAAAAAAATCGTACACTGTCTTGGTGTACGATTTTTTGATATATTTATACGTGGAAACAACTCCGGTTATACAGGGCTTAAAAAGGGAAGCGATAACAAGCAGACGAGCTTAAAGTAAATGAAAAATTCAGTCTTCCGTAAGGAGCGCAGTCGCCTTTGGTGTAGAAAGACATAATATCACCGTCGATGTAATTATCAGCCCACTTAAATGAAAATTCAGCCGATGTATTTTGTGATAAGCCTAAATCTGCTTTTGATACTTTTATCATCAGCTTATTGCCCTCAAAGCGGATTTCCGCTTCTCCGCATTTTGAATATTTACCGTCTTTAGAAATCGTTTCCACAGTTGTTTTTCCGTTTTCGGGAGCATTGCGGTTAATGCAGAAATCGTAACCCGATTCAGTTCCATTCAAATTCAAGAACAGGGTCATCCATGCTCCGCTGTCGGAATTTGACAGGGCATCCACTGTATCTACATAGAAATATAAATTGTCTTCATCCTGGCAGACTTTCATATTTGCAATATCGTTTCTTCCCGAATTATCTGTATAATACAGTTCTCCGTAGCCTCTGAAATTACGGTCAACAATATCATTTGTGTAGTCACGATAAATTGATGTGATTT
Organism: Ruminococcaceae bacterium UBA1767; assembly: GCA_002315505.1. Classification (GTDB taxonomy): domain Bacteria; phylum Bacillota; class Clostridia; order Oscillospirales; family Acutalibacteraceae; genus CAG-488. The sequence goes on from DCGX01000007.1 coordinate 5,808, forward strand.
TGCTGTTCTGCCATTGCGAAAAGCTTCCGTCAATGTCGATTGTTACATTTTCGGATTTCGGCAAAGTGGTTGTGCTTCCTTTTAATTTCTGCACATTTGAAACAAGCTCCATATAATAGTTATCGCCGAGAATGCCTGCCGAGGGTTCGCAATCACGGGAGCATTCCGTGTCGCAGTTGTCAACAAAAACAATAGGACCCTGCTCTTCGGATGGCTCACAACGCATAGCAACCCATTCGTTCCAGCCTGTTACAAAAACAATATCGGGGTCAAGTGCATTTGCATAATCCCATTGCTCCTGAAGATTATATCCGTAAAGCACTGCATTTTCAGATGTATCTCTTGCACCATCGTGCCAGCTTCGGGTGTGGTCATTTCCGCCGTACCATGCGGCTTCGCTGAAATTGCCTGTATCATTATGCTGAGCGGCGGAAACACTCATAATTTTCTTGCCGGTTGCCTTGTCTTTATAAATACAATCAAGGGTCAGCAGACGGTCAAATTCCATCCACGGAAAAGCATTTTTCTTTTTCTTTTCATAAGGCCATTGATTTGTCTTTATATAAAATGCTTCTTTTACATCTTCACGAAGTGCAGTATCTTCTGTATCTCCGATAATCATTGGCTTTGCGTCTTTTTTATCGTCAATTCTGAACCACAATTCGTCAAGCTTCGGATATTTTGCTTTTAACTCTGCATTGTTATAAAAAGCATCATAAATTCTGTTCATTGTGTCGCCCGACAGATAATTGGTGTAAAACGCAAGCTTCGGCACATCCCAGCCGTCTTCCATATACTCGTACCAAACGGAAATAAGGTTTTCAATTCCCTCCTCAAAAATAAGTGAATTGGTTGTGTCAAAAACAATGAAGTCAAATTTTGCATCTGTCAGCATCTGACAATGCT
>DCGX01000017.1:0-3093 GCA_002315505.1 Ruminococcaceae bacterium UBA1767
AAACTGAGTTTTTTAACAGCCCCTTTTGAGCCGATAATACGACTTATTTAACGATGAACTTATCGATTTCCTTGAAGAATTCTTCGCCGCCGTCAGTATGAACGGTCAGCTCGATATCGTGCATAAGATCGAGGCAGTACATACCCATAAGGGACTTTCCGTCTACGTTGTAGTGACCGGACTTAAGTACAACGTCGAAAGGATATTTTGTGGCAATCGATACGAATGTGTAAAGATCGGCAATCGTTACGAAGTGAATCATCACTGTCTTTGTAGCTGTCATAATAACCTCCTTTTGCGGCCTCATCTGCCGCTTTTTATTTTAACGTATATAATTATATCATCCGCGAAAATTCTTGTCAAGATTTTTCGGGGATGAACAGAGAACCGAGCCGGAGAACCGGTCTCCCCGCGGGTCGGTCGGTTTGCGCTTAAGTTCCGCTCAACCCGGAACGCTTGGAATCAGAATCCCAGCTTTTCGTTGATAAGCACTACCTCAAATTCGGCGTGCAGCGGCTTTTTCCAAAGAACCGAAAGATTGCAGCAGATTCGCTCGGGACTTGAGCAGTCATAGCAACGGTCTCCTTTTACTGCACAGGGGGTCTTTTTATGCAGTCTCTGGGCGTTGAGAGGCGCGGCTATATTGCGGGCGCGCCAGAGTGCTTTGTCGTAATCGGGGGCAATCTTGTTTTCTCCTGCAACAAAGTATACCTTTTTGTGACCGTAAACCGTTGCGGATACGCGGTTGCACGAACCGTCAATGTTGATAATCTCACCTGTTTCGGCAAGTCCGTTGACAGATGAGAGATAAACGTCGGCAACGGCGGCGTTCCTGTAAATTCCGGCTTTTTCTTCGGGGGTCGCAGCCTTGTGATGCCAGTAGCATTTGTTGTGTTTTTCGAGCTTTTCATAAAGCCCCATCTCGCTGATTGTGACAGACCCGCCGAAGCCGACGCTCACACCGTCAATTTGCGAATCGATATATTCAGCAGCCTGTTTCGCCGTTTCAAATACGCTTACCTTGAATCCGTTCTTTTCAAGACTTTCTTTTGTTTTTGTGAAATCCATTGTGTTCCTCCGACTGATTTTTTATTATTATATCACGTATAGTCAGGATTGAAAAGCATTTTATTACTTGACATTGGTTTTTCGTAATTATATTAATAAGATTTCTCCAAGGAAATCGAAGGCTTTATCGAAAAATAAGCACTGATACGGAAAAAAGGAGCACAACAGCAGAAAAACTGTAGTGCTCCTTTTGTTACGCGCATATTAAGCTGAAGCGCGGTAAAGATTAATAGGTTGATCTTTCAATTGATGCCTTGTGTGAAGCGCGACAGCCGTTGAGCAGCATATAATAAATAAAGCAAAAGCAATGATGACAGGAGCAAATGAATTGGTAAACAGAACGACCTTGCAGCCGATGATTTTGGTCAGGATTGAATTTACTGCATTGATTGAAATGTAATACAGAACGGTCGCAAACGCGAACTGAATAACATAATTGGCTGCAAGCCTCAGTCCTTTGAACATCCAGACGTATTTGCTGTCATAACCGTTGACAATCATCGAATACACGGTGAACCTTTGTTTTTTGTCTGCCTCAATCCACATCCAGAAAGCAAACAGAGTTGTAAGCGATAAAATGATAAACAGAAGAACAAGCATATCGTCCTTTATTATTGTGACTTCCGTTTCCAATCTGTTTGCAACATCCTTCAATGGAGTCTGATAATTCAGATAATTATCCTTGACAATCAGGAATTCATCAAGATTATTGATTTCAAATGAAGAACAGATATACGGAACGGTTTTGAATACGCTCACTTGATTGATAAAATCGATACGGGTTTCATAAAAAGATCTTGAAACATATACAATCGGTCTTTCATTATTATCTGCTATTATATTTTTCTGACTTTTTCCATAGTTGAAAAAGAAACATTTAACAGAATTTTGCTCTTCTGTTATCTTGGCAAGGGCGGTGTTAATGAAGGATGGTGTATTGCAGTATTATGTCATTGTTCTGCCGAGCTTGTCACTGCGCTGCTCTCGGCTTTTGCTGCATTGATTTCATTCATACGTTTGGTGACAATCTCGATTTGTTCCTCAGTCAGTGGTCCGCCTTTTCCTTTTGCTTTCAGTTCGAGATATTTGCGGTAATATTGGGGTTGAACATATTCAAGGCATTGAATTGATACACAATCCCATGAACCATTTTCTGATGCCACAATCAAGCCACCTGATGAATATTGATACTTTTCATCTGTTATCTCACATGTGAAATAATAATATTCCAAATTATTATCTTCATCATCCGTATATTTTTCAAGGGTGTTGATTTCAACAAATCCGTTTCTTTCAGAATATTTTGCAAATGATTCGGAAATTAACTTGTATTCATCTGTTTCAGTCCCGCATGATACGAGAAGGAGAGCAATGATAACAAATATTGATAATAATGCATTAATCTTCTTTTTCATGGTTTTACTCCCAATATCCTACTTCATAGGCTTCACCGTAAAGAAAATTCAAATCATAGGAAGAGACGCTGTATTGCAGATAACCGGAAGTGTTAATGTTTTTTTATTTCGTCCAATAATATGCCATTATCTGCTGTAAATCTCTCATTAATTATATCCTTTATTTTTCTTATGTCAAGAGATAAGCCGATGAATTGTATTATAACATATGCCGGTGATTTGGCGGCTCGATATTTGAATAAATGCCACAATATCAATGTATGGGCTTTAGTGCAATAGTTATGCAGAGGCTTTAACGTGCGGCATTGTTAAATACAAATTGATACCAAAACAGTGCTACGATTTTGGAATGCGGCATTGAAATTGAAAAAAAAGAAAAATACAATGCCGAAGATAATGGCGACGGCATTGTAATTGACAGAAAAACAGAAAAGCAATGCTATTGCCAGAATGCCTTGCACTGTTCTGGCGGTAATTTATTAAAAACAATGCCGAAGACTTTCGATCCAGCATTGCTTTTTAAAAATTACACGAAAAACAATGCCGGCGGTTGAATAAACAGCATTGAAAATCAAGAATCGCGGCAAAAACAATGCCGGGGTACAAATGT
>DCGX01000017.1:3116-3238 GCA_002315505.1 Ruminococcaceae bacterium UBA1767
TACAAATGTGCGACATTGTTTTTTCGGGCATTTAATAAAAACAATGCCGCCATACAAAGGCGCGGCATTGTAATTGGCTGCTTTTTTCAAAAGCAGTGCTGCGTATAGATGGTGCGGCATTG
>DCGX01000077.1:0-26154 GCA_002315505.1 Ruminococcaceae bacterium UBA1767
TGTCCGAACGGTAGTGAATGACAGTTCGGTGGACTGTCAGAGCCGTGAGGTGACCGAGCCGCAGCGAGACAGTGGCATTGCGAAGCAATGACGAAAGTGGTAATTATTATGCATTAAATGGACGATGTGGGCATCGTCCACTACGGAAAACCTCAAAAAAGTTGTAGGGCAATGGCTCTGCTGTTGCCGAATTTGCGAAGCAAATTGAATGTTGGATTTTCTAACGAAAATCAGGCAGGAGCAGAGCCCCTGCCCTACACAATCCTTTAACAGCCTCCCTCGTCAGAGGGAGCTTGAGTGCTATGTAATTAGGCACAGTCCCGTAGGGCAACTTTTAATATGTAATTGGTGCAGTCGGATGGCTGCACCTTTTCTTTTAGGCAATAAGCTTCATTTTATCAGGATTATTTCTGATTTCTTCTGTTAATGTTTCTATTTCTGCTTCTGTCGGTATATCAATCATACCAATTGCCGTGAAATAAACATCAACCTTAACCCGCTTTTTGCCGTCAATCTTTTCGCTTTTGTGAACTTTAATTCGTTCAATCAGCATATTCAATATTTCAGGCGTCAGAGTTTTGCATTCGGAAAATGTTCTTAATCCTTTCAAAAGCATACGCATGTCAACCTTCTTTTGTTCAGAGCTTTCAAGAAGCTTTGTCTTTTTCTCAATATCTTCTTTTAACACTTTCTGCTCCGCTTCGTAATCAGCCGTCATTTTCATAAAGCGTTCATCTGATATTACATTCGCCATATTTGATTCAAACAGTTTTTCTATGGCTTTGTCAATTTCAATGATGCGCTTTTGATTTCGTTCAATATCAAGCTTCATATTTTTTACATCTGAATGAAGTGTTTCACTCTGCTTCCTTTTTGCAAGGAAAAGAAATACTGACTGATAACAGCTTACGAAATCGGAAAGGCCGCTTATTGCTCCAAGTACTATCTGTTCAAGAACTACATTTCTGATATAGTGAACAGAGCATACTTTGCTGTTTGCCTTGTAGCTTGAACATCTGAAATACTCGCCGTTGCTTTTAAGATTTTTGTTAGCACAGAAAACTAATTTCTGTCCGCAGTCGGCACAGTAAACCAAGCCTGAAAATATACTTGTTTTACCCGATGCCGTCGGTCTTCTTCTGTTTTCACGCAGCTTCTGCACTCGCTCCCATATATCCTCAGATATTATAGCTTCCTGCGTATTAGAAATAATCTGCTGATTATCCGTATCGTTGTAAACAATCTGATGAATTTTGTAGCTTACGGTAGTTGTTTTGTAATTAACGGTACATCCTGTATATACACGGTTTTCAAGAATGTTGATTACAGTTTTATAACTCCATTGATACGGATTTTCAGGAGCTTTATGAGTTGCTGACCGTCCGTTCATAATGAAATAAGCGGTTGGAACAAGTATTCCCTCTGCCGTAAGCTGATTTGCAATTTTTGACGGACCTTTACCCTCAAGGCATAATTTATATATCCTTTTTACAATTTCTGCGGCAGGCTCATCAATAATCCACTTGTCAGAATTGTTCGGATCTTTCATATATCCATACGGAACAGATGTTCCGATTCTTTTGCCGCTGTCAGCTTTCATTTTCTGAACTGCTCGGATTTTCTTGCTTGTCTGTGCGGCATACCATTCGTTAAAGATGTTGTGGAACGGCATCATTTCCGCACCGCTGCTTTGCGTGGAATCCACATTTTCCTGTATAGCAATAAATCTTACTCCGAGGGTCGGGTATTTCAGTTCAAGATATTGACCAACCTCAAGATAATTCCTTCCGAATCGTGATAAATCCTTTACGATAACGGTAGATACTTCTCCATTTTCAATCATAGCTTCCATACTCTGAAAACCGGGTCTGTTAAAGGTTGTACCGCTGATTCCGTCATCAACAAAGAACTGCGGATGAAGATACCCGTGTTTTTTAGCATAATCCATAAGAATCTCCTTTTGGTTGGAAATACTGTTGCTCTCACTGTCAAGACCGTCATCATGCGAAAATCTACAGTAACTTCACCCTCGGCAAAGCTCTGATAGCCGTGATAAGCTAAATTACCGCCGGGCTTTCCGTATCTCTTTTTAGTTGACATCATACATTCGTAAGCTCTTTCGGTTACGCAGTTAATACCTGTAACAAACAGCTTCCTGTCGGTTTTGTCATCGTTCTCGACATAACGGATTGCCGCATACAAATCATTGTCAAGATATTTTTCGGCAGTAGTTTTATCAGGGTTTTCCGCATAATCAAGGGTATATTTAAGATTGCTCTTTACGGGCCAAAATCCGGTGGTTGCCATTTTTGAATCTCCTCCCGAATCTGTTTTGCTGTTTGTTTTTTCTCTGTGAAAAACTCATTGTGAATTTCATCAAACAGATTGAGAGCTTTTTCTTTCAGTTCATTGTCATTCAAAGAGTTGATGAGCACACACAGCTTTTCATAGAAATTAAAAAAAACATCGGGAAGAACCGTTTTCGGCTCATATCCCAATGCTCTTTTTCTTACATATTCGCTGATTGGAAGTCCGCATTTATCTGCAAGGCTTTCAATCTTTTTCTTTTCCGTTTCACTTACCCGTGAAACGATTCTGACATTTTTGTTTGTGATGATTGCATCATCCTTTCTGATTTAGTGATGGGGGTCAGGGGGGCCCTTGAAGTCGGGACTTGGCATACAAAGTCCCTGCTCGTTAAGGTATGAGACACACCTTACATTTTCATAAATATCAGTCCTCCTTGTTGTTTCGGTACGCCTTTTGCCTGCAGGCATTACTGCAAAACCGGGCGTCTTTCCGTTTGGATACAAAAGGTGCTGAACAGACAGAACAGATATGCTCTGAATAATGCTTCTGTTTTCTTTCTTCGTTTCGCTTCTGCTCTGCAATACTTCTGCAATCAGATAAATGACAATACCTGCGGTAATTGCAAATGGTGTAAAACACCTTGCCGCAGGTTTCGCATTCCTTTTTCCAAACATGATAGCCGACATTGTTCTCGTACCAATACTTTAATTTTTCCTGTTCGGCATATTCCCGTTCTGCCGCACTTTCGTGTTCGCTTTTCTGCGTTACAGATAATTCTTTCGTTTGGTCGGGGTCAAAGTAACCCCGACCTTTTGGGTATTTTATCTGTAACATTGCTTCTGCCATTGTTAACATAGATATCACCTTCTTGTTATTTTTTTCGGCTGTTTATTGCCTTCCATATATACCCCGACAGAAAATTTCAAAATGTTCCTGAAAAATGAAAAAATTTTTTAAAAATAATTTCGGACATAAAAAACAGCCCTCCGAAAAATCAGAGAGCTGAAAATGTGTCGCAGTATTCCTTTACCATAATACATTAAAAATTGTGCTACCAGTATTCATATTACAAATTGTACGAAATACCGATCTAAAAAAGTATATCCGGCGATGAAAATATTTTTTCAGTTGTTCCAGAAAGCCTCTTAATTCAAAAAAGCAGGGGTTTATACCCTGCTTTTAATGTGTTGTTTTAATAAAATCAATACCAAATCCAACCGAAGAGAAGGATTATAATAATCCACTGCCACCAGGCGTATTTAGCGTTGATATGAATAATATACTGACTTCCGTCTTCATATGTTGCTGTTGCGGTTGCCGAGCCTGTGCCGGCGACTCTGATACGGTTATTTCCTTCAACCAGAGCAACACTGCTGTTTGATGATACAAGCTGCTTCGGCTGATTCCCGTCAAAAGTCAGAACCTGCTTGTAATTTACAGCTATAGTTTCTTCTTTAACAAAAGGATTCCGCTTGGGAATTGAACGTGTTTCTTTATGCAAGCACTTTAAACACGTCCTTGTTTCAGTGCCTTCTTCAGAAACGGTTGCATTTTTAGTAACAGTCCATGCGCCGTAGCTGTGTCCTGTGGCAGATACGGTTTCTGTATAAGAAGTACCGCACGAGCATGTGAAAGTCTTTGTTCCCGATTCTGTACAGGTCGGATTTTTCGTTATTTTTTCTGTGTATGAATGCGTATGAGCTGCATTTGCAGTCCACTGTGCATAAAGAGTTACGGCTGCGTTTGAAGTGTAAGCAGCACCTGCAGAATAAGTTGTTCCTGTACCGTCCGCCTTTGTATTCCAGTTTTTGAATGTATAGCCTGCTTTTGTCGGCTTAGTTGAGCTCAGCGTAAGCGTTGTGCCGTAGGACTTTGTCTGATTTGCAGGTGCACCTGAACCGCCGTTCGCATTATATGAAACGGTATAAGTATTCGCTGTCCAATGAGCATAAAGGGTTGTATTGCCTGCGGTTGTATATTTTGTGCTGCTTGTAACCTTACTTCCACCCAATGCAGATGTGTACCAGCCGTCAAATGTATAGCCTGTGCGTGTGGGAGTAGGAAGTGTGCTGTATGTTGAATTATATGTTACAGTCTTGCTTGATGTTGAGCAGTTACCGCCGTTGGGGTTGAATGTAACTGTATAATTACCCGGAACAAGCTTCGGAATAGATTCTGTTTTTATTGTGTCGCAGTTTTTACAGCAATAAATCTTTGTACCAGCTTCTTCATAGGTGGGTTCTATAAGAATTTCTCCTAAATCAAAGTCATGGCTTTTTAATGCGGTATAATTGTCTTTATAACCTGCTGTACAGCGGCTGCACTGGTGAATTGTATATCCCTGCTCTGTACATGTTGATGCTATAACAGTTGCAGTATAACTATGTCCAAGCACGCCGATTGATTCAGTCTTTGTTGCTCCGCACTTCGTGCATGTAAATGTTTTTACTCCTAATTCTGTACAGGTTGCACTCTTGGTAACGAAACCTGAATTATATGTATGTGAGCAAGGAGTTGTAAATGTTGATGTCTCACTGTAAATATATGTTCCATCGGTTTTTATTATAAAGAAACGATAATAATATTTAGTTCCCGGACTGAGCTTTGCAGCTTCACTTCCGTCACATTTAACATAACAATAATCAAGTATTTGTTTAACAGGCCAACTCGCAACTGATTTGACACTTTCGCCCTCTTTCCATAACTGCAAACCTATTGTATTTATAACGCTTGTAGTTGCAGTTACATCAGTCTTGACTTCAGCGGATGTTTCTGTAATGTTTTCTACATAGACCTTTTTCCATGTAATAATGTTTGCTGTACTGCTTGAGGTAGTAAAGTTTTCAGAGGTACTGTATTCATATGTTCCGTCTGTTCGTACAATATAGAATCTGTAATTATACTTAGTACTTGCACTGAGTTTCGGAGCCTCTGTACCATCGCAGGCAACTGAACAAAATGTCAAAACATTACCTACAGACCAGCTCGCTACTGACTTAGCACTTTCCCCGTCCTTCCACATCTGCAAACCTATTGTTTTAATCAAACTTGTAGTTGCAGTTACATCTGCTCTGATAACCGCTGAGTTTGCTGTCATATTACTTATGGAAAGTTTATCCCATCTGATTGCTGATGCCACTGTGCCTGATGTTGTGAAAAACTTTGTGTCGCTGTAGACATTGCTTCCGTCTGTTTTGACAATATAGAATCGGTAATTGTATTTTGTACCGGCACTGAGTTTCGGAGCCTCTGTACCATCGCAGGCAACTGAACAGTATGTCAAAACATTACCTACAGGCCAGCTCGCTACTGACTTAGCACTTTCTCCATCCTTCCACATCTGCAAACCGATTGTTTTAATATATCCTGTTTTCGCCGTTACATCTGCTCTGACAACAGCGGATGTTGATGTAATATTACTCGCAGACAGTTTGTTCCATGATATTATATTATTGTCTACCGGAATTGCAGTATTAATATGAACGCAATAAACGCTCATGTTGTTTTCAAAACAATATTCACGCTTATCGGGTTCGATGGCTTTGAAATACTCTTCTTTTGTCATTGTGGGATGTTTATGTACCCATGTTTGTGCCTGAGAATTATTTTGCGGACTTGTATGACCATATACCGTTATGTATCCGTTTTTGTCGGTTCCTCCGCATAAAACGACATGAGGATACACTTCACAATTATTACAGTAATAAAAGATAGGGTCACCAGGAGACACCTTGCCTGTATTTGAAGAAGCTTTGATTTTTCCACTTGTTAAAGTAAGTTTGTATACCGTTCCATACCCTTTAACAGCATTGTATAATCCTCTTGTACCCGTTTTATTTACATTTATTCCACCCGCAGTTAGGCATTTTGAAACAAAATTTGCGCAATCTGCACTATATTGTGGTGTGTCATTACAATGAGCTGCAGCATAGTTTAATGCCGCATTCGGATCATAAGTTGCCGCATATGACGTTAATTCCAGTGTTGAAAAAATCGGAATTAACATAACAAGTGTCAGAACTAATGATAAAAGTTTAGTCAACGATCCATTTGTTTTTTTCAAAATAATTCCTCCTAAAGTAAATAATTAATACCATATCCAACCGAAGAGGATGATAATAATAACCCACTGCCACCATGCATTTGATGCATTGACATGAATAATGTATTGACTTCCGTCTTCGTATGTTGCTGTTACATTCGCAGAACCCGTTCCTACAACTTTAACCTTGTTAGTACCCTCAACAACCGCAACATTTGTGTTTGAGGATACAAGATCTACAGGATAATTAATTCCGTTTAAAAGAAACGTTTCTTTATATCTTAACTCAACGGTTTCTTCTTTAACAGTCTGTTTCAGTTTTGGAATTGAACGTGTTTCTTTATGATCGCATATTATACATGTTCTTGTCTCAGTTCCTTCTGCTGATGTTGTAGCAGCCTTAGTAACTGTCCATAAATCATAGCTGTGTCCTGTTGCCGGAATGGTTTCCGTGTACGAATCACCGCATGAGCATGTGAATGATTTTTTTCCTGCTGTTGTACAGGTTGGTTCTGAAACTGTTAATTTGTAATTATGCTCGAGAGTATTAATCGTTTCTGTTTTTACTGCGCCGCATTTTGTACATACATATTTTTTTTCTCCGGGTTCTGTACATGTTGCGTTCCGAGTAACAGAACCTGAATTGTATGTATGACTGCACGGAGTTGCAAAAGATTTCTCAGAACTGTAAAGATATTTTCCGTCTGTTTTTACAATATAGAAACGGTAATAATACTCGGTTCCCGGATTCAGATTTATTGCTTCACTTCCGTCGCATTTAACATAGCAATAATTTAGAATAGTCTTTACAGGCCAGTGTGCGACAATTTTAAATGATTTCTCATCAGCTTTACGCAGTTGCAAACCTATTTCACTGATAACGCTTGTATCTGCTGAAACATCTGTTTTAATCTCCGCAGATATTTCCGTTATGTTATCCGCATAAACATTAATCCACTGAATAGGTTCTTTTGCTCCGCCTGGAGTTATAAAAGAATGTTCAGAGCTGTATTCATATTTCCCGTCTTTTTTTATAACATAAAAGCGATAATTGTATTTTGTGTTTTTATTCAGGCTCGGAGCTTCAGAGCCGTCACACGTAACATAGCAGTAAGTTAAGATACTGTCTACAGCCCAGCTTGCAACGGTTTCCGGATTTTCTCCGTCCTTCCACATTTCAAGACCGATTCTATCAAGAAGTTCTGTGTTCGCAGTTACATCAGTCTTCACAACAGCAGATGTTTCAGTTATATCGCTGACATAAACATTATTCCAGATGATCGGAGACAAAACGGACGTTCCATTATAATTAGGAATTCCGAATGCCTTAATATCACTGTCGTTAATGTCAATCGTATGACGTGAAACGTTATCATCACCATTTCCGTCAATATAGGTTATTTTTTTGCCATTAACACTTTCGATTATTCCGACATGCTTCCATACAGACGATGTACCGAAATAAATAATATCACCTGAGATTGGAGTATAACTTCCTTTCATAACATACGGAATATTCATGCTTCCTGATAACGGACTCGCAAAGGTTGAATTATTTAGTACCGAAATCGGAATATCCGCCTGTCTTGCGCACCAGCTGACAAATGTAGCGCACCATGCACGGTCATATCTTGAAACGTCATAATTTGCACCATTGGGTTTTGGACTCTCAAAGCTGCTTGTAAATCTGTTTCCGCTGCTTCCGTTCCATCTCCAATAATTATATTCACATGAATCAAGATAACCTTTATAATCAGAATATTTTGAACCGTCATGATAACTGAGTGAAAGCGGATGTGTATTCCAGTTGTTTAAGCTGCCGTCCAAATCTTCATATGTCAAGCCTTCCTGATAACCAATCTGACTTCTAGCAATATTAACAATGTCTTCTCTTTGATCACCGGTTAATACGACATTTTTTAACGCAGTAAAGTATTGACTGTTTTTATATGGCTCAGAAAAATCTGAGATATTACCCGGACTTACTGCTTCTGCTTTAATGTTATTAAGTCCAGTTAAAATTATGCCGATTACCATTCCGAAAGAAAGCCAAAAACTTAAAATTCTTTTTTTCATTTTTGTGAATATTAACCTCCTATTATTAATAAATATTATTTGTTAATTCCGCTTAGAATTTCTGACCGTAAGAATAATTTGGAATTCTCAAATTCTATTTTACAACGGCAAAATCACCTTATTGGCTAATTGGTATCTTAACACATTTTTTCCGATTATTTTATAACCCGCCCTGAAAAGCCATTTCCGCAGCGCAGAAAGTCGTGCGTTTCAGTTATACAATATTGAAAATATTTGATAAAAAGATTATAATTAATTCCAGAATAAAAAAGGAAGTGAAAGATATTAACATTGCAGTTTGTGACAATAACAGTGTGGTTATTGATAATGTTTCAAATTTGATTGAAGATTTTTCCGAAAGCAGACATATTGAAATAAAATACAGTTCGTTTACTGATTATATCCAGCTTGTTGACAGAATCAATGAGTTTGATTTGTTTATCCTTGACTACAATATGTCTGATAACGTTGACGGTTCTGATTCTGAAGACAAAATCAACGGCATGGAATTCGCTAAAACAATCAGACAGCATGGCGGTAAAAAGGGTATAATTTTCATTACGGCTTATCCGGATTTTGTTTATGAATCTTTTGAAGTGCGTACATACCGTTTCCTTGTTAAACCAATAGAAAAAGCAAAACTTTTTGAAGCTATACAGTCATATATTGACAGCGTCACCGAAAGCGGCAGCATACTTGTCAACATCAATAAGGAAATGTATCCTGTCAATATTGATGATATTCTTTATCTTGAAGTTTCGGGCAAAAACACTTTCATCTACACACAAACAGAAACAATCAAATGTAGGAAACCAATCACTTCGTTTGCTAAAGAGCTGAAACCGTTTGGAATATGTCAGGTTCATCGATCATATCTTGTCAACGTAAGAAAAATCAGAAAGTTTGATACAAGAACTCTTATTCTTACAAACGGTGAAAAAATCTTTGTCAGTCAAAAATACTATCCGGGTTTATTTGAAATGTATTTACAAAAACCTCACAAACCTGTATAATGTTACCAAGAGGTGAAATAAATGGTTGCAGAATGTATTACCTGCGTATTGAAAAATATCGCAGGTGTTTTTTTAACTATTGTCTTTTTAAATAAATTGTCTGTATACAGAATGAAGCGCAGAATTCCGGCTCTCTGCATCACTTCTGCTTTACTGCTCGCATTGGCGGTTGTTCCGTATTTTGCATTTGACCCAGAAACAGCAAGTGAAATTGCAGACTTTTCAACACTTTTTTCTTTTATGGTTCTCCCGTACTTTGTTCTGCAGAAAAAGAAAAAGCTTACCTTTGCTCTTTTCGGGCTTATTCTTAATTCTGTTCTTGACCTTTTTACAGAAACGGCAAATTATGCCTTCGGAATAGAAAACGAAGCCGTTTCAAATCTTGTTTTTATTGCGATTGCTGCGATTCTTTTAGCTTTACTGTTGATTGTTTCATCACGCAGTAAAGCAGCTTCTTCCATTGATATTCTTGAAAATGTTTCGCCATTAATTTTCATCGTTATTTTTATTTCAACACTTTCTACGTATTATACGATGATGCTCCCTAAAGACAGCGAGTTCACTCAGCGAAACTCTGTTATTTTGCTTATCAGCTCCGCTTTTCTTGTTATAGTGTGCGTGGTTTATATGATTTCAAAATATTTATCAATACTGCAGACTCAAAAAATATCTCAGCTCCAAATTGATTCACAGCTTGCGCAATATGAGGAATTGTTATATAAAAATCAGGAAATAAAAAGATTCAGACACGATTATAAAAACAATATGTATGCTCTCAGCTCACTCATTAACGACGGTAAGGTTGATGACGCAAAAGCGTTTATTGCTCAAATGAACATGGCTATTGAAAATACTGAAATAACCTTTGCCACCGGCAATCGTCTTGCCGACGCGATTATTTCTCACAAAGCAATGATTGCAAAACAGCGTAATATTGAAATTGATTTTGACGGAACAATTCCTGCTTCAGGAATAACAAACAATGACCTTTGCATTATTCTGTCAAACGCTCTTGACAATGCCATTGAAGGGAGCGTTGACTGCGCGCCGTGCTCAATCCATATCGAATCAGTTGAAAACAATGACGGGGTTTTGATTTCTGTTTCCAACGCTGTAAGCAGACAGATTACCATAAAAAACAATAAAATTTCTTCAACCAAAAAATCAAAAAAGAATCACGGATTCGGAATACAAAATATTAAATCCGTTGCAAAAAAATATAACGGATTTGTTACACTGGAATGTACCGAAAACTTATTTACATTAAGTATAGGTTTTGTTTTTGGAAAGGATGATGTTTATGTTTAAAAAGCAGTTTAAGAAAGCACTGTCATTGATTATAACTGCGGCGCTATTAATCGGTATTATTCCATCAATGAGCTTTGCAGTAAGTGCCAAAGCGGTTGATATCAGTTCGTTGGCTGTCGGTGATATTATAGAATTCGGTTCTTACCCTCAATCGAAGGTTGAAGACAAGAATATAATTGCTGAGCTT
This sequence comes from Ruminococcaceae bacterium UBA1767, assembly GCA_002315505.1. Taxonomy (GTDB): domain Bacteria; phylum Bacillota; class Clostridia; order Oscillospirales; family Acutalibacteraceae; genus CAG-488. Next base: position 10,937 of record DCGX01000077.1, read on the forward strand.
GACAGAAAAGATAAAAGCTGGATTTCGTATGACTACTATCTCGGGGCTTATTCCGGATACATTCAAAGCGGTTCTGCAGACGGAACAATGTACAAGTCTGATTATATGCGTTATGCCGATATAAATTATAACGGAGAAAAGTACAGGGCTGTTGTTTTTGATATGTACCGCCCTTATGATACAATGCGTTATGAAGGGCATTTCAGCGACCAAGAGGATAACGGTTATTTCCCGAATATAGTCTACTATTTTAAATATGAGCCGTTAAAATGGCGCGTTCTTGACCCTCAAAACGGTTTTGTGTGCAGCGACAATGCAATTGACTGCGTAGAATTTAACGGTTATATTTATCGTCCTGAAGGGGAAAGTAATTATTACAGCGATCCTGATTGCACCAACTATGCTTCTGATTACTCAACAAGCGAAATCAGAGAATGGCTTAATAACAAGTTCATTTATACTGCTTTTAACAGTGAAGAACGTTTTATGATAAAAAAATCACTGATTGAAACACCGAGCAGAGATAACGATGGATACGGATGCCCGGAAGTAACCGATAAAATTTTCCTTCTTTCAGTATCAGATATTTCAAATGCAGATTATGGGTTCAAATCGCCGTATAAAACTACTGACTCGGCAAGAATAATGCGATTTACAGATTATGCTGCGTGTCAGGGCTTAAGCTGTTCGGAAACGGGATATTCCGCAAACTGGGTGCTGAGAACACCGATAAATTCTTATCGTGTCTGCAATGTGCACTGCGAAGGATACGGCGGAAACTTTATCTCTGCAAATGAAACAGATTACTGCGGCATTGTGCCCGCATTTAATTTAAAAACATCTTCTGTTGAATACGATAAATGCGGTGAAAACGCTGTCTGGTCATATAGTGAGGGTACACTCAGGATTTCCGGAACCGGCTCCGTTAACGGTACTGATGAATATAATTGGGAAGAATATAACGACAGCATTGAATACATTGAAACAGATGACGGTATTATTTCTCTGCCCGATGGAATATTCAGCGGACTTAATAATCTTACTGAGGTTTGTTTCGGAAGCGGACTTCAATCTATAGGTCAAAACGCGTTTGCAAACTGTCCAAAGCTTTCAAATGTTTCATTCATGAGCAATTGTGAAATCGGGAACGGTTCATTCTCAGACGCAGACTCGACCCTTATGCTTGTTTATATGGAAGGCTGCGGCAATCCTGAAGCATTTGCAAAAAACAATAATATTAAATCACTTGTTGTTTCATATAATGAGGAAAATAAAACATTAAGTTTCAACGGCGGAATTGATGTCAAAGACAATCTTTCATACGCTTTCCTCAACAAGTTCCTTCTTGAAAATAAGGAAAGTGAATATATATTCTTTGACGAGCTTGATTTTCACAATATTGTCCCGGAGCAGATTCTTATCATAGATGATGAAATTGATGCTGACATAAATAATACTAATCTTTCGCTGCATAATATTTATGTAAATCTCAATGTTATTGATGAAGAAGGCCAGCACAGAATAAGTTTTGAAAAAATGCTTGAGCTTCTAAAAAACGGAAGATATGACGCTTTTAAGATTGTTGTGCATTCCGATGAACAAACAGAAGAGCAGACTTTTTTTGAAAAAGTTTCACATTTCTTCGAACAGTTTTTTGAGGATGCACTCAAAGCAATTTCAAAAGTAATTAATTTTGTAACAAAGCTGTTTAAAAAATAAACTTGTTTACTCTGTTTATAAGCATTATGGAATGCTGAGCCTTTGGTAAATCTCATTCTGCCGTACTAGCCGAGAATGGGGCATTCTTTTTCAGGCTGTAATGTCAGATCGGAAATGCAGTAATTTCCCTGCAGTGTGTAACCTATCTCTGCTTTTATCAATAATATTATTTTAAAACAGAAAAATACCGAAGGAATAATACTCCTCCGGTATTCAGCCTTTATATCCAAGTATATTTATAAAATAGTATCCTTATTAGCCTTTCCCTTTCTAAGCACAGCGAAGAATCTCAATCAAATCATTTACTCTCAAACTCGTGTCCCAAAATCAAATAATCAATCGAAACATTAAAATATTCCGACAGTATTATCAACATTTGAATGTCGGGGTCTCTTTTTCCGTTTTCGTAATATGAAATTGCTTCTCGACTAATTGATAAATCCATAGCTATTTTTAATTGGCTATACCCTTTTTCTTTTCTTATTTGCTTTAATCCAATCAAGCCTTTACCATTGTCACTCATAAAATCAACTCATTTCTTAATAGCCGTTGACTTTATCGTAACATTATGTTACATTATTATTCGTTACAGTTTGTTACGTTATAAGTTATGAAAGGGATAATTTTATGAAAATCTTTAAAAAAATCATTTCGGCAATAATGGTCACTACAATTATTCTTGCGTCTACGTTTTTTTCCGCTTTTGCTTTTTCCGGAGGAGATGTAAACCTTGATGGCAAAGTAAACTCAAACGATGCACTTATGGTGTTAAAATACACTGTTGGTCAAAAGGTTTCTATTAACAAAAACTACGCCGACTTGAATGCTGACAAAAAAATTAATTCAAGTGATGCCCTCGCAATTTTGAAAACCTGTGTTGGTCTGAACAAAACATCAAAAGTTAAGATAGGATTAATCCTTCTTCATGATGAAAATTCAACTTATGATAAAAATTTTCTTGACGCATTTTGTGCTGCCTGTGAAAAGAATAATACCGATTATTTGATTAAATCTAACGTGGCTGAAGATAACTCATGCTATCTCGCCGCAAAATCACTTGTGAAATCGGGATGTAATGTTATTTTTGCTGACAGCTTTGGCCATGAGGACTTTATTATTCATGCTGCAAAAGAATACCCGGATGTTCAGTTCTGCCACGCAACAGGTACAAAAGCACACACAGAAGGTCTTGAAAATTACCACAATGCATATGCTTCCATATACGAAGGTCAATATCTGACCGGTGTTGCCGCAGGACTTAAATTGAATGAAATGATTAAAGCCGGTAAATTTACTGCTAACGAAGCAAAAATCGGTTATGTTGGCTCGTTTACCTATGCTGAAGTAATTTCAAGCTATACCGCATTTTATCTCGGTGCAAAGTCAGTTTGTTCATCTGTAAAAATGGAAGTTCAGTTTACAGGCTCATGGTATGATGAAACAGCTGAGAAGGAAGCCGCTACAAAGCTTATCAAAGATGGTTGTAAGCTGATAAGTCAGTATGCAGATTCTTATGGCGCTCCTTCTGCTTGCGAGAAAAACGGCATTCCAAACATCGGATATAACGTGAGTTATACTGACTATTGTCCGAATACAAGTATCGTTTCTTCAAAAATAAACTGGCAGCCGTATTTCGATTACATCATTTCAACTGTTAAATCCGGAAATAAAATTGCAGTTGACTGGACAGGAACACTTAAAGATAATTCTGTCTGCCTTACATCAATAAACAACAGTGCAGCCGCTTCGGGCACAAAGTCAAAGCTCGACGAAGTATGTAAAAAGCTCAAGTCAGGCGAACTGAAGGTTTTCGACACTTCAAAATTCACTGTAAACGGAAAAAAAATAACATCATATAAGGCTGATGTTAATACCGACGCAGCATACGAGCCGGATACCCAGGTTATTTCAAACGGAATATTCCTTGAATCCGAATATCGTTCTGCCCCGTATTTTGATATTCAAATTGACGGAATCACTTTATTAAATAATTGCTTTTAATATTTTTGAGCAAGTATTTATATAAGGCAAACCCCGAAGCAGAATTTCTGCTTCGGGGTTAATTGTGCATTGTGCATTATGCATTGTGCATTGTTAATTGACTATTCCACTCCACGATAGAGAAGTCCACGGGTGAACTCGCCGTGCGGTTTGCCCGACTTTATATAATCGTGAATTATGAGTGCGGTCTTTTCCTTGTCTTCGTTCGTGAAATACAAGAGCATAAAGTCCATATTACGGATTTCGGAAAGTCTGTCCGCCATATAAACAGGAACAGAGTTGAGAATTTCCGAAAATCCCGTGTGGCAGTCAATCGGAAACTCCACGCCCTTGCGGTCAATGAGCTTGCCCGTCTGTCGACATTCGGCGCAGGTGCGTGAATTTTTCTGCGGACAATTTCGTGTGAGCATTAACGGTAGTCTGCCGTAAGCAAACACACCTCTCGGTGCATCACCGCCGATTGCCTGTGCCTGTGCAAGTGTCAATTCAGCCGAGAGCAAAATTTTATTTACTCCCATATTTTCGAGTGCCTTTACACTCTGCGAATTATATACATTCGTGCCGAAAAATGCGTTTGCTTTGAGTCCTGCTTTCTGTGCAAGTACAATTCCGTCAAGCGTACCTGCCCAGGCTTCCGTAATGCCGTATTCCTTTGCGGCAATGAGCTGATTCAGTATTCTTTCATCATTTGAGAAAATGCCACGCGGAATTTCAACACTTACACGAAGTGATTTTTTAACTTCCTTTTCTTTTCCGAGTGGAACAATAATTTCATCAATATAGTCCCAGTTGTCGGGCACATTTTCAACCTTAGCAAATCGGCAGATTATTTTCTTTTTGCCCGGTGTATGCGGGGTTGTCTTTATGTATTCGGGCACATATTTTTTTAATGTGTCCTCTGCAATTTCCAGCTTTTCAACAACTTCTCTGCGAAGTCGGTTAAGCTCCGAAACAGGAATAAAAAGTCCGTCATCAAGCTCGATATCACACTCACCTAAAAAGAACTTTGTTCCGCCGACCTTGGCAAGCTGATTTTGCACGGATTCAACTGTTGTCGGCTTGTTCTGTGCAAGCTGCGGCACTTCACCCTCGGCATAAGCATTTCTGCCCCCTGCCTGTGCGGCAAGCGAAATCGGCTCATCCCTGATTGCCGTAAATGCAAAATCAATTTTTGTGTCAGCAGTTTCTTTTTCATATATTTTTTCGAGCTTTTTAAGAACGGTCGAAGCGGCAGTAACATCATCCTTCTGACGAGTACCGAACATATCAAGTCCGAGCTTTGACACATAATATCCGTCTGTAAATCCCGAACGTGAAAAAACAGAACGCAAATCATTTTTAATTTCGTTGTCATCAATTCCGTCAAGACTGTTTCTGCAAGCCTTAACTGCGGCGGCAACATATTCGGGGCGCTTCATTCTGCCCTCAATTTTAAATGAGCAGACACCCATCTCGGCCATCTCACGCATATAGTCAACGAGCGACAAATCCTTTAAACTCAAATCATGTCCCGTACCGAACTGAACACCGAACGGAAGTCTGCACGGCTGTGCGCAAGCTCCTCTGTTTCCGCTTCGTGAACCCAACAAAGCACTGAAATAGCACTGTCCCGAAACGCACATACATAAAGCTCCGTGGACAAAGCATTCAAGCTCAATCGGTGAATTTTCGCAAAGACGCTTTATCTCTTCTTTAGACATCTCTCGTGGCAAAACTGCACGGGCAAAGCCGAGCCTTTTGAGTCTTTTAAGTCCTGCAAGTGTCTGCACGGACATCTGAGTTGACGCGTGCATAGGCATATCGGGAGCTGTTCTGTGAATAATTTCGGCAAGCCCCAAATCCTGCACAATTATTGCATCCACACCGATTTCACAGGCATTTTTCACAATTTCCTGTGCATCCTCAAATTCGCCATCCGCAACAATCGTATTGAGTGTAAGATGAACCTTAACATTGTGCTTGTGGCAATACTCAACGGCATTTTTCAACTCTTCAAAATCAAAATTGTCCGCACCGCGTCTTGCATTTAATGCCTTCGTGCCGAGATAAACGGCATCTGCGCCACTTCTTACAGCAGCAAAAACCGATTCCATAGAACCGGCAGGTGCAAGTATTTCAGTTTTAATCATAGCATATCCTTTTCTTCAAGACTTCTTCTTATGCTTCTTAAATCTCTTGTCATTCTTTCTGCTTCACGGCGAGCCATTTCCGCCTCAATTTTAGCCTTTGAAGCATCCTCCATGTACACCTGAATCTGTGACTTCAGGCTTTCGGCAGCTTTCTGCATCTGACCTAACTTGTCCGCATATTCAAGTGCACAAAGAACTGCTGCCTGAACCTGCGAAAGTCGGGTATAATTCTGCATAAGCTCCATCATTTTGTCATTGAGATCCTCACCGAGATTTTTCATATAAGCGACATCCTCATCGGTTGTGATGAAATAATCAAGACCGCCGATAGTCAATCTTACTTTGTTTTTCTCCATAAATCTATCCTCCGACAACTTAATGGCATTATTATACTATAAAAATAGCGTCATATAAAGAGTTTTTTTGTTTTTTTATTTTTTGTTTGTTTTATTTCTATAAAAAAACTTTATTAGGTTAGTGCAATCTTACAAAACTTAAAAAAATACTTGTAAGTGCTTTTTTTTTAATGTAAAATGGAACAGTTAGGAGGGATTTTTTATGAACAAAAAAATTCAGAAAATTTTATCAGTTTTAGTTTCGGCAACTATGATTGGCTCTTTCGCAATGGTTAATTCCTTTTCAGCAGACGGAGTCGATTACAAAATCACAAGTACATATGAAGATGTAAACTGGAGCACATATAAGCAGTACAAAACAGATTTACATAACCACACAACAGCTTCTGACGGTCACATCACAAAGACACAGAATATCGAAGCTCACTACGAAAGTGATTTCGACATTCAGGCAATTGCAGACCACGGTACAGTTGACTATGGTTGGGATTCATTGAGCGCAAACAGATTTGTTCATGTGTTCACAAACCTTGATGTGGGTATTGACCCGATAAGCGCAACGGGTATTGCCGCAAACGGCAACACATACACCTATGACGGAACATACTACACACAGTATGATTCAAACGGAACCGCACTTCAGAAGATGATGCGTGTCCCTTACGGTAATGAGCAAAATCCGACATCTTTCAATAATGCTCACATTTGCAGTTGGTTTGTTGACTACGGTAACGAATCACTCGGCGGCACAAGTGACTATGAAAACATCGTTAAAAATGTCGACAAGCTCGGCGGACTTTGTGTAATCAATCACCCCGGCGAGTACACAGGTGCAAGACACGTCGGCAGCTTCGATGAAGCATACAACACAGACAACATCAAGTTTAATTACTACGTTACAAAATTCGAAAAGCTCCTCGTTAAATATCCTGACGCACTTATCGGTCTTGATATTAACAGTAAGGGTGACAACCGTACAAGATTTGACAGAAAGCTCTGGGACACACTTTTACAGCGAGTTATTCCGCAGGGCAGAAATGTTTTCGGAATTGCAACAACAGACGCACATAATCTCGGTGTAATTGACTCAGGTTACACAATGATGTGTATGCCTGAGCAGACCGTTGATGCTCTTAAGACAGCAATGCAGACAGGTGCTTTCTTTGCCTGCAGTTATTCAGACGGAAGCCCTGTTGAAATCAATGCATGGTCAAACGAGCTTAAGGAAGCCGGAGTTGGACTTGAGCTTGCAGACAGGCTCGCAACAGCCTATGAAAAAATCTGTAAGGAAGAAATTGAAGAAGGCGAACAGGACACAATCTTTGATTTTGACACAAGTGCAGCCGTTCCTGGTATCACAAGTGTTAAGGTTGACGACGTTGCAGACACAATCACAATCAGCACAAAGAATGCTTACCTTGTTCACTGGGTTGCAGACGGCGAAATTATTGCAGTTGGCAACACAATCGACCTTGATGATTATTCAGACGAAATCGGTTCATATGTTCGTGCAGAGGTTATCGGTGAAGGCGGTGTAATGTATACACAGCCGTTCACACTTGAGTACAGCGGTGCTCCGACATACCAGTCGAGCGGATTCTTCTACGATTTCGGCGGTGTTGTTTCGGCAATCTGCGATACTATCGTTAAGGTATTTGGCTTCGTATTAAAATACACAGGCATTGTGCCTCTTCTCTGGCATATTTCAGTACAGTAATTTTTAGGGCGGAGAATCTCCGCCCATTTTTTTGAGGTGTTATTATGGAAAAAATCTGGAACGGTGCAAAACTTATCACCACCGAATTTGAACAATATTTTGATTGCAAAAGCAATGCATGGGGCAGAAACTGGGACATCCATGCACAGCATTTAGACCTTAAGCCGTGGAAGGGACTCCCCGTCTTCGTCAAGGATTTTGAAATTGACAAGCCCGAAAACGCAACTGTTATTTTTGCGGCTCTCGGTTGCATTGATGTTTATATCAACGGCAAAAAGATAGACAATGACGAGCTCAAGCCCGGCTTTATTACATTTGAAAAAAGAACAATGTATCAGACTTATGACGTAACCGACCTTCTTCAAAGCGGAAAGAATCGTATGCTTGCAGTGCTTGCAGGCGGTTGGTTCAGCGGTCGAATTGTCGGCGAAATTTATGGTGGAAAACAGCCTGCATTTATTGCCTGCCTTACAAACAACGGCGAGAGCGTTATCACAACCGATGACAGCTGGAAAGCTGATGTTTGCGGACAGATAAGAACTGCTGATATATGGGACGGCGAATTCCGTGACGGCAGACTTGATGACTACGCAGTAATGTCAAAAACTGATTTTGACGTTGCAAAATGGGAAAATGCCGAATTCTTTAACGATTTCAATGGTGAAATCACACCGTTTATCGGTCCTGCAATCAGAGTTCGTGACGGATTAAGCCTTACTGCAAAAACATTTACAAAATACAACGGAGTAAATTATAACGGAACATATTTCGGTGAAATCAATGTTTGCGACAAGCCGTCAAAGCTCCCTGTTTCAATCAAAAAGGGTGAAAAGCTCATCATCGACCTTGAGCAGGAAATGGTCGGCTGGGCAAAAATCACGGTTAAGGGTGCTGAAGGTACAACTGTTAAAATGCGTTATGCCGAGTTCCTTAATGATACAGGCGACTTAGCCCGTGGAAACGACGGTCCCAAGGGTTCGCTTTACACAATCAACTACCGCTCTGCTCTTTCAAAGGCATACTACGTGCTCAGCGGCAAGGGTGAGGAAACCTACAGACCGACCTTCACCTTCTTCGGCTACAGATTTATTGAAATTTCTGCTGACGAGGATATCGAGCTTATTGATTTCATTTCAGAGGTTGTAGGCTCTGACAATAAGGAAATCGGTAAAATTGAAACATCCGACGAGCTTATTAACAAGCTCATTTCAAATACACGTTGGGGACAGAGAAGCAACTATCTCAGCGTTCCGACAGATTGTCCGCAGAGAGATGAAAGACTCGGCTGGACAGGTGATGCTCAGGCTTTCAGCGTTACCGCCGCATACAATGCAGATGTTCGTGGATTCTTCCACAAGTGGATGCAGGATATGAGAGATTCGCAGACAGAAGAGGGTGCTTTCCCCGATGTTGCACCGAAGGTATCATGCTGTCAGTCATTCAATGCCTGTGCATGGTCTGATGCAGGTATCATTATTCCTTACAATCTTTACAAGATATATAACGATGTTGACCTTCTGTGTGAACACTATGACGCAATGGAAAAATACATTGCACAGCTTATCAAAATCAATGGTATGTCGGGTGCAGAGCCTCGCTACGGTGACTGGCTTGCATATGACTGGTGCGACAACAGATTTATTTCATCCGCTTATTTCGTTCGTATGCTTGATATGATGACAGAAATCAGCGAGGTTCTCGGCAAGGCTGACAGAGCTGAATATTACAAGGCTACAAGAAAAGAAGCTCACAAATATTTTGAAGACAACTTTATGGTTGACGGTAAGCTCAAGAGCAACACTCAGTGCGAAAAAGTAATTTCACTTGCATTCAACCTCATTTCGGGCGACTATGCAACAGAAACCGCAGATGCACTTGTTGAGCAGATTAAAGAAAACGGCAACCGTCTTTCAACAGGCTTCCTCGGCACATACAATCTTTGCCCGACACTTTCAAAATACGGCAAGGATAATATGGCGTACACACTTCTTATGCAGAGAAATGAGCCGTCATGGCTTTACAGTATCGACCAGGGTGCAACAACAATCTGGGAGCGCTGGAATTCATACACAAAGAGCACAGGCTTCGGTGATGTTGGTATGAACTCATTTAATCACTATGCTTACGGTGCAATCGTTGAATGGATGTACCGCTTTATGGCAGGTATCGAGGCCGCAGAGCCGGGATTCAAGAGCATTCTTCTTCAGCCGAGGGTTGACACAAGAACAGATGCCGAGCTTCCCGACGGACAGCAGAGAATGCAGTGGGTTAAGGCTGAATATGATTCTGTCAGCGGTCTTATCAAGTCCGCATGGAGCAACGAAGACGGATTCGTTTATGAATGTACTGTTCCCGAGGGAATCTGTGCAACACTTAAGCTCCCGAAATTCACAGATAAAGTTATCATCAACGATGTTGAGCACAGTTTTGATGAATACGAAACAGATGGTAACTGTGCAGTAATCCAGCTCAGTGCAGGTGAATACACAATGGAGGAAGTATAATGGATAAGCCATTACTTTGCCTCGGCACAGGACTTTCACTTGAAAAAGAAGTACCCTGCGTTGACCAGATTAATTTAATCAAGAACGCAGGCTACGATGCCTTCTTCACGGACAAAATCAAGCATTCGGATTATAAGGATGCTGAAAAATATGCCGAAAGAGGTGCAAAGCTCGGACTTAAATATCAGTCAATTCACGCTCCGTTTTACGGAATGGATGATATCTGGCACGATGACAGCGGTGAGCTTTCCGACATAATGATTACTGACCTGCTCAATTCCATTGACGATTGTGCAAGGTTTGACGTTCCTCTCGTTATTATGCACGCAATTATCGGTATGGACAATGTCACTCCGAACAAGCAGGGTGTTGACCGACTTGAAAAGGTTATAGACTATGCCGTTAAAAGAAACATCAAAATCGGTTTTGAAAACACCGAGGGTGAAATGTATCTTGATGCGATTTTTGAGCGCTACGGTGATGTTGAAAATGTCGGCTTCACCTTTGACTCGGGTCACGAAATGTGTTACAACCGCAGTGAGGATATGCTCGCCCGTTTCGGCAAATATATTTTCTCAACTCACCTTAATGACAACTACGGAATGACCGACCCGAATGAACTTACGTTCCTCGACGACAGACATTTAATGCCGTTTGACGGTAAGGGTAACTGGGATTCAATCGCAGAAAGACTTCATAAATGTAATTACACTGACATTCTCACCTTTGAGCTTAACGCAAAGGGTCATGGCGGTGACAGAGCAAACACGCAGTACCTCAATATGACACCCGAGGAGTACATCAATGAAACCTATGTCCGTGCGGTTAAATTCAGAGATATTTTTATGAATCAATAGCTTACCCCTTTCGTCAATTTATCCCGTAGTGGCGACAATCTGTCGCCTAAAATCTGCAGAATCCTCGATTATCACGTAGGGGAAAACTGTGTGTCCGTTGAGCTTTGATGAATTTTTATGGGCGCACACAGTGACGCCCATACCGAGAATTTAAAATCCTGCGTAGCGGACGATGCCCACATCGTCCTGAAATATAAATATTTCAGAATTTGTTGAGATAAATTTATATTTTACGATTTGTTTTTATAGTTTTAAAATAGAAAAAGATGGATATAATGGTTGCTACAGCCCATCCTATTGGCCACGCTGACCATATTCCTGTTGAACCCAATGCGGTTGTTGACAGTATTTTTGCAAGGACAACACGCAAAATTAAATCTGTAAAGGTTGCTATCATAAATTTATCCATCTTTTTCGCTCCACGGAGTATTCCGTCAGAAACAAGCTTTGCCGAAACAACAAAATAAAACGGAGATAGAATCTTCAAAAACACTGTTCCGGTCTGCAAGGCACTTTGACTCGGATTGTCGAGGAACAAAAGTACAAGACGATTTCCGTTAAAAAAATACAATAATACAATCGGCACACACAATGCCCACACTAATTTTATTCCTGCCTTAAATCCTGATTTTACTCTTTCGTATTTTTCGGCACCGATATTTTGTGCGGTGTAATTGGAAATTCCATTACCGAGAGTAGTAAATGATGTGATAACAAGATTATTAAGCTTAACCGAGGCGGAATATCCTGCAATGACACCTGTGCCGAAAGAATTGATTATTCCCTGAATGATTATGTTTCCGACTGAAATAAAACTCTGCTGAAGCATACTGGGAATTGCAATCTTTGAAATATCAAAAAGTATCTGCCACGAAAAAGCAGGTGCTTTTTCTGTTTTTGTTGATTTTAATCTCTTTAATACGAAAACAACCGCAAGAATACAGCTGATTCCCTGACACAAAAAAGTTGCCCATGCCACACCGTCAACACCGTATTTGAAGTGCGATGATAATGCGGTAGCAAAAAGAATATCCATTCCGATATTTGCAACTGATGAGAACATCAAAAAGAAAAACGGTGTTTTTGAATCTCCGAGTGCTGAAAAAATACCTGTTGAAACATTATAGAAAAACACAAACGGTAAACTGTATATGTAGATTTTTAAATAAACCTGTGAAGGCATTAAAATTTCAGCAGGTGTGTTTATCAAAAGCAGTAATGATTTGCTGAAAATCAAGCCGAATATCATCAGCAGACCGCAAAGAAAACCGCTTGCAATAAATGTTGTGTAAACGGCAGTTTTTAAATCTTTATGCTTTCCTGCACCGAAAAGATTTGAAACAATAACAGAACAACCGATATTACAACCAAATGCAACAGCAATAAAAATCAAAGTAATCTCATAACTGTTACCAACAGACGCTAACGCATTTTCTCCGACAAATTTTCCTGCAACAAAGCTGTCTGCAATATTATATAACTGTTGAAAAATAATGCTTCCGAAAAGAGGAATGCAAAACTTCCAAAGTACAATTTCAGGCTTTCCGACTGTAAGATTTTTATTCATATTAACATACCTTTTTCTTGACTATTTTTATCCCGTAAATTATAATACTGTCAAAGATATGTGTAAAATGTATGTTTGATATAAATGATATATAATATTGATATGGTGATAAAATGAATGTTAATTATGATTATTATCGGGTATTTTACTATGTAGCCAAATACGGAAGTATTACAGGGGCGGCTGAGTTTTTGCTATACAATCAGCCTAATGTTACAAGAACAATTAAGATTCTTGAAAAAGAACTCGGTTGTGTATTGTTCGACAGAACAAACCGTGGAGTTACATTAACAAAACAAGGCGAGAAGTTATACGAACATATTAAAATTGCTGTTTCGCATATTGAACTTGCCGAAAAGGAAATTCAGAGCGAAAAGGAACTGAAAAGCGGAATAGTTTCAATCGGTACAACCGATATTGCATTGCGTTGTTTTCTGCTTCCTATACTAAATCGTTTTCATGAGCTTTACCCCGAGATAAAAATAAATATAACAAACTATTCCACACAACAATCAATAAATGCGTTGCAAAACGGACTTGTTGATTTTTCGGTAGTAACAACTCCTGAAGAAAAAACGCACGGCTTAAAATTCACTCATATGAAAACATTGAACGAGGTAGCCGTTTGCGGAAGTAATTATAAGAGATTTCATACAGGAAAGCACTCGTTAAAAGAGTTAGCTGAATATCCGATAATTATGTTGGATAAGACTACGGCATCATACGAATTGTATAAAAACATTTTTGCTCGGAATAAAATTGATTTTTCGCCTATGATTGAAACTGCAACGGCAGATCAGATTATTCCGATGGTAGAAAACAATTTGGGTATAGGATTTGTCACGGAAGAACTGCTGGACAAAAACAGTAAGGATGTTTTCAAGATAGATATACTTGAAGATTTACCGCAAAGAACTATATCTGTTGTTGAAAAGACTAATTCTAATAATAGTTTTGCTGTTGAAAGATTGTTTGAAATTATCTTTGAATAAACAAATCCCGATTTGTCGGGTTAATCAGAAAACACGAACTCGCCCTCAATTCGAGAGCGAGTTTAATTTTGCAATAAATTGAGATTGTGCAGACCTCAGGTGACAGGTTGTCGCCACTACAAGCGTGTGTAGGGCAAAAGCTCCGCTCCTGTCGAATTTGCGAACCAAATTGAAAAGAATAAATGTAATTGAGATTCTTCGCTGGAATGACAGTATTATTTTGTCAGTCTTACCATTTTATTTCGCTAAACATATTTACAAAAAAGTCACATTATGTTATAATACAGAGAATAATTTTAAAATGGAGTGAAAAGAATGACTTCAAAAACAGAAATAATCGTTTTTATTGTTTACCTTGTATTTATGCTCGGTATCGGTGTGTTCTTCTTCTTTAAAGACAAGACCGGCGGAGAAAAATCGTACTTCCTCGGCGGAAGACAGATGGGTCCTTGGGTATCTGCTCTTTCAGCAGGTGCATCAGATATGAGCGCATGGGTTCTTATGGGACTCCCTGCTTCAATTTATTTGTACGGTATCGGTCAGGCATGGATTGCAATCGGACTTGCAATCGGCTATGCTATCAGCTGGCTTCTCGAAGCACCTCGTCTTCGTAAGTTTACAATCGCCTGCAACGACTCAATCACACTTCCTCAGTACCTCACAAACCGTTTCCTCTCAAAGAGCAGTGCTGTTCGTGTGATTTGCGCAGTTATTTTCCTTGTTGCATACACAGTTTATGCCGCTTCAAGTATGAAGGCTTGCGGAACTCTGTTCAACACAGTTCTCGGCATTGACCCGACAAAGGCTATGTACCTTGCCGCAGGTGTTATTCTTGTTTACACCTTCCTCGGTGGCTTCAAGGCTGTTTGCTGGACAGACTTCTTCCAGGGTATGCTTATGCTTGCCGCTTTGCTCGCAGCACCTATTTTCGCTGTTTTCGTAATGAAGAACGGTGGCGGTGCAGAAACAACTGTTGAGCTTCCCGAAGGCTACTGGAATGCATTTAATAACTGGAAGGACATCGCTTCCGGTCTTGGCTGGGGTCTCGGTTACTTCGGTATGCCACATATTATCGTAAGATTTATGTCGCTTGAGTCTGACAAGGCTGTTAAGAAGAGTGCAAAAATCGGTATCACATGGAACGTACTTATCGTTATCTTCTCTGTTGCCGCAGGTTGTGTAGGTCATCTTCTTCTCGGTGAAATTAAAGACAGCTCAACAGTATTCATTCAAATGACTCGCTTCCTCTTCCCTGCTGTTATTTCCGGTGTCGTTCTTACCGCCATCCTTGCCGCATCAATGTCAACTGCAGACTCACAGCTTCTTGCCTCATCCTCTGCTTTTGCAAGCGACCTTTATAAGCCTCTCATTCGTAA